>CAZLWS010000036.1:0-22949 GCA_964563205.1 uncultured Propionibacteriaceae bacterium | reverse complement strand
CCTTCCTTCTCGGTCCGATCACGAGCAAGCTCGTGTCGTCCCTCGTCGTCGGATTTCCTCGCACCGCCCGCGACCGGCTAAGCTTGGCCAGCCGTCAGTGACGGCAGCGATGGTGGGTATAGCTCAGCTGGTAGAGCACCTGGTTGTGGTCCAGGATGTCGCGGGTTCGAGTCCCGTTACTCACCCCAAGTCGGCGATCGTCGGCAACCGAAGCAGGTCACTCAACGGCACGACCGCCGCATGCGTCCCCAACTGATACTCCGTGGCTCCCGGGTACACAATCCGGACGCGGTCCAGCCGCAGTTGCCGATCCTCAAGGCCCGCCTTCACCGACGGAGTGAGGCGCGGCGCGTCAGCCCGCTTGATCTCGAAGGCGGTTCGTCGCCCCGACGGCTCCTCAACAACCAGGTCGAGTTCGGCGCCATTGCTCGTCCGCCAGAAGTAGTGGCGCGCCTCAGGCGACCTTCGGAAGATCTCGTCGATGACATAGGACTCCCACGACGCACCGATCCCGAAGTGTTGCAGGAGTGCCTCGTGGGTGGACACGCCCCAGAGCGTGTGCAGCAGACCCGTGTCTCGGTAGAACACCTTGGGTCGGCGAACGAGTCGCTTGCCCTCGTTGGCGTGCCACGGCTGAAGCTGCCTGATGAGCATCGCGTCGGTCAAACCGTCCAGGTACCGCCGCACCGTGCTCTCACTGATGTCGAGGGCGCGCGCCACGGTCGCGGCATTCCAGAGATTCGCCTGGTGATGCGCGACAAGCGCGAGGAAGCGCTCGATCGTCGCTGCCGGCAGAGAGAGTCCGAACTCACGCAAGTCGCGTGTCGCCAGGGTTCGAAGGTACGAGCGAAGCCACCGGCTCGCCTCGCTATCGCTCTCCGCCAGTGCCGCGCGCGGGTACCCGCCGCGAAGCCACACGAGGTCACTGTCCCCAGCGAGGTCCGCAGCGCCGAGTCCTGGGAGTTCGAGGATCTCGATTCGCCCCGCGAGAGACTCACTTGATTGACGCAACGCCTCCGGAGACGCACTTCCCAGCATGAGGAACGTCGCCGGCCGATCCTCTCGATCAGCCAGTACACGGAGCACCGGAAAGAGGTCGGGATGTCGCTGAACCTCGTCGATCACGACGACACCCTGCAGCGGTCCAAGCGCGAGCATGGGCTCGGACAGCCGCGCGAGGTCCAAGGGGTCCTCGAGGTCGAAGTAGTTCACGCTCCCCCGCGGCACGATCGTTCGCGCGAGCGTCGTCTTCCCCACCTGCCGCGCGCCGACGATCAGCACCACCGGGCTCCGGCGCAGTGCGTGCCGGAGATCTGCTTCGGCTTGAACTCGCACTACCATTCCCGCATGATACCATGCATTTCCCGCTCTATGAACAGGAATTACATGGTATTGACCTGGTTGGACGCGGGCTGGATCGGGCCTCTCCGGGCCGGATGGGGCACGCGTCGGCGAAATCAGGTCGTCGGGTCGACCGGCTCGCGGCAACCCTTCTAGGCTTCCGTGTGACTGGTGGGGCGAGCGCAGGAGGCATGGGTGCCGACGTTTCGGAGTGTCGACCTCTGGCCGATCCCGTGGTTTCCGGATGGCACTTGGGGCAGCGACGGTGGCTTGGACGCGCGCGTCGCACCGGATCCGCCGACCGAACCCGCCGTCGAGGCGCTGAAGCGCGTATCCCGCGCTGTCTGTGAGCTGTACAGCGAGGCGTTGCGGCCGCTGGGTCTGCCGGCGAAGTCGTCGCGGATCGAACTGTTCTGCGTGGAGGATCCGCTGGCGGTCGACCATGTGGCTGTCGTTGTGTGGCTGGATCCGCTGCTCGAGTCCGAGCTTGGCCGTGTCGCGGTACCTGAAAGCGTCGCTGGGTTCGGCGCCGATCAGTTGGCGTCGCTGGCGCTGGCGATCGTGGACGGTGCGATGCGGCGGTTGGGGCAGGCCCGAGGCTGGCCGGATTCGGCGATGGATCGCGCGCGGGAGCATGTTGTCAGCAGCGGGTTCCGGTTCGTCTGGCATGGCGCCTGGAAGTCGAGCCGGGACCGCCGTTTGCGCGCCCGGCTGCGTGTGGAGTTGCTCGACACGGGGTTCGGGGAACTGACGACTCAGGTGGCGGGCAGGGACTCCGGCGAGCTCGTCGCGGAGAGTTCGCCTTACCAGGCGTACGCCACTGTTGAGGGGTACCAACGATCCGGGCGCACGTTGCGGTGGGTCGCCGGTGACGAGCTTGAGGTGGCCCCTTACTGCGGGCCTCGGGGCCTGTACGAGGACGAGAAGGTCCGGTTCCGTGTCGGCCTGCGTGATCCCGCTCGTCCGGAGCGGCTCACATCGACGCGTCGGCTGGTTGCCGTGCCACTGCCCGTGCGGGTCTTCGGCCGCGGTCCGCAGGCACCCGAACAGCCTCACCAGATCATGCCCGGTGGGATGGGCCCGACGAATGGCGTGCCGCGGTCCTACCAGGAAGAGCTGCGGCGGCTCTTCGAACAGCTCACCACACCGCCATGGCAGGAGTGGTGGTCCGGGGCGCCGCATGCCGTCCTGGAAATCGACGCCAACTTTGAGCCGAAGCGGCAAGGCCCGACAGTGCGCGCGGGCAACAACGTCGTCCGGGCACGTATCAACCGGTCGCCCACGACCCTGAACAGGGCGAACGGCCCGGAAGAGGCCCGCAACGACCTGCGGGACCTTCTCGACCACGTCCGTGCCCGATTCGACCTGGACCCCATCCCCTCCCTTCACTAGCGCACGACGATGTCGTGCTGAGGGACGAGGTTCGGCCCGAAAGCCATGGCGATCACAAGGGCTACGACCCACAGGACGGTCAGCGCGAGGCACAGCAGAAACGCCGTCCGAGGCGTCACGTCGTAGCCTGAGCGTCGATGTGCCGCCTGCATGGCCGCCCATCCGATGAGGCCGCCGGCCGTGTTCGTGATCACATCCGTGACGTCGAAGCTGCCGACGGAGAGGAGGTGCTGCAGAAGCTCCAAAGCCAAGCTGAACGCCCCACACACCACGACGGACCACCACCACGGCCGCTTCGGCGCGAGCACCGCGAGGTAGACGCCGAAGGGGACGAAGAGCGCGACGTTGACAAGCAGTTCCGTCGGATCACTCGCTCCGAACTCGCCGAAGGCGACGAACGGGACCAGCTTGAAAGGACGCCACACTCCTGCTGCTGCCCCGACGTAGGGGGTCTGCAGCTTCCACAGGACCGTCCAGGCGAGGAAGGCCAGATACACCGCGAACAGAACCGGCAACGCGGCGCGCGGCAGCGTCCTGGTCGCTGAGCGATCCGCAGGGCGCTCCTGAAGCGCGTTGTTGTGCATCCTGCCCCCAGTCAGAGTGAACTCCCGGTTGAAGCCAACCGTCGGCGGCCCCAGCCTAGGTCGATCACCTCGACGCTCGAATCGGGGCTGCTCAGGACTCCGCGAAGCTCGCCGAACGTGTCGATTCTTCGGCTAAAAATCAGAGAAGCCGAAAAGTCGCTACGTTCGGAAGCGGACGAAGCCGGCAACGAGCGCTACTCGTTGAACGCGGCGGCGGCGAGCAGGTCCCACAGGTCCCCCATGTCGTCGACGTCGTCCCAGCCGACGTTGGCGAGGAACACTGCCGTGGTGTCGATGGCCGGGACGTAGCGGCACACTGTCGCGACGCCGGGGTCGCCGCCGTCCTTGCCGAAGGCGCCGTCGCCGCGGAGGTTCACCCCATAGCCGACCGACCATCCGCCCTCGCCGGCCACGTGCGGGCTGAGCATGAGCGACGGCGTCACGCCCGTCCAGACTCCGCCCTTGGCGACAGCCCGCAGGAAGCGCTCGACGTCCGGCGCGCTGACCACCGCCCCGCCGTCGCCGCCTCCCACCGGGTGGACCGAATAGATGTTCGTCCGCCAGGGCGCATCGGGGGCCGCGGGCGCGAGGTAGCCGGTGGCGATGTCGGGGTGCACCTCGTCGAGCGCGGGGTATCCGCTGGCGGCCATCCCGGCCGGCTCGAAGACGCGGGCGGTCATCGCGTCGGCGAACGGCAGCCCGGAGACCTCCGCGAGGATCATGCCGAGCAGCACGAACCCGGCGTTGCTGTAGTGATAGCCGTGGCCGGGCGGGAAGTTCGGCGGCCGGTCGAAGAAGGGCAGCAGCGCGGCGTAGTCGCGGACGGTGTAGTTCGGGATCGCAGCCCAGATCTTCTCCATCCCCTCCTCGTCGTAGTCGGGCAGGTCCTCGTCCTCCTCGAAGTAGTCGGCGATGCCGGAGCTGTGCGAGAGCAGGTGGTGGACGAGGACGTCGTCACGCAGCGTCGAGGGCCGCTTCTGCGGGGGCAGGAGGTCGACCACCCGGTCCTGCACGCTCAGCTCCCCGCGGCCGGCCGCGTCGAGAATGGCGACCGCGGTGAACATCTTGCTCAGCGACGCGGTCGCGAACCGCGTACCGGGGTGAACCGGGACGCGATCCACCCGGTTCGCATAACCGTGACAGGACTCGTGGATCACCTCGTCCCCGCGCGTCGCGCGGAGGATCCCGGAGAAGCCCTCCGCCTCCAGGGCAGTCGCGGCGTCACGAACGGGTGCGAAGGCGTCGGCGCTCATGCCGACGATTGTCCTCGCTGGCCCATCCGTGCGCCACTGTCCTCCGACACGGCGCGGACGACGGCCGGCGCGGGCCGTCACAGGCTGGGAAGAGGTTCTAACCGCCCTCGAGCCCCTCAGAGCTTCCGCATGGCCACTAGAGCTCTTAGCAAGCGGGTGAACTCAGGGACGGCGTCGCCCAAAGCTGCGAAGTAGGCGCCGTCAGCTTCCTCGACCGCGACGATCGCACGATTCACCAACTCGATCCCTGCCTTGGTCGGCGCGAGCGTCCTGGCTCTGCCGTCCGTCGGATGAGCAAGGCGTTCGATCAGCCGCTTGCCTTCCAGCGCCCGGAGCACCTGCGAGGTCATCATGGCGTCGGTGGCCGCGCGCTCGGCAAGGTCGCGCTGCGTGACCGGAGTCGAGCGGTCCATCGAGGTCAGCACGGCCAGGAGCACGAACTGCACATGGGTCAGGTCGAACGGCGCGAGCGCGGCCCGGACGGTCCGCTGCCAGGAGTTCGTCACGCGCCACAGCAAGAGGCCGGTGCTGGCCTGCGGGTCGGAGTGAGCGCTCCGCAGTGCGCCCGTCATGGCTCCCTCGCCTCGCCACGTCACGTGGCATCCACGGACGCGAGAAGCCCGGTCACGCTCGACCGGGCGGCGCCGGCCAGACTTCGGCCGACGATCCGCTTCCACAGCGGGGCGAACGGCCCGTCGATGTGCACCGTCACCTCGACCCGTGCGCCGTCTGCGGCGGGCGTGACGATGTGCTCGAAGACCAGCCTCGCTCCGGGCATCGAGGAGGCGTTCGTGAACACCCGGTCAGGTTCGAAGGCCGTGATCGTGAACGACGTGGCCGGCCCGGACGCCGGACGCATCCGCCCTCGCGCACCGAGCTTCGCCGGCCCTTCGAACGAGACCTCGCGAACCTCGGCGTCCCATTGCGGCCACGTCTCGGGATCAGCCCACCGCGAGAACACCCACGCTGGAGAGTGAGCCGTCTGGGCCGAGTAGGAACTGAGAACCGTCATGCAAATTAGTATGCGCGCTTATTGTACGTGATGCAACACCCTCTTCGCCCACAGACGGCACGCTGTCGGACGCATAGTCCGCCGCCGCGATCTCCTCCGTCTGACGGCTGGCGAAGTTCTGCGCGGTCATCTGAAGACGCACCGACTCGCACGGCCTCCGCTGACGGGCCTCCGTCTCCCGGCTGAAACGTGAAGCTGTCAGACTTGCCCCATGCAGCGCTCCGTCTCCGCTCACCTCGCCTTGGAGGTGACCGAACCCGCCACGCTGGTGCTGGAGATCGCCGTCGCCCAGCCTTACCTCGACGCCGGAGCGGCGTCCGAGGAGTTGGCCGTCCTCGGCGAGAGCGGGGCGCTCGCGTACACCGAGTTGCTCACCCGCCACGGCACCAGGGTGCATGTGGTGGAGGCGCCGGCCGGTGCGGTGACAGTCGATTACGCCGCGACGATCGACGGCCGGATCGCCCCGGTGCCGGTCGCGCCCTGGGATCTGCTGCGCTATCTGCGTCCCTCGCGGTACTGCGAATCGGACGCGCTGGGGCCGACCGCCCTCGCGGAATTCGCCGGCGTGCCGCGGGAGCAGCTGCTGGAAGCGGTCAGCTCGTGGGTCGGCACCCACCTGTCCTATGTGCCCGGGTCGTCGCTGCCCACCGACGGCGCGCAGGCGACCCTGCTCGCGCGCGAGGGAGTCTGCCGCGACTACGCCCATCTCGTGGTCGCCCTGCTCCGCGCGCTCGACGTCCCGGCCCGCGTGGTCGGGGTGTACGCGCCCGGGATCGAACCGATGGACTTTCACGCCGTCGCCGAGGCCTACGTCGACGGCGGCTGGCAGGTGGTGGACGCGACGGCCCTCGGCCCGCGGGAGTCCTTCGTCAGGATCGCCACCGGCGACGACGCCGCCGACATCGCTTTCCTGTCGATCCACCACGGCCGGGCGAACGTGACCGCGCAGCAGGTCACCGCTGTCGTCGACGTGCTCCCCGACGACGACGTCACTCGGCAGGTCGCGATCGGCTGACCGCACGGCGGCAATGCGCCGGGACACTCTGGCGGAACCGATGGGGTGTGGAGGATGCTGGTCACCATCGGAACTCACCCGAGCAGGAGGGACCGCCATGACGGTCGAGGTCTTCACGCACGAGCCGCCGTACCGGGTCGGCGTCATCATCGGGAGTCTCTCGCGAGACTCCATCAACCGGCGGCTCGCCAAGGCCCTCGAAGGGCTGGCTCCGCCCGAACTGGAGTTCCACGAGATCCCCTACGCCGACCTTCCGCTGTACAACCGGGACGTCGACTCCGACTATCCGCAGGTCGCACTCGACTTCAAGTCGAAGGTCGCGAAGTCCGACGCGCTGCTCTTCGTCACGCCGGAGTACAACCGCTCCATCCCCGGAGCGCTCAAGAACGCTATCGACTGGGGCAGCCGGCCGTGGGGCCAGAACGTCTGGGCGCAACTGCCGACAGCCGTCATCGGGGCGTCCATCGGCGCGATCGGCACCGCCGTCGGCCAGCAGTCGCTGCGCGCGACGCTGAGCTTCCTCAACGCCCGTCAGATGACCGCGCCCGAGGCGTACATCCACTACACGCCCGGCCTGATCGACGATGACGGCACGGTCACCGTCGAGTCGACTCGCGAGTTCCTGACCGGCTTCATGGACGCCTTCTACGACTACATGCTCCGGGTCATGGCGGTGGTGCCACGTCCGTAGCGGGCCCGGCGAGAGACTGGGCGAGGCCCAGGAGAAGGCCCTCGGGGCCGCGGACGTAGCACAGCCGGTAGGCCTCCTCGTACTGGACGACCTCGCTGCTGACCAGCTGCGCACCCCGCTTGCTGAGCCGGGCGAGCGTCTCGTCGAGGTCGTCCACCTCGAACATCACCCGCAGGTAGCCCAGCGCGTTCACCGGCGCGTCCCGGTGGTCGGCGACGACCGGCGGAGCGATGAAGCGGGAGAGTTCGAGCCGACCGTGGCCGTCGGGCGTCCGCATCATGGCGATCTCGACGCGCTGCTCGCCGAGCCCGGTGACGCGGCCGGCCCACTCCCCTTCGACCACGGCTCGCCCTTCGAGCTCAAGCCCGAGTTCGGTGAAGAAGGCGATCGCCGCCGTCAGATCCGCCACGACGATGCCGACATTGTCCAGCCTGGGAACCATTCGCGCAGCCTACAGGGGAGCCTCGGCCGCATCCCGACGCGCGGCCACCACTGCGCTGCCCCCGCTTGCTCTCATCCATCTCGCTTCGGCGAAGCCGGCCTCGGCGAGCACCTCTGCATAGACCTCCTGGGTCAGCGGTGGCGGCGCTGCGCCGAACACATTCGCGTCCGGCTCGACTCGTTGCCCGAGGGACGGGTGGACGCGGGTCTCCGACCACCAGCGTCCCCACGCGCCTCCCCCGTCTTTCGCTCGGGTCTGACCGTCTCCGGCGAACTGCTCGACGGTCACGAGCAGCCCGCCGGGAGCGAGAATCTCGCGACAGAGCAGCTGCAAGCGCATCAGCCCCTCTCTGTCGAAGTAGTGCACGAAGGCGGAGGAGACGATGGCGTCGAACGGCGCGAGACTGCGCAGCACGGCCGTCGCCGCCTCACCGCCCACTGCCAGGCGTCGATAGGAGAGTCGCTCGCCTCGGGCCAGCGCGCGGGCGAGGTCGATCAGAAGCGGATCGCGATCGACGCCGACGATCTGAGCCGAAGGAAGAGCCTGCGCCAGTCGCCGGGTGAGGGTGCCGGGGCCGCAGCCGAGATCCAGCACCCGCGGCGCCAGCCGATCTGCCGTCCAGCGTCGCATGACGTCGACGGCCAGCCGCCATCGCTCGTCGTAGTCCGGGAAGTAGGCCCGGTGCATGTCGTCCCAGGCGTCACACCTGGCCTGCGCCGCGGCCGCGAACTCGGCTGGGCCGATCACGCGCGCCTGCCGGGCAGCACGACCGGCGAACCGCCGACCGCCGCGACCACAGGGCTGCCGGGATACAACGCCTCGAGATTGTGCTGCGTGATCACCTCGGCGGCGGATCCGGACGGCCCGCGCGAACCGTCCCGGCGAAGCGTGATCGCCTCGTCGCAGAACCACAGGACGTGGTTCGGGTCATGGGAGCAGACCAGAATCCCCTTCCCCTCGGCGTGGGCCAAATCCCGCACGGTGCTCCAGATCAGGTTCTGGTTGCCGAAGTCCAGGCTGGCGGTCGGCTCGTCCAGCAGGAGGTAAGGGGTGTCCTGGGCGAGGGCCCGGGCGATCAGGACGAGTTGCCGCTGGCCGCCGCTGAGCGAGGGGAAGGAGCGCTCGGCCAGGTGAAGCAGGCCGAGCTGGTCCAGCCGCTCCAGAGCGGTTCGCAGGCTCTCCCGGGTGGGTCCGGTCAGCGGCGATCCGGAAGCGGCCGCGCCCATCGTCACCATGTCGCGGACGATGTGCGGGAACACCGCGCGATGATCCTGCGGCACGAACCCGACCTGCTGGGCCATGCGGCGCGCGCTCCACCCGGTTGCCGGCTCGCCGTCGACGAAGACCTCCCCGGAATGGGCGAGATGACCCAGCAGGCAGCGGAACAACGTGGATTTGCCGGTGCCGTTCGGACCGAACAGCGCCGTCACGGTGCGCGTCCGCAGCTCCAGGGAGACGTCGTCGAGCACCGGCGTCCGGCCGTAGGAGAAGGAGATGCTCTGGCCTGCCAGGCTCACGCGCTGCCCCAATGCGTCGCGCGCCGCCGCAGCAGCAGGATGAGGAAGGGCGCGCCGATCGCCGAGGTGATGATGCCGATCGGCAGTTCGCCGGAGTGCATGGTCCGGGCGAGGTCGTCGCAGACGATGAGGAAGGCGGCCCCCAAGAGCGCCGAGAACGGAACAAGCACGCGGTTGTCGGGACCGACGATGAACCGAGCGGCGTGGGGCACGAGCAGCCCCACCCACGCGATGATCCCCGAGACCGACACCGCGATCGCCGTCAACGCGGTCGCGGTGACCACCACCGTCGTCCGCAGCGGCCGCGGCGAGACCCCCAACGCGCGGCACTCCTCGTCGCCCAGCGTCAGCACGTTGAGTCGCCAGCCAAGCAGGCTCAGCAAGACCGCTCCGGCGAGGGCCAACGGGACGACCACGGCCAACTGCTCCCATTCCGCGCTGTAGAAGCCGCCCATGACCCAGAAGACCAGCCGACGCAGCTGGGCGTCCGATCCGACGTACTGCAGGATCGAGAACATCGCGGTGAAGAACGACCCGACCACGATGCCCGAGAGCACCAGGACGATCGTGGACTGCTCGCCCCGCACCCGGGAGACCAGAAAGGTGAGGCCCACCGCTCCCGCCCCGCCCAGCATCGCCAGCACCTGCATGGAGACCGGCAGTGCGAACAGCACCGCGAGGCCGGCGCCGAACGCGGCGCCCGAGGAGACCCCCAGCACGTAGGGCTCGACCAGGGGGTTGCGAAAGGTCGCCTGGAAGGCGGCCCCGCTCACCGCCAGCGCCGCTCCCACCGTCCCGGACAGCACCACCCGGACGAACCGGATGTCCCACACCACGGTGGCGTGGACGGAGGCCGCTTCCGTCCCGGTCAGCCTTGCCGCGAGGGTGGCGATCACGTCACCGATCGGGATCGTGTAGGCCCCGACCACCAACGACGTCAAGCCGACGACGATCAGCAGGAGAGCCGCTGCCAGGACGAGCGAGCCGGATCGCCGGCGGTGCGTGAGCGCGTCCCTCAGCGCGGCCGCGACGGCGGTGTTCGCCGCGATCGCGGCCGCCACCTACGCCCCCTTCTCGGGCGTCCAATGCTGGTCGGAGATCGCCTTGCGCGCGCCGGCTTCGTCGAGCCCGTAGACCTCCCGGTAGAAGCGCAGCTCGCGCTCGGCGACGTCGACGTCCGAGAACTGCTCGGGGTAGAGCATCGAGGCGATCTTCATCATCGCGATGGGGGTTTCGATCGTCGGACGCCACTCGTCGTAGCCGAGCGCGACCACACGACCGCTCTTGAGCGCGGAGAGCTCCTGCAAGGACGCCCAGTTGAGCCCGATCTGCTCTCCCGCGCGGATCTGGTCGACGCCGAGGTAGCCCTCGTGCCCGATGACCACGAGCGCCGCCGGATCCAGCGCGAGCAGCTGCTCCTCCGACACCGGCAGGAACGTTCCCTGGCCCGCCGCGACGTTCCGCGCGCCCAGCACCTCGGTCAGCAGGGTGGACTGCACGCTCTGCGTGCTCATCAGGTAGTTGGTCGTGGCGAAGATGGCGGCCTCGGGCCGCTCGGCCTCGCTGAGATCCGGGAGCCGGTCGGTGACCTCCTTGATTCCCGCCTCGACAAGCCCGATCACGGCGCCGGCGTCGGCGGAGCGTCCGTAGACCGCGCCGACGAGATCCACGATCTCCCACGAGCGGTCGAGGGTCGGCTCGGCGAAGTTGGACGGCGACTTCATCGCCACCACCGGGATGCCCAGGTCTTCGATCTGGTCGATGATGCCCTGGTGCATCTTGGTGTTCTCGTCGTTGTTCGCCCAGGCCTCCAGGAAGACCACCTGCGGATCCAGCGCGGCCATGGACTCGTAGTTCAGCCCACTCCACGGAGAGCCGATGTTCACCGCGTCGGCGAGGGCCGGCACCACCGTCTGCCGGAAGGGCTGGAGGGTGTTGGGATCGGCGCCGACGATCGTCTCCGACTCGCCGAGGATCTGGAGAGTCTTGGCGATGAGCCCCTCCCACTCCAGCACGACGACACGATCCGGGCTGACCGGCACCTCGACCTCGCGGCCCCATTGGTCCGTCACCGTGACCATCTCAACACCCTCCGGACTGGGTGCCGGACCACCGGTCTGCGCAGGCGGCGCCGGGTTGCCGGCCGCACAACCCGTCGCCGCGAGTGCCAGTGCCGACGCCAGCACCAAGCCGGCCATGCGGATCCGTCGACTCATCGACCACTCCTAATAATATTGAGAACTGTTTTCATTAGAAGTGTAGCCGGAATGCCTCTGGAGAGCCAAACGAGCGATCTAGAACGCTGGGCTGCCCGCCTGCGTCGACGGGGTCAGTCGCGGTGGGCGAGCTGCCAGCCGGCGGCAGCGACCCGCTCATTCCAATAGCGGGCGTAGGCGCTAAGGCGCGTCAGCCGGCCGTCCGTAGCCGGAGAGCCCGCGGGGCGAGGGTTGCGGCGAGGACGAGCGGGACGGCGAGGAACCACCACGGCAGGGACGAGGCCGCCGGGCCGCCTCCCGACGCGCCGGCCAACGCCCCCGCGCCGAGATTGCCGACCAGGACGGCGATGCCGCCGCACGTCGCCAACAGACCGAAGTAGGAGCCGGTCGGACGAACACCCGCGAGCTGCGGGACGAGGCTGAGCGCGGTCGGGGCGGCCGTCAGATGGCCCAGCGTCAGCAAGGTGGTCGCGATCAGCACCGCGACCAGCCGCCCCTGCGCGGCGGCGGCCAGGGTGGCGCTGACCGCGAGAACGAGGAACCCTGCCGCGCTGAGGCAGTAGCCGAAGCGCAGGGTGGTCGCAGCGCCGAACCGGCCGCCCCAGCGGGCGACCGGCAACTGCAGGGTCAGGGTGAGGATCGACACCCACGCGAACATCAGGCCCACCAGCCGCGGCGCGGAACCCGTCCGGGCCAGCTCCAGCGGCAGGGTGAGGTAGAGCTGGTTGTAGGCCAGCAGATCGGCCGAGTGCAGGGCCGCGAAAGCCAGGAAGCGCCGGTCTCGCAGGGCTGCCCACGACCGCGAGACCGGCGGACCGGGCCTGGAGGCACGCCGAGGCGGTCGCTGCACGGGCAGCGCCCACCACAGCAGCAGCGCGATCGCGGCGAAGAAGACGCCGCCGGAGGCCGCGACCACGGCGAACCCCCACCCCAGCAGGACGGCGCCGAGCAACGGCCCGGCCACCGCGCCGATCTCACCGGTGACGCTGAGCCAGGCGAACAGGCCGGCCCGCTGCCGCTTCGCCGGCCGAACACGGCCTTCCTCGGCCGCGGCGATCAGGGTGTTGAGGGCTGGAGAGAACAGGGCTCCCCCGAGCCCGGTCAGCACGGCGCCTGCGACGAACAGGCCCAGCGCTGGCACGTCCGACCACAATGACCCCGCCAAGGTAAGGAAGCCGGCCACGCGCACGGCGCAGCCGAGCAGGATCACCGGCCGGGCGCCGAACCGGTCGGCGAGGGCGCCGCCGAAAAGGAACATCCCCTGCTGCGCGAAGGTGCGAACGCCGAGGACGAGCCCGACCGCTCCGCCGGCGAGCCCGAAATCCTCGGTCAGCACCAGCGCCAGGAACGGGACGACCGCATAAAAGCCGACGTTGAACAGCAACTGCGCGCCCAGCAGGAGCGGCGCCACGGCGCGGGCCGACGGCCGGATCTCTCGCGCCGCGAGCCTGCCCGCGCGAGCCGGGTCGTCGCCGGGATCGCGGAGGCCGACCGCAGTCACGCCCTGATCCGCGGTCACCGCCGGAACACCCCGCCCCGCCTGCGTGCTGACTCAGCTCCCACCGCTCCTGCTCCGACCTGCGGCCGACTCAGGGACCGCCTCATCAATCCACAATACTATTGATACTCATTTGCATCGACATGTCGCTCTGCGTCGCCGTGGCCACGAGCCAGCACGGGAGCAGGACGGCGCCGGCGGCCAGCTGCACCCATGGCTGCAGGTCACCGACGGGCAGGTAGAGGCAGACGCCCAGCGCCGCCAGCGCCGCCCCGGTCGCGACGGCGAGCGGACGCCGGCCGGCCGTCGTTACCGTGAGCGCGACGACGCCTGCACCGGCCAGCAGCGAGCCGACCGACTCGAATCCGGTGGCGAGCCACGAGGCGGTGAAGGCGATCGAGTTGGTCGGCTCGATCGGGTTCTCGTGGGTGGCCAGCAACGCTATCGCCTTATCGGTGCCGAGACGGACGCAGGCCGCGATCGCCCAGAACAGCGCGCCGGCGACGACGACCCCGGCCGCCGTCGCGGCGACCCGGCCCGGTCGCGCGGCCGCCAGTCCAGCCGAGACCACGGCCAGCGCGGCCAGCGCGATCAGCAGCGTGAAGGAGGTTGCCTGACGAGCGGGGACGGTTCCGGCGTACCAGGCCCAGTAGGCACGCATCTCCGCCTCCAGGTCGGCGCCGGCTCCCTCCGGAGGGCCGGACACGACGACCTCGAAGCCGACCAAGGCCGACCACACGGCGGCGAACACGAAGGCCGCGGCGCCGACGAGGGCGACCGGTCGCGCCCAGCGGCCGGCGCTCATCGTCCGGCCCCCGGCTGCACGGACGCCGTGGGAAGCGGAATCGGCTGCGGCGTCGGGAGCGGACGGGCGTCCAGCGGCGTGAACCAGCCTGCCAGGAAGAGGCCGAGGACCACGCCGACCACCATCAGCAGCCCGGCCGTGCCGGCCAGGAAGCCGGCGGCCTCCGTGCCGGTCCGGGATTCGAGGTGAGTGCTCATGGCATGAGCGTAGAAATCGGCCGCCGCCGCCGGCATCGGGGCAGGCGCCGAAATCCGGTTCAGGGCAGACCCTGATGACAGCGCGTTCCGCCGCTGTGACAATTCCGGTGATGACTACCCTGCTGATCGTCGACGACCACGGCTCGTTCCGGGCCTGGGCTCGGCGCGTGCTCGCCGACGACGGGTACGAGATCGTGGGCGAGGCGGCCGACGGCGCCTCGGCGATCGAGGCCGTCACCGCGCTGCACCCCGAGGTCACGCTGCTGGACGTCCTGCTGCCCGACATGAGCGGGCTGGACGTCGCCGACGCGATCGACGCGGCCACCACGGTGGTGCTCACCTCGAGCCGGAGCGAGGCCGACTTCGGGGACGAGCCCCGGCTGGCCGGTCGCTTCATCCCCAAGACCGATCTCAGCGGCGTCGCGCTGGCCCGAGCGGCGGCACGGTCGTGACCGGCGAGCGTCCCGCGGCGACGGGGGTCCGCGGGCCGGTCGGATTCTGGGTCGCGATGGCGCTGTGCCTGGTCTGGGCCGGCGGCGGAGCCGGGATCGCCGCCGCTCACGGCTGGGGATACAACCGGTTGCTGGAGTTCCTCTCCGGGCTGGGCTTCCTGTGGGCAGGGGTGTTCGCGCTGTGGCGTCGCCCAGGCAATGTCATCGGCGCCCTGCTGCTCGGATACGGCGTCATCTGGTTCGCGGGCTACTGGTCCTCCCAGGGTCCGCCGATCGTGGACGCGTTCGTGTATCTCGCCGGCGGGATGGTCGGCGCCATGCTGCTCCACATCGGCGTCGCCTTCCCGACCGGCCGGGCGGCCACGCGGTTCGGCCGGATCGTGATCGTGATCGCCTACTGCTGGAATGCTCTGATCACCTTCGCCGACGAGGCGACCCTCGACCGCGCCGGCTGTGACGAGGCCGTCTGCCGCGCGTCGCTGTCGCAATGGCTGTGGGCGTCGGAGGAGGTGAACCCCCAGGTCAAGGTCGCGATCCATGTGGGGACCCTCGTCCTGGTCGCGTTGGCCACGCTGGCGATCGCGCAGCGCTGGCGGCTCTCCTCGCCGGCTCAGCGACGCGACCTGCGTCCGCTGTGGATCACTTTGGTGATCCTCGGAGGCTTCTATCTCGCAAGAGCACTCGTCTGGCTCACCGGGGTCGGAGAGACCTGGGGCGGCCTGATGGACGAGCTCGGCGTCGTGGCCCAGCTGGCGGCACCCGTCATGATCGTCTACGGCATGCTGCGGGCGGGGCTGACGACCTCGGCCGTCGGCGATCTGTTCGGCAGCTTCCCGGCGGACCCGCGCTCGCTGGAGGCCGCGCTCGCCCGCACCCTGCAGGATCCGACGCTGCGCCTGGTCTCGCGCGCCCCCGACGGCCAGTGGCGGGACGGCACCGGCTCGGCCGTCGAACTGCCGTCCGATCCGACTGAGGTGACGCACGTCCGGACGGCGGACGGCGAACCGCAGGCGGCACTCGTCCACGATCGGGGCCTGGAGCCGTCGGCAGTGTCGGCCGCCGCGGCGGTGGTCGGGCTGCTGCTGGAGAACCAGTCCCTCAGCCAGGAGGTCGCCGCCCAGCTGGACGAGGTGCAGGCCTCCCGCGCGCGGATCGTCGAGGCCGGCTACCGGGAGCGCCGCCGGGTCGAGCGGGATCTGCACGACGGCGCCCAGCAGCGGCTGCTGTCGGTGGCCCTGGCGCTGCGGATGGCCCAGCGCGAAGTCGAGGCAGGGTCGCAGGCCGCGCCGGCGACCATCGCCCAAGCCAACGACGAGCTGCGGCTGGCCATCGACGAGTTGCGTGAACTGGCCCGCGGCATCCACCCGTCGATCCTGACCGACGCCGGCCTCGGCGCCGCCGTCCGCGCCCTCGCCGGCCGCTGCCCGGTTCCGGTCGACGACCTGCACCTGCCTGACGGTCGCTTCCCGACCGGCGTCGAGGCCACGGCCTACTTCGTGGTTGCCGAGGCGTTGACCAACATCGCCAAACACGCCCAGGCCACCACGGTCGGCGTCCGGATCGAAGCAGACGACGCCTGGCTGCGAGTCACCATCACCGACGACGGCGTGGGCGGCGCCTCCCCCGCTCTGGGGACGGGGTTGCGCGGCCTGCGGGATCGCGTCGAGGCCGCCGGCGGCGCGCTGCAGGTGACCAGCCCAGCCGGCGCCGGGACGACGATCACCGCCGAGCTGCCGATTCGCGAGGAGGAGTCATGAGGGTCGTGCTGGCCGACGACGCGGCCCTGTTCCGGGCCGGCGTGGCACGCCTGCTGGCCGCGGCCGGGGTGGAGGTCGTGGCCGAGGTCGCGGATGTCGCGACCCTGCTGGCGTCCGTCGCGCAGCATCGTCCGGACGTGGTGATCGTCGACGTGCGGATGCCGCCGAGCTTCACCACCGAGGGGTTGGCCGCCGCCCTCGACCTGCGCCGGGAGCAGCCCGGGCTGCCCGTGCTCGTCCTGTCGCAGCACGTCGAGTCGCACTACGTCGCCGAACTGCTGCGCGACGGGGCGGGCGGGCTGGGCTACCTGCTGAAGGAGCGGGTGGCGGACGACGACGAGCTGACCGACGCGCTGCGGCGGGTCGCGGCCGGCGCCACCGTGATCGATCCTGAGGTGGTCGCGGCCATGCTCGCCTCGGTGACCGCCCGCGATCCGCTGGCCGTGCTGAGCGAGCGGGAGCGCGAGGTGCTCGCGCTGATGGCCGAAGGCCGCTCGAACGCCGCGATCGGCGCCCGGCTGTACCTCTCCGACAAGACCGTGGAATCCCACGTCCGCAGCATCTTCACCAAGCTCGACCTGCCGCCGGCGCCGGACGACCACCGCCGGGTGCTGGCCGTGCTGGCCTACCTGCGCTCGTCGCCGTCCACTCCCTGAAACTCTTGCTCAACCAGCGGCCGGCGTGGTCGAATACCCGTCATGAACGCGACGCAGGCCGCCCGCTCTTGGGCTGAGCTGTGCTGTCTGTGTTCCGCGGCCTGTCGACTCTGAGACACCGGACCGCATTCGCCCGCCGTCCATAAGGGCACCCTTCCGACCTTTCCCGGGCCGACCTCGGCCTGGCGCGGGTCACCCCTCCCCAAGAAGAAATAGGAACATGTCTGCAACCCCGCAGGTCACGGCCGACGACGCCCTGACCAAGAAGCCCAAGTCCACCAACCCGCTCTCCAAGTTCAGCACCCAGATCGTGATCGGCCTGATCGCCGGCGTCGCGCTCGGCTTCACGGCCGCGGCGATCGGCAAGGTCGACGACCAGCCGAACTGGCTGACCACCACCCTCGGCGAGATCGGCGCCGCCTACGTGAACCTGCTGCGGCTGCTGGTCGTCCCGCTGGTCTTCACCGCCGTCATCAGCTCGATCGCACGCCTCCGCGAGGTGACCAACGCGGCCCGGCTCGCCGTCCAGACGCTCGTCTGGTTCGCGATCACCGCGGCGGCGTCGGTGATCCTGGGCATCCTGATCGGCATCGCCTCCGGGCCGTGGCTCACCGCCGGAGTGTCCGGCGACGCAGCGGCCGAACCGGGCCGCGTCGGCTCCTGGACCGCCTTCCTCACCGGCCTGATCCCGGTCAACTTCCTCGGCCTCGAGGTCGGCGTCCGCGGCTCGGTCGACACCGGCTTCACCGCCAGCCCCAGCTTCAACGTGCTGCAGATCATCGTGCTGGCCATCGCCTTCGGCATCGCCGCGCTCAAGGTCGGCGAGCGGGCCGCCGGCTTCATCAGCTTCACCGAATCCGCCCTGGCCGTGGTGCAGAAGGTGCTGTGGTGGGTGATCCGGCTGGCGCCGATCGGCACCGCCGCCCTCATCGGCAAAGCCATCGCCACCTACGGCTGGAGCTCGCTGGCCTCGCTGGGTGTCTTCGTGATCGCGGTCTACGTCGGCCTGGTGCTGGTGTGGGCCATCGTGTACCCGCTGATCCTGCGCTTCCACGGCCTGTCGATCCCGCAGTTCTACAAGAACGTGTGGCCGGTCATCACCCTCGGCTTCGTCACCCGCTCCTCCATCGGCGTGCTGCCGGTCACCCAGGAGGTCACCGAGCGCAACCTCGGCGTGCCGCGCTCCTACGCCAGCTTCGCGGTGCCGCTGGGCGCGACCACGAAGATGGACGGCTGCGCCGCGATCTACCCGGCGATCGCCGCGATCTTCGTCGCGCAGTTCTACGGCATCCAGCTGAACCTGACCCACTACCTGCTGATCGCCTTCGTCTCGGTGCTCGGCTCGGCCGCGACCGCCGGCACCACCGGCGCCACCGTGATGCTGACCCTCACTCTGTCGACCGTGGGCCTGCCGCTGGAGGGCGTCGGCCTGCTGCTGGCGGTGGACGCCATCCTCGACATGGGCCGGACCGCGCTGAACGTGACCGGCCAGGCGCTCGTCCCGACCATCGTCGCCAAGCGCGAGGGCATCCTGGACGAGCAGGTCTACAACGCCAAGCCGGTCTTCGACGGCGTGAAGATCTGATCCTCTCAATCAAGACGACCGCCCCGGACCCGCTTTGGGCCGGGGCGGTCGTCTTCTTCCGGTTGCCTGCCGAACGAAGCTGCCGCCAGAACGCGCTTGTCGGCGCGTTGCCGACCGCGAGCGGCGATCTGGCGGCAACTCTGTTCTCCTGACTGGTTCAGCCCGCGAGCCCCGCGCACTGACCCAGTGCCTTGCCTCCCACGGTGTTGACCGCGCCCGGCACGAAGCCGCCGGACACCCCGGGCAGACCCTTGCAGATGAGGTTGCGCCGGATCTGGTTCTGCACGACGTAGACGACTCCGGCGGCGCCGGGGTGATCCTCCACGAGGACGATGTTCCACAGGGTCAGGTTCTTGCCGACCTTGTTGAACAGCGCGCCGAACCAGTTCGTGGTGACATGGCTGACGTGGAGGTTGCCCTTGATGGTGTTGTTCTTCACCGACCACGGGATGACCGGCGACCCGCCTCCGACGACGGTCACGTCCCCGCCGACGGTGAGCCCGTTGATCAGGACGACGGCCGGACGGGCGGCGATGATGCTGCCCTTCACCGTGATGGTCGAGAACACGCTCGGATCCTCGATCGGGTTGCCGTCGGCGTCGACGCACGGGTGCGCCGAGTTGCCCATCAGCGCGGCGGGCTGGCAGCCCAGCCCCAGGAAGGAGCCCTTCAGAGCGAGGACTCCCTTGCCGACCGTGATGGTCGACGGCGAGCTCTGTGCGTCGAGCGTGGCC
The DNA here is from genome assembly GCA_964563205.1 of uncultured Propionibacteriaceae bacterium. GTDB lineage: Bacteria > Actinomycetota > Actinomycetes > Propionibacteriales > Propionibacteriaceae > Propionicimonas. Next base: position 3,802 of record CAZLWS010000036.1, on the reverse strand, counting down.
CCCGGCCAGACCGTGATGCCGCCGCTCACCTTGATCACCGCGCCGGCGGCGACCTGGCAGGCACCCTTCACGGTGATGCTGGAGTAGCTGCCCGAGGGGATCTCCCCTCCGGTGCAGGTGAGCGCGCGAGCGCGCCCGCCGTGTGCGGCCGCGACCGGCCCTCCCGCGAGCGTGAGGCCGACTGCGACGACCACAGCGGTCAGCATCCGCCCCACAACGATTCTGCGCATGCCCCGTCCTTTCGGTACCCGCCCCACCCCACGCGGGGCTAGTGCCGTCCTACGCCCGCCCGAACCGCCCGTCAAGAGCCATGGAGAGGAAGCTTGGGGCGTGGAATTACGCCTGGACGAGCACAGGAAGAGTCCGGGCTGCAAGGCTGGGTTCCAGGCCGGCGGCTACCGTGGAGGCGCAGCCCGGACGAGGAGACCGCCATGAACCGGACGTCACATCGCGTCGCCGCAGGGATCGGCGCGGCGATCGCCTGCCTGATCCCGTCCGGCTGCGTGGCCGCCCAGCCCGCGCCGTCCCCGGTCGAGTCGACCGCCCCGGTCACGCCGGCCACTCCGATCACACCGACGGCCCCGACCGCCCAGCCGGCCGAACCCACAGTGATCGCCGACGACCTGGGCGTGCCCTGGTCGGTGGTCTTTTACGAGGGGACGGCCCTGGTCAGCGAGCGCGACACCGCGCGGATCGTCGAGATCGGGACGGACGGCGCCGTCCGCGAGGTCGGGCGGATCGACGCCGCGCGGCCGGCCGGCGAAGGCGGACTGCTCGGGCTCGCCGTCCACGAGGGCCTGCTCTACGCCTACTACACCGCCGCCTCCGACAACCGGGTCGAGCGCTTCGAACTGCGCGGCGATCCGGGCGGGCTCAGCCTGGGGCCGGGCCAACTCGTCCTGCAGGGGCTGCCGTCGGCGGGCAACCACAACGGCGGCCGGATCGCCTTCGGCCCGGACGGGCTGCTCTACGTCACCGCCGGCGACGCCGGGCGCCGTGACAGCGCCCAGGACCTGGAAAGCCTCGCCGGCAAGATCCTGCGGGTCACCGCCGAGGGCGCGGCGCCTGCCGACAACCCCTTCCCCGGCTCGCCGGTCTACAGCTACGGGCATCGCAACCCCCAAGGCCTCGCCTGGGACGCCGCCGGCACGCTGTACGCCTCCGAGTTCGGGCAGAACACCTGGGACGAGCTCAACGTGATCGAGCCGGGCGGCAACTACGGCTGGCCGGAGGTGGAGGGCATCGCGGGCCGCGCTGGGTTCATCGACCCGGTGCAGCAGTGGGAGCCCGACGACGCCAGCCCCAGCGGCATGGCCTTCCTGGACGGCAGGCTCTACCTGGCGAACCTGCGCGGCGAGCGACTGCGCGAGGTGCCACTGTCCGACCTGGCCACCTCCTCCGAACGGTTCGTCGAGGAGTACGGACGGCTCCGCGACGTGGCGGTCGCCCCGGACGGCTCACTGTGGCTGCTCACCAACAACACCGACGGCCGCGGCACACCTCGCCCCGGCGACGACCGCATCCTGCGGATCGAGCCATCCCGCTAGGCTGATCGGACCGACCCGACCCCGAAAGCGAGCGGTTCACCGTGCCCATCAGCCTCGTCGCCGTCGACATGGACGGCACCTTCCTGCGTCCGGACATGACCTACGACCGGGAGCGGTTCCTCGGGCTGCGGCAGCGGATGCGCGACGCCGGCGTCCGGTTCGTGGTGGCCAGCGGCAACCAGTATTGGCAGCTGCGCTCCTTCTTCGAGCCGTCCGACGAGGTCGCTTACGCCTCCGAGAACGGCCACTTCGTCTACGACGTGGGCCACGAGAGCCCGTTCTTCGCGCCGGAGCCCCGCCCCGAGGTGGGGCGGGAGTTGGTCGCCTTCCTCGCCGAGCGCCGGCTCCCCTACCTGGGCTCCACCGCCGGGGGCGCCTACGCGCCGTCCTGGATCAGCGCGGAGGACGAGCACTGGGCCCGGCTGTACTTCCACAAGCTAGAGGTGGTCGATGACATGGCCCCGTTCGCCGATCAGCTGGTGAAGGCCGCGTTGCGAGCGCCTGACCCGCTCGCCGTGGCGGCCGAGCTGGGCGAGGTCTTCGCCGGCCGGCTGATTCCGGTGGTCTCTGGCTCGGAAGACGTGGATCTCCTTGTCCCCGGCCAGGACAAGGCCGCCGGGCTGCGCCGGCTGGCCGAGCGCTGGGGCCTCGACCTGGCCGACGCGGTCGCCTTCGGCGACAACCACAACGACCTGGAGATGCTGGCCGAGGTAGGGCTGCCGGTGGCGATGAGCAACGCCCGGCCGGCCGTCCTGGCCGCGGCCGCCCGGATCGCACCGCCCAACACCGCCGACGGCGTCCTCGACGTGCTGGACGACCTGCTGCCCCGCTGAGAGGCAGGCGGTCAGCGGCGCGGGCCGGCCTTGCGGACGGCGGCGATGCGCTGCCGGCGGAGCTCGTCCAGTTCGGGGTTGGGCAGCGGTTCGAGCCGGCGATCCAGGGCGAGCTCGAGCAGGTGGTCGGCCAGGTCGGGGTTGCGGGCCAGGATCGGGCCGTGCGGGTAGGCGCCGATCACCCGGCTCTGGACGGCGCCCTCGGTGCCGTCGTTGGCATTGCCGACGCCGAGTTCGACGAACGCCAGCGGCGCCGCGTCCGGGCCGAGGGTGGTGAAGCCGCCGTGGTTCTCGAAGCCCGTGATCAGCGACTCGGTTCCGTCCGGCTTCGTCCAGCGGCTGAGGGTCTCGCCCACGGCCCGTTCAGTGCCGCGGCGGGTGGTGACGTCGAGCAGTCCGAGGCCCTCGATCACCTCGTCCCGCTCGCCGATGGTGAAGGTGTTGCCGGTGATCTGGTAGCCGGCGCAGACCGCGAACAGCACCGCCCCGTCCGCGACCGCGCGGAACAGATTCCCGTCCTCGCGCAGCAGCCGGACGGCCGACACCTGGGCGCTGTCCTCGCCGCCGCCCAGCAGGTAGACGGCCCCGGACGCCGGCAGCGGCTGGCCCGGCTCCACCTCGATCAGCCGGGCCTCGATGCCGCGCCAGGCGAGGCGCCGCCGCAGCACCATGCCGTTTCCGCGGTCGCCGTAGATGCCCAGCAGCGACTGGTAGACGATGACGATGTCGACCGGTTTCATCGCAGTCCCGCCACCTTCAGCAGTCGCTGGAACGGGGTGTAGGTGGCGATCACGTCCACCGGCTGGGGATGGCCGGCGAGGGCGTCCATCAGGTCAGGGACGACGCTGTGCTCGACCCCGGCGTAGCTCAGCCGCACCGCGAGATCCTGGGCGCGGGGGCCGGTGGCGATCACCCGGCGTCCGGCCAGCTGCTCGTACTCGACATCCCAGAGCCAGGAGACGTCCTTGCCGTCGGCGGCGACCGAGTCGATGGCCAGCACCACCGGATCGCTGGCGGCCAGCGGCAGCGCCTCGGCCCAGCCGGCCGGGTTCTTGGCCAGCAGCAGCCGGGCCTGGGTCTCGCCGAACCTTGCCGTGGCGTAGCGGCCGGCTGGGGCGGTGACAGTCGCCATGCCGGCCAACGCGGTCTCTGGGTCTATCCCGAATTGGATGGCGGCGGCCAGCGCGCAGGCGGCGTTGGAGATGTTGAACCGGCCCGGCACCTGGAGCTGTGGGGTCACCGTCTCGCCGCTGGGCAGCCGCACCGACCCGTCCACCACGACGTAGGTTGCCTCGGGCTGGGTCAACTCGCACCCGGGGCAGTCCCAGCGATCGCGGTCGGCGCCCGGCACCCGGGCGAGCATGGCGCCGCAGGCCGGGCAGAGCGCGGCGTCCGCCGACCACTGGGAGTCGGTCTCGACCC
>CAZLWS010000035.1:0-23227 GCA_964563205.1 uncultured Propionibacteriaceae bacterium | reverse complement strand
TCTCGGTCTCCTCGGTGAAGGTGGTCTTGATGCCGCCGGCGCGCAGGCCGCCGATCGCCTTGGCGTAGGAGAGGGCGAGATCCCAGGCGTGGCCCGACTCGTCCTTCTCGACCGCGACGATGACCGGGACGCCCCGGCCCTCGGAGTACTCCCGGCGCACCAGGTGGCCCGGGCCCTTCGGCGCGACCATGCACACGTCCACCCCGGCCGGCGGCTGGATGTAGCCGAACCGTATGTTGAAACCGTGGGCGAAGAAGAGCGCGTCGCCCGCGACCAGATTGGGCTCGATCGACTCGGCGTAGATGTGACGCTGGTGCTGATCGGGGGCGAGCATCATGATCAGGTCGGCCTCCTCGGCCGCCTGGGCGACCGGGACGACGCGCAGGCCCTCGGCCTCGGCCTTCGCCCAGCTCTTGGAGCCCTCCCGCAGACCGACCCGCACGTCGACCCCGGAGTCACGCAGCGACAGGGCGTGCGCGTGGCCCTGGCTGCCGTAGCCGATCACGGCGACGTGGCGGCCCTGGATCACCGACAGGTCGGCGTCGTCGTCGTAGAACATCTCTGCCATTGTTTCCTCTTTGTCCTTTGGTGTTGGCGTGCTTCAGTGGTTTGCGGTGGTGCGCGACTTGTCGATCTTGGCACGTTCGGTGAGCGAACGGCTCCCCCGTCCGAGCGCGACCAGGCCGGATTGGACGAGTTCGCGGATGCCGTAGGGGGCCAGCATCTCCAGCAGCGCCCGCAGCTTGTCGGGCGAGCCGGTGGCCTCGATCGTCATGGAGTCGCGGTGCACGTCCACGGTCTTGCCGCGGAAGAGCTGCACGATCTCGATGATCTGGGAGCGGCTGGCCGGATCGGCCTTCACCTTGATCAGGACGAGTTCGCGCTGCACCGAGTCGGCTTCGGTGAGCTCGATGATCTTCAGCACCTCGACCAGCTTGTTGAGCTGCTTGACGATCTGCTCCAGGATCTGCGCGCTGGCCACGGTGACCTGCAGGGTGATCCGGGAGATGTCCGGACGCTCGGTGGGCCCGACCGCCAGCGACTCGATGTTGTAGCCGCGGCGGGCGAACAGGCCGGCGATCCGGGCCAGGACGCCTGGCTTGTTCTCGACCAGCACGCTCAGCGTGTGGGTGTTCACAGCTCCTCCTCTTCCCAGGCCGGGGCCAGGTCCTTCGCGATCTTGATGTCGTCATTGCTGGTGCCGGCGGCGACCATCGGCCACACCATGGCGTCCTTGTGCACCACGAATTCCACCACGACCGGGCGGTCGGTGATGGCCATCGCCTCGTTGATCACCCGGTCGACCTCTTCCGGGGTCTCGGCTCGCAGCCCGACCGCGCCCATCGCCTCGGCCAGCTTCGGGAAGTCGGGCACCCGCAGCGACTTCAGGTCGGTGTTGGAGTAGCGCTCCCCGTAGAACAGGGTCTGCCACTGCCGCACCATGCCGAGGCTCTGGTTGTTCATGACCGCGATCTTGATCGGGATGCCCTCGATCGCGCAGGTGACCAGCTCCTGGTTGGTCATCTGGAAGCAGCCGTCGCCGTCGATCCCCCACACCACCGCGTCGGGCTGCCCGACCTGGGCGCCCATGGCGGCCGGGACGCAGTAGCCCATCGTCCCGGCGCCGCCGGAGTTCAGCCAGTGGCCCGAACGCTCGTGCGGCAGCAGGTGAGCGGCCCACATCTGGTGCTGGCCGACGCCCGCGGCGTAGTACGCCTCCGGCCCGACGATCTCGCCCAGCCGCTTGATGACGTACTCCGGGCTCAGCAGGCCTTCCTCGATCGGCTCCAGACCGGGGGTGTACCTGGTCTTCAGGCCGGTCAGGTAGCGGACCCAGGGGCCGTAGTCGGGCAGGTCGTCGCCGCGCAGGAGCGTGTTCAGCTCTTCGATGACGACCTTCAGGTCGCCCACGATCGGGACGTCCACCGTCCGGTTCTTGCCGATCTCGGCCGGGTCGATGTCGGCGTGGATGATCTTGGCCTCGGGGGCGAAGGTCGACAGCTTGCCGGTCACCCGGTCGTCGAACCGGGCGCCCAGGGTGATCAGCAGGTCGGAGCGCTGCAGGGCGCCGACCGCCGAGACCGTGCCGTGCATGCCGGGCATGCCCATGTGCAGGTCGCTGCTGTCCGGGAAGACGCCGCGGGCCATCAGGGTGGTGACGACCGGGATGCCGGTGATCTTGACCAGCTCGGCGAGCGCGTCCTGCGCCCCGGCCTTCATCGCGCCGCCGCCGACGTAGAACACCGGACGCTCCGCGGCCTTGATCAGCCGGGCTGCCTCCCGCAGCTGCTTGACGTGCGGCTTGGTGGTCGGACGGTAGCCCGGCAGCTCCAGCGACTCCGGCCAGACGAAGGGAGCGGTGTTGGTCAGCGCGTCCTTGGCGATGTCGACCAGCACCGGGCCCGGACGGCCGGTCGCGGCGATGTGGAAGGCGGCCGCGATGGCGTGCGGGATGTCCTCCGGCTTGGTGACCAGGTAGCTGTGCTTGGTGATCGGGAAGGTGATGCCGCGGATGTCGGCCTCCTGGAAGGCGTCCGTCCCGATGAAGGCGGAGCCGACCTGACCGGTGATGGCGACGATCGGCACCGAATCCATGTAGGCGTCGGCGATCGCGGTGACCAGGTTGGTGGCGCCCGGGCCGGAGGTGGCCATGCAGACGCCGACCTTGCCGGTCACCATCGCGTAGCCCTCGGCGGCGTGCCCGGCCCCCTGCTCGTGCCGGACCAGGATGTGCCGGATCAGCTTGGAGTCGAACAGCGGGTCGTAGGCCGGCAGGATGGCGCCGCCGGGGATGCCGAAGACGACCTCTACGCCGGCCCGCTCCAGCGACTCGACCAGAGCCTGGGCTCCAGTCAGCAACTTGGGCGCATCGACCGCCGAAGGCGGGCTATCGAGCTGAGTCATCCTCGGTCAACCTTTCTGATTCGTGTGTGGTTCGACTGCAACAAAAAACCCCCGCTGCGGATGCAGACGAGGGAGCGTGCCGGCTGAAATGCTTCAGGCGACACGCGAGCAGAGTACGAGAGCGAAAAGACGCACGAGGTGAGTATGTCACCGCGAGCCGCCTGCGTGTCAACCGGCGAGCGGCTTCTCTCACATGCTGGGCGAGCGCCGAACGCTCAACCTCCACCTTCGACTTCTCCGTCCTCAGGTTGTCCTCAGCTACCGGTGTTGCCGACCATGGGACGAATCGTCCACCGTGAGGGGAAACACCATGGCCCAGACCTCCGCTGCCGCGCACCCCCTGCTGCGGCGCTGCCTGGCCAGCCTTGCCGCGACCGCGCTGACGCTGACCGGGGCCGTCGCCGCCACCGGCCCGGCGCAGGCCGCGCCGGAGCGCATCGCCACCACCGAGAGCACGCTGACCGTCACCACCGCCGGCTGGGGCCACGGACGCGGCATGTCGCAGTACGGCGCCCAGGGCGCCGCCAAGCAGGGGCTCGACCACACCGACATCCTCGCCTTCTACTACCCGGGCACCAAGCTGGAGAAGCTCCCCAAGGACGACGTCATCCGGGTCTGGATCACCGGCGACACCGACGGCAAGGTGCACGTCTATGCCGCCAAGGGCCTGCGGGTGCGCGACTCCAAGGGCAAGACCTTCACCCTGCCGACCGGCAAGGACTACTCCAAGTGGCGGCTCTCCCGCTCCGGCTCGAAGACGGTGCTCTACCACCGCAACGCCAAGGGCAAGTACGTCAAGTACGCCAACAAGAAGCTGAAGCTGGATCCGAAGCGGCAGTGGTCCTTCGAGAACCCCAAGACCGGCGCCGTGAGGCTCTACCTCGCCAGCGGCAACCGGACCTACCGCGGCCGGCTCGCGCTCGGCTTCCACGAGGGCGGCGCCCGGACGGTGAACCACGTCAAGATGGAGGACTACCTGCGCTCCGTGGTGCCCTCGGAGATGCCCGCCTACTGGCACGCCGAGGCGCTGCGCGCGCAGACGGTCGCGGCCCGCAGCTACGCGGCCCGCTACCGCGCCAACCTGGACGGCAAGAAGGTCTACGACATCTGCAACACCACCGGCTGCCAGGTGTACAAGGGCACGATGAGCGAGAACGCCGCCACCGACAAGGCCGTGAAGGCGACCGCCCGGCAGGTGATGACCTACAAGAAGCACTACGCCTGGGCGGAGTTCTCCTCCTCCAACGGCGGCTACTCGGTGGACGGGCCGAACGACTACATCATCGCCCAGGAGGACCCCTACGACCTGGCCATGAACCAGGTGGTGTCGGTGAAGCTGAAGACCGCCACGATCGAGAAGAAATACCCGTCGATCGGGAACCTGAAGTCGATCACCCTGGAGCGGGACGGCAAGGGACGCTGGGGCGGCCGGGTGACCCAGGTCACGCTCACCGGCAGCGAGGGCTCCAAGAAGGTGACCGGCACCGCGTTCAAGAGCGCCTTCGGGCTGCGGGAGACCCTGCTGACCATCTCCGACGGCAGCCCTTCGAGCGCCAACGCGGCCTCCAAGAAGGAGTGAGCGGCTACTGGGCGGTGAGCCGCCGGTAGACCTCGTCGGAGTCGATGTCGGGTTCGCGGACGGTCAGCTGGCTCAGCCCGGGAAGGTCTGCGTACCGCGGCACCAGATGGAGGTGCAGGTGGAAGACCTCCTGCCCGGCGGCCTCGCCGGTGTTGCCCAGCAGGTTGATCCCGTCGGCGCCCAGCTTCTCGACGAGCAGGGCCGCGGTCGCCGAGGCCGCCGGGGCGATCTCGGCCAGCGCGGTCGGGTCGTCCAGCAGCCCGTCGACGTGGCGGCGCGGGATCACCAGGGTGTGCCCTGGATGGAAGGGCGCGATGTCGAGGAAGGCGATCGCGGCGTCGTCGGAGTAGACGACGCGGGCGGGGATCTCGCCGGCGACGATCCGGCAGAACAGGCAGGTCATCGTGCGCTCCTGAGTCAGCGGACGGCGAAGCCGGCGGCGGCCAGGGCCTGCTTCACGTCGGCGACGGTGAGGGTGCGGTAGTGGAAGACGCTGGCCGCCAGCAGGGCGTCCGCGCCGGCACGGGCGGCCTCGACGAAGTGTTCCACCGTCCCGGCGCCGCCGGAGGCGATCACCGGCACGTCTACGGCGTCCTTCACGGCGGCGATCAGCTCCAGGTCGAAGCCGGCGGTGGTGCCGTCGGCGTCCATGGAGTTCAGCAGCACCTCGCCGGCGCCGCGGTCGACGGCCTCGCGCACCCATTCCAGGGCGTCCAGGCCGGCCGACGTGCGTCCGCCGTGGGTGGTGACGCCGAAGCCGGAGGGGTGCCCCGGCTCGCGCCGCACGTCGAGGGAGAGCACCAGCACCTGGCGTCCGAACCGTTCGGCGATCTGGTCGATGGCGTCCGGGTTGGCGATGGCGCCGGTGTTGACGCCGACCTTGTCAGCCCCCACCCGCAGCAGCCGGTCGACGTCGGCCACGCCGCGCACTCCCCCGCCTACGCAGAGCGGGATGAACACCGTCTCGGCCGTCCGGGTCACCACCTCGTAGGTGGTGTCGCGGCCCTCGGCGGAGGCCGACACGTCCAGGAACACCAGTTCGTCGGCGCCTTCGGCCCCGTATCGGGCGGCCAGCTCGACGGGGTCGCCGGCGTCGCGCAGGTTCTGGAAGTTGACGCCCTTCACCACCCGGCCGTCGTGCACGTCGAGGCAGGGAATCACACGGACTGCAATCGCCATGAACAGCACCATAGCGCCGCTGTCGCGAGAGGTGTCGGTAGGTTGGGGCCGTGGATGACACCCTCGCCGCCTTCCGGGCCGGCTATCCGTTCGCTCTCGACGACTACCAGGTCGTGGCCTGCGAGCATGTCGCGGCCGGACGGGGGGTGCTGGTCGCCGCGCCGACCGGGGCCGGCAAGACCGTGGTCGGCGAGTTCGCGGTGCACCTGGCGCTGCAGACTCACCGCAAGTGCTTCTACACCACCCCGATCAAGGCGCTGAGCAACCAGAAGTACCACGATCTGGTCGCCCGCCACGGCGAGGATCGGGTCGGCCTGCTCACCGGGGACACCACGATCAACGGCGAGGCGCCGGTGGTGGTGATGACCACCGAGGTGCTGCGCAACATGATCTACGCCGGCTCCCGCACCCTGAACGGCCTCGGCTACGTGGTGATGGACGAGGTGCACTACTTGGCCGACCGGTTCCGCGGCCCGGTCTGGGAGGAGGTCATCATCTCGCTGGCCCCCTCGGTGCAGCTGGTGGCGCTGTCGGCCACCGTGAGCAACGCAGAGGAGTTCGGCGACTGGCTGGACGAGGTCCGCGGCGGGGTCGAGGTGGTCGTCAGCGAGCGGCGTCCGGTGCCGTTGTTCCAGCACGTCGCAGTCGGACGCCGGCTGGTCGACCTCTTCGCGTCCCCGCCCGACGTCAATCCGGAGCTGCTGACCCTGGCCAAGCAGGAATCCCGCAGCCTGCGCGACGACAGCCGCCGTCCCCGCGGCCACTCCGGACGCGGCAAGAAGACGGTCGCCTACGGCTCCGGACGCTACGGCGGCGGCGCAGCAAGGGGCCGGCAGGAGAGCAGCAGCCGCCACCTGGTGCCACGCCGGGACGGAACCGTCGAACGGCTCGCCGCCGAGCGCCTGCTGCCGGCGATCTACTTCATCTTCTCCCGCCAGGGCTGCGACACCGCCGTCGAGCAGCTGATGCGCTCCGGCCTGCAGCTCACCACGCGGGCCGAGCAGGCCAAGCTGGACGAGATCGCCACCCGCCACGTCCAGGGGCTGAGCCCCGCCGACCTGGCCGCCCTGCAGTACCGCAGCTTCGCCGCCGCCTTCCGCGCCGGCATCGCCGCTCATCACGCCGGGCTGCTCCCCGCCTTCAAGGAGGCCGTCGAGGAGGGCTTCGCCGCCGGCCTGGTCAAGGTCGTCTTCGCCACCGAGACGCTGGCTCTCGGCATCAACATGCCCGCTCGCAGCGTGGTGCTGGAGAAGCTGGTGAAGTACAACGGCGAGACCCACGCCGACATCACCGCCGGCGAGTACACCCAGCTAACCGGACGGGCGGGCCGCCGCGGCATCGACGTCGAGGGCCACGCCGTGGTCTGCTGGCAGCCCGGCCTCGACCCGCGGGCGCTCGCCGGGCTCGCCTCCCGGCGCACCTACCCGCTGCACTCCAGCTTCAAGCCGACCTACAACATGGCGGTCAACCTGGTCGCCACCGTCGGACGGGAGCGCGCCCGCGGCCTGCTGGAGCAGTCCTTCGCCCAATTCCAGGCCGACCGCCGGCTGGCCGCCCGCGCGGCGCCGAAGCGGCGGCGCAACGAGACCGAGCGCACCCGGCTGCCGCGCACCAACACCATCGCCGTCCGCTTCGACCGGATCTGCTCGGTGCTGGAGTCGATGGGCTACCTCACCGAGGGCGGCGAACAGGTCACCGACGCCGGACGGAAGCTGACCCGGATCTATTCCGAGCTCGACCTGGTGACCGCCGAGGCCATCCGGGAGGGGGTCTTCGACGGTCTCACCGCGCCGCAGCTCGCCGCGGTCCTCTCCAGCCTGGTCTACGAATCCCGCGGCGACCGCCGTCCCAACCGGATGCCGGACCGGGCCAGCGAGCGCGCCCAAAGCGCCCTGCGCGGAGTCTGGCGGCAGGTCTCGCTGACCGAACGCGACCACCGGCTGCCCTCCCCCGCCGAGCCCGACATCGGCTTCGCCGAGGCCATCCACCACTGGACCGCCGGCTTCCCGCTGGCCGACGTGCTGGACGTCTCCGGCCTCACCGCCGGCGACTTCGTCCGCTGGGCCCGCCAGGTGATGGACGTCGCCGGCCAGGTCGCCGACGCCGCCGACGGCGACCTGCGCGAAACCTGCCGCGAGGCCATCTTCCGCATCCGCCGCGGGGTCGTGGACGTGGCGCCCCTGGAGGACTGATTCAGGCGGTGTAGACGCTCACCTGGCCGGGGACGGCGCGCAGGCGGAGCGGGACGCGGCCGAGGTCCTCGCCGTCGGCCATGCCCCACAGGCCGTCGCCGTCGACGATCACCTCTTTGGCGCGCAGCAGTTCGACCGCGGGGTCCTTCACGAAGCCGCCGGTGAACATCGCCGGCAGCAGCCGCAGCAGGGTCATCCGGCTGACCGGGTTCACGATGGTGACGTCCAGCTCGCCGTCGGTGAGGTCGGCGCGCGGGCAGGCCCACATGCCGCCGCCGAAGTAGCCGGCGTTGCCGACCGCGATCAGCATCGCCGACTGCTCGCGGTGCACCCCGTCGATCACCAGCCGGTAGCGGACCGGCTCGAAGACGGTCAGTTCGGCGAGCGCCGTCCAGGCATAGCTGAGGCCGCCCAGCGACCAGGTGAGCTGGTTGGCGCGGTGGTTGACCCGGGAGTCATAGCCGGTGGAGACGATCGAGCCGACCCAGCGGCGTTCCGCCCCGCCGGCCAGGTCACCGGTGGCCTCCATCAGGTCGATCCGCTTGGTGAGCCCTTCGACGATCGCCTGCACCGCCGCCATGGTCTCGGTGGGGACGCCGGCGCCGCGGCAGAAGTCGTTGCCGCGTCCGGACGGGATCAGGCCGAGCGGCACGTCAGAACCCGCGGCGGCGTTCAGCCCGAGGTGCATCATGCCGTCCCCGCCCATCACCAGCAGGGCGTCCGGGCGGCGGCCCTCGACCTGCGGACGGGCGCCCTCGACGGCGGCGATGGTCCGCAGCCGCGCGTCGGCGAAGGAGGTGGTCTGGAAGACCCGCAGGTTGGCCCCGGGCAGGCCGGTCAGCAGGGCGGTGGCGACCTTGGGCAGCCACTTGCGGGCGCGTCCTCGTCCGGCGGTGGGGTTGACCACCAGGGTGAGGGTGGGGCCGTCGTAGCTGCGCAGCGTCATGCGGTGACTGCCTCCTGGGCCTCACCGGCAGCCTTCCGGCGGTCGTGGATGCGGGCGATCAGCTCGGCGATGAGGTAGAGCACGGTCATCGGCGCCGCCAGCGCCAGCATGGAGAACGGATCGCTGGAGGGGGTCGCCGCCGCCCCGAAGACGAAGATGCCGAAGACGACGAAGGTGCGCGCCTTGGCGAGCTGGTGGGCCTTCAGCACTCCCACCAGATTGAGGCCGACCACCACCACGGGCAGCAGGAAGCCCAGTCCGAAGATCACCATCAGCCGCAGCATCAGCTCAAGGAACGGGCCGACGTCGAGCAGGTTCAGCACCGGGACGCTGTCCGGGGTGAAGGCCAGCATCACCGCGATGCCCTGCGGCATGATGTAGTAGCCGACCGCGACGCCGAGCAGGAACAGCGGCACGGCGGCTCCGATGAAGGCCAGCGCCCACTTCTTCTCCTTGGCCAGGAGCGCGGGAACGACGAAGGCCCAGAGCTGATACACCCAGATCGGGCTGGCCAGCACCAGGCCGGCGACCGCGCAGACCTTGATGGCCAGCATGAGGGGCTCGGTCACCCCGGTGATCACCGTCGTGGTGTCGATCCCCGGGTGGCTCTGCTTCAGCATCTCGATGGCTTGCAGATAGGGCATCATCATGACCTGGTACAAGGTCTCGTAGAAGATCGCGGCCACGCCCGCGCCCACGGTGACGGCCAGCAGCGAGACGACCAGCCGATAGCGCAGCTCGCGCAGGTGGTCGGCCAGTGACATCACCCCACCTGGGGTGGGCTGCGGCGGGCGCAGCCACGCCAAGCGACGCGCCATGGTCAGGCTTCGGTCTCGGGCTTCCGTTCAGCCTGCGGCTCCGCTGTCGGCGAGGGGGCTGCCGGCGGCTCGACCGCAGGCGGCTGCGGCTCCGACTTCAGCGCCGCGGTCTCCTCCTTGAACTCACGAATCGCCTTGCCGGCGTTCTTGCCGAGCCCTGCCAGTCGGGTGCCGCCGAACAACAGCAGCGCCACGACGGCGATGATGATCCATTCCCAGCCTTGCGGCATGGTCTCCTCCTGCTCTCTCTCCTGCTTCCGGAACTCTACCCGCCGGAGCCCGGCCCGCTCGCCGAGGGCAGTTCGATGCGCTCCACCAGCGCGGCGAGCTCGCCGGCCCGGGTGCCCAGCATCTCGATCTCCGAGTACAGGTCGGAGGCCTTGTGCGCCAGCCACACTCCGTAGCAGACGAGCATGATCAGGCCGGCGAGCGCTATCCCGCCGAAGACGAACACCCAGACCATGGCAGCACCTTACCCCGCGCGCCGCCCGGGGTCGCTCAGCGGTACTGGGCCAGCGCCTCGCGAGCAGCCTGCCGGGCGGACGCGGACGCCTCGGGCGGGTCGACCGAGAGCACCCCGGGGCCGAGCCGCAGCAGCAGGGCGCGCAGCCAGGCCGGGTCGGCCACCAGCAGGGTGACCTCCAGACCGTCCGGCGTCGGAACGGCCGAGCGCACCGGGAAGTACTCGGTGATCCAGGCCGCGGCGGGGCCGAGCACGAGGGTGACCTCGGCGGCGTCCGGACGCTCGTCCAGCCAGCCGGCGCCGAAGTCGGGCGGCGCGCCGCGGTCGGCGCCGGCCTCGCCGGCCGGCTCGACCCGGGCGATCCGGTCGATCCGGTAGACCCGCCAGTCGCCGCGGTCGAGGCTCCAGGCGTCCAGGTAGCCGTAGCCGTCGCGGACGGCGAGCCGCTTGGGCTCGACCAGCGGTGTGGTGGTCTCGGCGCGGGCCTGCCCGTCGTAGGTCAGCCGCACCGCCTGCCGGCGCTCGATCGCCGCGGCCAGCTGCTGGCGGATCTCCGCCGAGCCGGAGGCGATTTCCACCACCACGCTCGGACGGGCGGCGGTGTGCGCCCCGGTCAGCTTCGCCAGCGCGCCGTCGGTGGCCTCGGCGAGGTCGGGGCCGCCCAGCTCGCGTACCAGCTGCAGGGCCACCACCAGGCTCATCGCCTCGTCCGGCGAGAACCGCAGCGGACGGCTGAGGTAGTCGGCGTTGGAGAGCCGGATCCAGCCGGTGTCGGCGATGTCGACCTCGATGAGGTCGCCGGGAAGGCCGCCGGGCAGCCCGCAGTACCAGAGCACGTCCAGATCGGCGAGCAGTTGCTTGGGCGTGATCGCGAAGGCTTCGGCGGTCCGGGCGAGGTCGGCGCCGTCCGGGCGGGCCTGCAGGTACGGCACCAGCGCCAGCATCCGGTTCACCTGGTCGATCGAGGTCATCGCTCGCCCTCGGCCACGGCGGTCAGCCGGTCGATCACCGCGCTGCGCAGGCCGGCGGGCTCCAGCACGATCACGTCCGGGCCGTAGGAGCACACCTCCCCCACCAGGTCGCCGTGGCTGGCGTACGCCACCTCGTAGGCGGCGAAGCCCGGCGGCGCCTCGACCTCCGACGGCTCGGCGCCGCGACGCAGGCCGGGCGCCCGGTCGCCGCGGATCGCGAGCACGGCCACGGCGTCCGGCTGCGCAGGCTCCAGGCTGGCCAGCAGCCGGGCGGTGTCGATCTCGGGCACCGGATAGCTGCCCGGCCGGCCGATGAAGGCCACCTCGGCGCCGGCCCGGGCGACCTTGAACACCCGCTCCTCGCCGCGGTCGCGGTCGTGGCCGAACAGGTACCAGGAGCCGCGCCGGTAGGTCATCGTCCACGGCTCGACCTGCCGAGTCGCGCCCCGGTACTCGAACCGGACGGGGATTCGCTCCACGGTCGCCTGCCAGAGCGGGTCGAAGGCCGGCTCGCGGCCGCCGATGGCGGCGGTCAGCCCGTCCACCCGGCCCGGGTCGGGGTCGACCCCGGCGGCGCGCAGCTTGGCCAGCGCCGAGACGGTCTGCTCGGCCACCGCCGCCGACTCCCAGACCCGCGAAGCCAAGCCCAGGACGGCCGCCTCGGCCGGGGTGAAGTCGATCGGCGGCAGCTCGAAGTCGGCGCGACGGATGCGGTAGCCCACCTCGTCGGGAAAGAAGGCGTCGTTGGAGCCGGTCTCCACCGGCACGCCCAGCCGGCGCAGTTCGTCCTTGTCGCGTTCGAAGGTGCGCTCGAAGGCGCTGTCGCTCAGGTCGTGGTAGCCCTCGATGACCTGCCGCAGGTGGGCCTTGTCGAGAAAGCGGCGCGCCATCAGCAGGCAGATCGTGAGGTTCATGATCCGCTCGGTCTTGCGTGGCGCCATGGCTCGTCCCTCGGATGGGTGGACGTCTGGCAGGCTAGCAGCAGGAGGTGGGATGGCCGGACGATACGCGCCCAGCCCGACCTCGGCGCTGCATCTGGGCAACCTGCGCACCGCCCTGGTCGCCTGGCTGATGGCTCGCGGCAGCGGCCGCCGCTTCCTGCTGCGCATCGAGGATCTCGACGTCGCCCGGGTGCGCGCAGCCGGGGAGGTGGCCCAGGGCCAGCTCGCCGACCTGGCCGCTCTCGGGCTGGACTTCGACCCGCCGGTGCTGTGGCAGTCGCAGCGGCTGGCGGCCTATGCCGAAGCCGCGGATTCGCTGGGACACCGGCTGTACGAGTGCTACTGCACCCGTCGCGAGATCGCCGAGGCGGCCTCCGCGCCGCACGGCGACGGCTTTCGGCCCTACCCGGGCATCTGCCGCGACCTGACCGACGCCGAGCGGGCGGAGCGGCGGCGTGTCCGTCCGCCGGCCCTCCGCATCCGCGCTGACAACGCCGAATGCACCGTCACCGACGTCTGGGCGGGGCAGGTGACCGGGGTCGTGGACGACTTCGTGGTGCGCCGCAACGACGGCGTATGGGCGTACAACTTCGCGGTGGTGGTGGACGACCTCGCTCAGGGCGTCGACCAGGTGGTGCGCGGCGACGACCTGCTCTCCTCCGCGCCGCGGCAGGCCTGGCTGACCGCGCTGCTGGGAGGTGTGCCGCCGGTCTACGGCCACGTCCCGCTGGCGGTGAATCCCGCCGGCGTCCGGCTGGCGAAACGGGACGGCGCGGTGACGCTGGCCGACCTCGCCGCCCAAGGTGTGAGTGTGGACGAGGTGCTGGCGACGCTCGCGGTCAGCCTCGACCTCGCGGCGCCGGGAGAGCCGGTGACCGCCGCCGGCCTGCTGGCGCGGTGGGATCCGGCGCGGCTACCCCGCCGTCCGTGGCTGGTCGGGTGATCGCTCAGGGTCTCGCAGCCGGCTGGCGAAGGCGGCCCAGCACAGCACCGCGACGCCGGCGCCGACCAGCAGCCCGCCGAGGGTGTCGGTCAGCCAGTGCGCGCCGAGATAGGTCCGGCTGAGCGCCATCAGCAGGGTGTAGACGGCCCCGGCCAGCCACACCCACAGCCTGGGCATCAGGACGCCGAGCACCACGGCGATGGTGGCGGCGTTCGCGGTGTGCCCGGAGGGGAACGAGCCTTCGTCGGTGGCCACCAGGATCTGCTCGGGCCGGGCTCGGTCGAAGGCGGCCTTCAGCACCTGGACGACCAGCGCGCTCGCGGCCGAGGCCGCCAGGAAGAACGCGGCGGGCCAGCGTCCGACCCGCCAGGCGAGCAGCGCGGTGCCCAGGATCGGCACCCCGAAGACGCCGATCACGCCGCCGCCGAGGTAGTTCAGTCCGAGCGCGAACTGGTCCCAGCCGGGGCCGCGCAGGCCGATGGCCAGGTGCAGCCACTGTTCGTCGATGGCGGGGTGGCTGCGCACGGCCCACAGCCCGAGCACGCCGGCGCCCAGCACGGCCAGCGCGCCGATCGCGACCAGCCACCGGCGGCGCAGCGGGGCCGGCTGCACGGTCATCGGGCTCAGTAGGCGAACAGCAGGTCGACGACGTAGACGATCGTGTCGCCCTTCTCGACCGGTGGGGTGTTCGAGCCGTCCGGGTAGCCGTCCTCAGGCGGCAGCACCAGCAGCACCCGGGAGCCGACCGTCTTGCCCTTCAGGCCCTTCACCCAGCCCGGGATCAGGCTGCCCTCAGAGAGCTCGCCGGTGGTCGCGGAGGCAAAGCCGTCGTCGAACACCTTGCCGGTCTTCCAGGAGACGCCGACGTAGCGGGCGAGGATGGTGTCGCCCTCCTCCAGCTTTCGCCCGTCGCCCTCAATCAGGGTCTGCGCGACCAGCTTCGTCGGCGGATCGGCGGACGGGATCGTCACCTCGGGCTTGCCGACTCCGGAGCTGACGGTGGGCAGGCCGGCGGGCGGGGTGACCTCCGTGCCGGCGGGCTCGGCGAGCGAGACGTCGATGACGTCCACCACGAAGAGCAGGGTGTCGAACAGCTCGTAGCCCTCGGGGGCGTACTGCGGGTCGATCTGGTAGGAGGGGTCGTAGCCGTCCTCGCCGGTGACCGCGATCAGGACGCGGCTGCCCGGCTGCTGGCCGGTGAGGCCCTTCTTGAAGCCGGGGATCACCCCGTTGAGCGGGAAGGTGGCCGGGACGCCGGTGCTGAACGACTCGTCGAAGGAGTCGCCGGTGCGGGCGTTGATCCCGTAGTAGTGGACGGTCACATAGCCGTCCTCCAGCGCCCTCGGCCCGCTGCCCGGCTCGAGCACCTTGTAGCGGGTCTCGTCGATGCGCAGCGGGGTCTCGAACTCGACCTTGGGCGCCTCCAGCCGCTTGCCGGTCACCGTGATGCCGTCCAGCGTGTCAGTCGCCGGAATGGTCGGCGTCGGCGTGGGAGCGGGGCTCTCGGTCGGGCTGGCCGAGTCGGACGGGCTGGGGCTGGGCGACGGCGAGGCCGACTGCGAAGCCGACGGATCGGGCGACCCGCCGCAGGCGGTCAGCACCAGGACGGCGGCGGCGACGATCAACGCACGAGTAGGGCGAAACACGCCCCCGACCCTACCGCGCCGCTCAACGCGCCAGCGAACCGTCGTCGGATCTGACCAGGGATCTCAGCGCTGGATGCGGGTGTACTTCGTGGTGAGGTACTCCTCGATCCCCTCCACCCCGCCCTCGCGGCCGAGGCCGGACTGCTTCACCCCGCCGAAGGGCGCCGCCGCATTGGAGACCAGCCCGGTGTTGAGGCCGAGCATCCCGGTCTCCAGTTCGTCCATCAGCTTCTGCGAGCGGGCCAGTTCCCGGGTGTAGGCGTAGGCGACCAGGCCGTAGTCGGTTGCGTTGGCGCGGGCGATCGCCTCGTCGTCGTCAGTGAAGGTCGTGATCGCGAGCACCGGCCCGAAGATCTCCTCCCGCAGGATCTCGCTTGCGGGCGGCACGTCGGTCAGGACGGTGGGCTCGAAGAAGGTGCCTGGGCCGGGGATCTCCCGGCCGCCGGTGATCAGGGTGGCGCCGCGCGCGACCGCGTCCGCCACCAGTTCGGCGTTCTTGCGCACGGCCGCCTGGTCGATCAGCGGGCCGATCTGCACCTCGTCGTCCGTGCCCGGGCCGACCCGCATCGCCCGCACCCGGTCGGTGACCCGTGACGCGAACTCCGAGGCGACGTCGGCGTGCACGATGAAGCGGTTCGCCGCCGTGCAGGCCTGGCCGACGTTGCGGAACTTCGCCACCAGGGCGCCCTCGACGGCCGCGTCGAGGTCGGCGTCGGCGAAGACCAGGAACGGCGCGTTGCCGCCGAGTTCCATCGAGGTCCGCAGCACCCGTTCGGCGGCCTGGGCCAGCAGCCCGCTGCCGACCGTGGTCGAGCCGGTGAAGGAGAGCTTGCGCAGCCGCGGGTCGGCCAGGATCGGAGCGCTCACTGCTTTGGACGAGGTGGTCGTGACCACGTTGACCACCCCGTCGGGAGCGCCTGCCTCTTGCATGATCCGGGTGAACGCCAGCGTCGTGAGCGGGGTGAGCGCCGCGGGCTTGAGCACTGCCGTGCAGCCGGCGGCGAGGGCGGGCGCCACCTTCCGGGCAGCCATGGCGAGCGGGAAGTTCCACGGGGTGATCAGGTAGCAGGGCCCCACCGGGTGCTTGCTCACCACCAGCTGGGCGGCGCCTTCCGGGCTGGGGCCGTAGCGGCCGCCGATGCGCACCGCCTCCTCGCTGAACCAGCGCAGGAACTCGGCGGCGTAGGCGACTTCGCCACGGGATTCGGAGAGCGGCTTGCCCATCTCCAGGGTGATGAGCAGGGCAAGCTCTTCGCTGCGCTCCGTGACCAGGTCGAACGCCGCCCTGAGGAGATCGCTTCGCCGCCGCGGCGGTTCGGCCGCCCAGGCGGCTTGAGCGTTCACCGCGGCGTCCAGCGCTCGCAGCCCGTCCACCGGGGTCGCGTCGGCGACCCGGCACAGCTCTTCGCCGGTCGCCGGATCCACCACGCCGAAGGTCGCGCCGCCGGACGCCTCACGCCACTCCCCCGCGATGAAGAGGCCGCGCCTGGCCGGATCGGGCAGGGCCCGGAGCTTCTCGGTTTCGTTCATCACATGACTCTTCTACAACTTCACCGAGTCCAGCAGGGCTCCGAGCTCCTCCCGGGTGAGGTCGCGGCACTCCCCCGACTTCAGCGTCCCCAGCCGGATCGGGCCGATCGCGGTGCGGGAGAGTCGCTGCACCGGATGCCCGAGGGCGTCGAAGATGCGCCGGACGATCCGGTTGCGGCCCGAGTGCAGGGTGATCTCCACCATGGTCTGGCGGGTCTCGCGGGCCACGATGCGCACCTTGTCGGGGGTGATCGGGCCGTCCTCCAAAGTGATCCCGCGGCGCAGCCGAGCCAGTTCTCGATGCTCGAAGCTGCCCTCGACGACAGCCAGGTAGGTTTTGCGCACCTCGTAGGAGGGGTGGCTCATCCGCTGTGCGAACTCGCCGTCGTTGGTGAGCAGGATGAGCCCCTCGGTGTCGGCGTCCAGCCGTCCGACGTGGAAGAGCCGCTCATGGCGGCGGTTGGGCACCAAGTCGGCGAGGGTCCGCCGGCCGCGGTCGTCCGCCATCGCCGAGAGCACGCCGCGCGGCTTGTTCAGCACCAGATAGGTGTTGCGGTGCTCGGGCGGGATGCGGGCGCCGTCCACCCGGATCACGTCGCGCGCCGGGTCGACCCGGGTGCCGAACTCGGTGACCACCTGGCCGTTCACCTCGACCCGGCCGCGGGCGATGAGATCCTCGCTGGCGCGGCGGGAGGCGACCCCGGCTCGCGCCAGCACCTTCTGCAGCCGGACGCCTTCTTCAGCCTCGGTCATGCCAACTCCTCGTCCAGGGTCGGGTTCGCCAGGCCGGCCAGTTCGGCCTCCAGGGCGGTGGCGTCAGGCAGGTTGGGGGCCAGCGGCGGCAGCTCGTCCAGGCTGGTGAGGCCGATCCGCTCCAGGAAGGTCGTGGTGGTGGCGAAGAGCCGCGCCCCGCTCTCCGGGTCGCGGGCGACCTCCTCGATCAGGTCGCGGGTGGCCAGGGTGCGCATCACCCCGTCCACGTTCACGCCGCGGACGGCCGCCACCCGTCCCCGCGAGATCGGCTGCAGGTAGGCGACCACCGCCAGCGTCTCCAGGGCAGCCTGGGAGAGCCGGCCGGGCTGGCCGTCCAGCAGCCAGGCGCCGATCAGGTCGGCGTGCTGGGAGCGGGTGTAGTAGCGCCAGCCCGCGCCGACCCGGCGCAGTTCGAAGCCGCGTCCGGTCTCGTCGTAGAACCCGGCCAGCTGCTCCAGGCCGGTGGTGACGACGTCGGTGGGCGCGCCGACCGCACGGGCCAACTCCTCGGCGGGGACCGGCTCGGTGGCCATCAGCAGCAGCGCCTCCAGCGGGGCGTGCAGGCTCGCCGGATCCCACTCCATATCCGGGATCGGCTCCCGCTCCTCGGCTCGGGCTTCAAGCTCCGGCTCAGTCATCGGCCGGCACCTCCGTCTCTTGGTCGAACTCCGAGACCTCGCCGACCTCGCCGCCCAGCCAACGGACGGTCAGCTCCGCCAGCGGCGCCGCCTGTTCGAAGGCGACCGCCTGCTCACGGTACAGCTCCAGCAGCGCCAGGAACCGGGCCACCACGACCAGCCGGTCGTCGGTGTCGGCGGTCAGCGCCCGAAACGACAGGCTGGCGTGCTCGCGCAGCCGGGCCACGATCACCTCGGCCTGCTCGCGGACGCTCACCTTGGGCACGTGCAGGTGGGCCAGCGACACCTCGATCGCCGGCTTCGGGGCGAGCGCCCGGCCGGCCAGGAAGGCCAGGTGGTCGGCCATGCCGGTGAGGTCGACCTCGGGCAGCAGCTTGGCGTACTGCTCCTCCAGCCCGCCCGGACGCGGCAGCCGACGGTCCTGGACGGCCAGCGTCCCGGCGATCCAGCCGGCCACCAGCTTGAACGCCCGGTACTGCATGAGGCGGGCGAACAGCAGGTCGCGGGCCTCCAGCAGCGCCAGGTCCTCCTCGTCGTCCACCTCGCCCTGCGGCAGCAGCCGAGCGGCCTTGAGATCCAGCAGGGTGGCGGCGATCACGATGAACTGACTGGTCTCATTGAGGTCCCACGCCTGGGTGTCCTGGGCGTGCCGCAGGTGGGCGATGAACTCGTCGGTCACCTGCGAGAGCGCGACCTCGGTGATGTCGAGCTTGTGCTTGCCGATCAGCTGCAGCAGCAGGTCGAAGGGGCCGGAGAAGTTGGTCAGATGGACGGTGAAGCCGCCGGCCGTCTCCTCGCTGGCAAGAGCTGAGGTCACGGTTCGGAGAGTGCCCGCACCAGGCCGGACTGGCCGCCCTCGGCCTCGAAGTCGGCCATCAGCAGCCCGATCGCGGTGCGGACGATCCGGCCGCGGTCGACCGCCAGCCCGTGCTCCGCGCGCAGCCGCAGCCGAGCCTGCTCCAAGGCGATCAGCTCGGCGCTGCTGACGTAGACCGTGATCTTCTCGTCGTGCCGCACCCGTCCGGTGGCAACCGCCGAGTCACCGGCCGGAGCGCTCGGATCGGACGGCGGCGCCGGCTCGGCGGCGACGGTCGGACGGAACAGCTCAGCTGCGCCGGGCAGCCCTACGCGCCGGGGCATCGGAGCAGCACCTCCCGAGCCAGCTGCCGGTACGCCTCGGCACCTGGGGAGCTGGACGCGTAGCTGGTGATCGGCTCACCGGCCACGGTGGTCTCGGGGAACTTGATGGTGCGCCGGATGACGGTGTGGAAGACCTGGTCGCCGAAGGCCTGCACCACGCGTTCGAGCACCTCGCGGCTGTGCAGGGTGCGCGAGTCGTACATGGTGCCGAGGATGCCGAGCACCTCGAGCTCGGGGTTGAGCCGGTCCTGAACCTTCGAGATGGTGTCGGTCAGCAGGGCGATGCCGCGCAGCGCGAAGAACTCGCACTCCAGCGGCATCAGCACCTTGTCGGAGGCGGTCAGCGCGTTCACCGTCAACAGCCCCAGCGAGGGCGCGCAGTCGATCAGGATCACGTCGTACTGATTGCGCACCTTGGCCAGCACCCGGTGCAGGGTCTGCTCGCGGGCGACCTCGCTGACCAGCTGCATCTCGGCGGCCGACAGGTCGATGTTGCTGGGCAGCAGATCCATGCCCTCGGTGACGGTGGCCTGGATCACCTCCGTGATGTCGAGGTTGCGCCGCACCAGCAGGTCGTAGACGCTCTGCTCGAGAGTGTGCGGGTTCACCCCCAGACCCACCGACAGCGATCCCTGCGGGTCGAAGTCGACCAGCAGCACCCGGCGTCCGGTCTCCGCCAGCGCCGCCCCCAGGTTGATGGTGGTGGTGGTCTTCCCCACCCCGCCCTTCTGGTTGCACAGCGCGATGATCAGCGCCCGGGTCGGCCGGCTGCGATCCGGCGGCGTGGGTTCCGGCAGTTGCGGCATCGGACGCCCGGTGGGCCCCAGTTCCTGCGCCGGTTCAGCCTCGAACAGCGCGCTCTCGTCATTCTTCACAGGACACAGCCTAGCCTCGAAAATGTCGACAAGTAGGTTTTGCATGGGGTGTCGAACGAGATCGTCCACTCGCCCGTCCGGACGAGTCGCGTTCGGCTATGGTGGCGGCATGCGCCACCCCCGGACGCGTCGCACAACAACACTCCGACCGCCAACCAGGGCGCTTGGGGTCGGAGCGTTCTCAGCCCTGACGGCGGCGGCCCTCCTGGGAGCGTGCTCGACCTCGGGTTCCGGGCCGGCCGCACTGGCCTTTGTCGACGGCAAGTCCTCAGCCTGCGCACAAGGCGGAGTTGGGCAGCCGATGCTCGTGGGCGACTGGCTGGTGGTAAACGACGACTCCGACGTCGTGGTCAAGGATGTGAACTTCGGCTCTTCCAGTGGAGTCAGGATCGTGGAGCGAGCAGTGTTCGCCACCTACGACGGCCATGGCTACACGGTGTACCCGCTTGACGACTTCGAAAAGAACTACCCGGAGCTGTGGGCGAATCGTGTGGTGGTCCCGAGCGATCTGCCCGCTCCGCTCTGGGAAGGTGTAGCTAACGGCGAGAGACTACGGCAGGCCACGGTCGTGGCGGTAGCAGAGCGAACCGGGGACGAGCCCGGAACGATCGAGAATCTCACGGTGACGTATGAGGCTGCTGGCCGTTCCCACACCGTGAGCAACCGATTCACCTACCTCATCGCGGGTGACTGCACCTGAACGCTTGAGGTCAGGAACCGAGCTGACCAGCGACGGAGATCAGGCGCAGAGCGAGCAGGATGGCAAAGGTCAGAAGGAAGTAGATCCAGATGGGCCAAGCGGTCGGACGGGCGCGGGCGATCAAGCCGGTGACCACGGCGGCGATGACCGGGCCGGGAGTGAGCGACCCGATCAGATAGGGCAGGTCGGCTTGGCCCGGGATGACGAGGACGACCAGGACGATCGAGATGAGCCACCACAGCCCGGCTGCTAGGAACGCCCGGCCGAAGGCGTGGCGGTTAGGCCGTTCGGTCACCCAGAGCACCCAGCCTGCTGGCGGCGGGCCCCATGCCGGGTCGGGCTGCCAGCCGGGTGGTGGTGTCCAACCTGCCGGGGGCGCTGGCCAGTTGGGTGGCGGGTTGTACCGACTTGGGGGTGCCATGGGAAGAGTCTTGCAGACCGCCGCTTCCCGCACTGCTGACTCGGCGTGCTTGCTCGGTCAATTCCGGAAGGACTGTTCAGGAGGCCGTCCGCGGGATGATCCGCTGGGATCTCGTCGTTTCCGCAATCCGCGAAGACTGGCGTTGGGCCTCAACGCTCGACGGTGATCGCGTCGAACACCGGTAGAAGCGACGCAGGCTCAGGGGCATAGGCGAACAGGTCGGGTCCGCTCATCGCCGATCCCTGGTTCCAGACCTCGGGCGTCACGCGGGCATAGTCGAACACATAGCGCGACTGTTCAGCGACGTGCTGCATGAACAACTTCGAGGTACGCCCGTTGCCCTCTCGGAAGGGGTGAGCCTGGTTGACGTAGGCGAACACGGTCGCAGCTCGATCGATGAACGCAGGCCGGCTGAGGCGCTTCCAGCCGGTGCGGTCGACAAACTGGTGAAGGTCTCTGAGGTAGCGGTCCAACTCGCCGGTCTTGACGTCCCCAAACCCACGGCCCGGCCCCTTTGCGATGTTGACCGTGCGGTACTGCCCCGCCCATTCATAGACGTCCTGGAACAAGTGCCAGTGGATCGCGCGCAGGTGGTCGCCATCGTAGGTTCGTGCGATCGTCACGGCACCGATCTCGATCTGCAGCGCACGGCCCGAAGCCTCGATGTACTCCAGCCGAGCCAACACCTTCGCGTCGCGCTCGCCGTACAGGTTGCGCAGCGTGCCTTCACGGGTTGCCGGATCGACCGTCTCGGGATAGAAGTACGACTCCCAGCTGCCGAACCGCGATCGCACCTCAGCGGCCGGCGGCGACCACGCCGGCCTCGCGACGGGCGGCGGCCTGGCCACGTCGGCGGTACTCCGCGAAGTCGATCGCGCCCCGGGCGTAATCGGTCAGGTTCTCCACGTCTTCACGGGTCGGGGTGAATCCCTCGTGCCAGCCGGCTGCGAGCGACTGCCGCACGCTGTTGCGCTGTACGTCATCGAGTTGCGCGAACAGTTCGGGCCAGCGATCCTCGACACCGAACGTCTGCATGACCGGCTCCCCTCTTGGGCTGCTTGCTATTCTACCGGGTCAACCGGAAACGGTGCGGAGCTGGTTTCGGTTGGTCTAGATGAAGCCTTCTTGGACCGCTTGTCCGGGAGTGCGGGCCGGCGCTTTCTACAGCGCTCGTGGGTGGGAACTGAGAAACACCTCGCGGAGGTGTTCGACGGTGACCAGGGTGTAGAGCTGGGTGGTGGTCACGGAGGCGTGGCCGAGGAGTTCCTGGACGACGCGGACGTCGGCGCCGCCGTCCAGGAGGTGGGTGGCGTAGGAGTGGCGCAGGGTGTGCGGGCTGATCTCGGTGGTGATGCCCGCGGATTCGGCGTGGCCGCGGATGATCGCCCAGGCGCTCTGCCGACTCAAGCGGCGGCCTTGGGAGTTGAGCAGCAGGGCGGGGGTGGCCCGCGACGACTTGGCGGCCCAGGTCGGACGGCCGCGCACCAGCCAGGCGTCGACGGCGGCGCGGGCGTAGCTGCCCAGCGGCACCAGGCGCTCCTTGCGTCCCTTGCCGAACAGGCGCAGGCCCAGGTCGGGGTCGGCCAAGGCGGCGGTGAGGTCGTCGACGTCGAGGTCGAGCACCTCGGAGATCCGGGCGCCGGTGCCGTACAGCAGCTCCAGCAGGGCCGCGTCCCGCAGGCCCGTGACGGTGGAGGTGTCGGGGGCGTCCAGCAGCCGTTGCACCGCGTCCTGAGAGAGCGCCTTGGGCAGCCGCTTGGCCTGTTTGGGCGGGCTGATCGCGGCGGCCGGGTCCTCCCCCAGCCCCTCGGCGGCGGCGAACCGGTGCAACCCGCGGACGGCGACCAGCGCGCGGGCCACGCTGGCGGGAGCCAGCGGACGGCCGTCCGTCCCCTCGGCCAGTGCCGCGCCGAAGCCGGTGATCTCGGCCTCGGTCACCGCGGTGGGTTCCGTGATGCCGCGGCCAGCGAGGTGGGTCAGGTAGCGGGCGAGGTCGCGGCGGTAGCCGGCCAGCGTGTTGGCCGAGGCGCCGCGCTCGACGCCGAGATGGTCCAGGTAGGCCCGGACCAGCCGCTCAAGCCCGGTCGACATCGCCGATCGCCGCCAGCTCGGCGCGACGGGCCTGCCACGCCTCGCGCGCCTGCCAGGGTGCGGACGGCGGCCGCAGCTCGTCCAGCCTGCCCGCCAGCCGGGCGGTCTCCAGGGCCAGCACGCCGGCGACCATGGTCGGGTTCTGCAGGTGCCCGGCGAAGATCGCGTCCACCAGGTCGGCGCGGGCCGCCCAGCAGACCTCCATGTCGGCCTCCTCGTGGTCGGCCACGAACCCGTCCGGCGCCGGAGCGGCGCTGAGATCCCGGGCCAGGAAGATCCGCAGCGACTCCTCGTTGGCACCCGGGGTGGTGAAGACGTCGACCAGCACCTGCCAGTGGGCGGCCGCGATGCCCGCCTCCTCAGCGAGCTCGCGGGCGGCGGCGAGCTGGAAATCCTCGTTGGCGTGGTCGAGCAGCCCAGCGGGAGGCTCGGTGAGGCGGAAGCCCGCCGGATGCCGGTACTGGCGCACCACGGCGATCCGGTCGGCGTCGTCCCAG
>CAZLWS010000034.1:17193-23320 GCA_964563205.1 uncultured Propionibacteriaceae bacterium | reverse complement strand
GACCCGCGGCTGGTGCCCGACCCGGCCGGGCGGGCGCAACGCAGCCGGGAACAGCTGGCCGAACTCGCCACTCAGCTGGCGACCAAGGACGAAGCGATCGCCGAGGCCAGGGCGGCGAACGAGAACCTGCAAGCCGAACTGGCCACGTTGCGAGCCGAAATCGCCAAGGCCCAGGCCGCCAAGACGGTCACCGTCGACACCCACGACTACTCCGAGGCGCGTACTCGCGTCCGGTTCATCGACGCCGACCTGCGCCAGGCGGGCTGGGAGCCGGACGACGCGGGCGTCCGCGAGTACCCGGTGGTCGGCATGCCCTCCGCGGACGGAACCGGGTTCGCCGACTACGTGCTGTGGGGAGCGGACGGGCTGCCGCTGGGGGTGATCGAGGCGAAGAAGGCCACTGCCGATCCGGCCTTCGGGCAGCAGCAGGCCAAGCTCTACGCTGACGCGCTGCAAGCCATGACCGGCCGGCGTCCGGTGATCTTCTACACCAACGGCTACCAGACCTGGCTGTGGGACGACGCCGCCGGCTACCCGCCGCGTCCGGTCGCCGGGTTCTACACTCGCGACGAACTGGAACTGCTCATACTCCGACGGCAGACAAGGCTGCCGCTGGACGGACGTCCGATCGACCCGGCGATCGTGGAACGGCACTACCAGCAGCGGGCGATCCGTCGGGTCGGCGACGAGTTCAGCGTCCACCGCCGCCGCGCCCTGCTGGTGATGGCGACCGGCTCGGGCAAGACCCGCACGGTGATCGCCCTTGTCAAGCAGTTGATGGACGCCGGCTGGGCGAAGCGGGTGCTCTTCCTGGCCGACCGGGTGGCGCTCGTCCGACAGGCCGCCGGTGCCTTCCGCACTCACCTGCCCAGCGTCACGACCGTCAACCTGGTCGAGGAGAAGAACACCGACGGCCGGGTCTATGTCTCGACCTACCCGACCATGATCGGCCTGATCGACCAGCTGGACGACGACGGCCAGCGGATCTTCGGGCCCGGCTACTTCGACCTGGTCGTGATCGACGAGGCACACCGCTCGGTCTATGCCAAATACCGCGGCATCTTCGAGTGGTTCGACTCGCTGCTGGTCGGGCTGACCGCCACCCCGAAGGACGAGGTCGACCACAACACCTACGGCCTGTTCGAACTGGAGGACGGCGTCCCCACCGACGCCTACCCGCTGGACGAGGCGGTCGCCGAGGGCTTCCTGGTGCCGCCGCGTCCGGTCGCCGTCCCGCTGAAATTCCTGCAGCGGGGGGTCGCCTACGACGAGCTCTCCGAGGACGAGAAAGACGCCTGGGACGCCGCCGACTGGAACGAGGACGGCGTCGTCCCCGACGCGGTCGGCGCCAACGAGCTCAACACCTACCTGTTCAACGCCGACACGGTGGACAAGGTGCTTCAGGTGCTGATGACCCACGGCTACCGGGTGGCCGGCGGCGATCGACTCGGCAAGACCATCGTCTTCGCCCGCAACCAGGCCCACGCCGAGTTCATCAAGCAGCGGTTCGACGCCAACTACCCCTGGGAAGGCGGGCTCGTCGCGCGGGTCATCACCCACGCGGTGAGCTACGCCGAGACCCTGATCGGCGACTTCTCGACCCCGGCCAAGCAGCCCGACATCGCGATCTCGGTGGACATGCTCGACACCGGCATCGATGTGCCCGAGGTGTGCAACCTGGTCTTCTTCAAGCCGGTCTGGTCGAAGACCAAGTTCTGGCAGATGATCGGACGCGGCACGCGGCTGCGTCCCGACCTGTTCGCGCCGGGTCAGGACAAGCGCGACTTCCTGGTCTTTGACTTCTGCGGGAACCTGGAGTTCTTCTCCGCCCCCGAGGCCGGGGTGGCCGGGGCGATCCAGAAGTCCTTGTCGCAGCGACTTTTCGAGTCGCGGCTGGCGTTGGTGGCGGGGCTGGACGGAGATCCCCGCCTGCGCGGGGATGACGGAAGTAACGCTGGGGCTGACGGACGCGGCGGGGACGGGACGACCTCCGTCCGCGGGCTGCGCAATGACACCGTCGGCCACCTGCACCGGATCGTGCTCGGCATGAACCCCGACAATTTCCTGGTGCGCGCCAAACGCGAGTGGGTGGACCGGTGGTCGTCGGCGGAGGCGTGGACGCAGGTCACCCCGCAGGCCGCTTCCGAGGCGGCCGAGCATCTGGCAGGCCTGCCCTCCGCCATCCGGGACGACGACGAGAACGCCAAGCGCTTCGACCTGCTCCTGCTGACTATTCAGTTGGCCGTCCTGGACGGCGATGGGCTGACGGTCGACCGGTTGCGTCGCAAGGTTCAGATGATTGCCGCGAACCTGCTGGGAAAGCTGGCGATCCCCGCGGTGGCGGCCCAGCGGAAGATCCTGGCCGACGTCGAGACCGACGAGTGGTGGGCGGACGTTACGCTGCCGCTGCTCGAACTCGTCCGCCGCCGGATCCGGGGCCTGGTCGGGTTCGCCGATCGGGCGAGCAAGTACATGGTCTACACCGACTTCACCGACGAACTGGGCGAGTTGACTCCCGTCGAGCTTCCTGGGGTGAGCGTCGGAACCGACCTGGAGCGGTTCCGCGCCAAGGCCCGGGCCTGGCTGCGCGAGCACGACGACAACGTCGCCCTACAGAAGCTGCGCCGCAACCGACAGCTCACCGACACCGATCTGTCCTCCCTGGAGCGAATGCTGCTGGACGCCGGCATCGGCTCCCCGGACGATCTTGAGCGAGCCAGCCGGGAGGCGCACGGGCTCGGCCTGTTCGTCCGCTCATTCGTCGGTCTGGACCGGACTGCCGCGACCGAGGCATTCACCGACTTCATCCACGCCGAGGCGTACACCGCCGCCCAGCTCGACTTCATCAACCTGATCATCGAGCAACTCACCGCCACCGGCGTGATGGAGCCCGCCCGCCTCTACGAGTCCCCGTTCACCGACCGAGCCCCCACGGGTCCCGAGCAGCTGTTCACCGAGCCCGAGGTCGACGGGATCGTGATCATCTTGGACGAGATCCGCGAGCGGGCGGTGGCCCGTCCCGGCCCGTTCGGCACCGACGCCTGGACGGGGAGCGCGTAGCGCCCATCCCAGTCAGGCGAGCGCGATGCCGTCCACCTGCGTGGCGGCTGAAGTCGAAGGTTCAGGTATGCCTTGCCCATCGAACGTAGCGGGTCTTCGGCCAAAATCGCGGATAGCCGAAGAAATGCTACGTTCGACGGGGTCGGAGAGCTGGGACGTGGGGGGCCACGAGCGTTCAGTGCTGCATGTCCACGAAGCGGGAGTAGTGGCCCTGGAAGGCGACGGTGACGGGGCGGGTCTGGCCGTTGCGGTGCTTGGCGACGATCAGGTCGGCCTCGCCGGCGCGCTCGGAGGCGTTATTGTACATGTCCTCGCGGTGCAGCAGGATCACCATGTCGGCGTCCTGCTCCAGGGAGCCGGATTCGCGCAGGTCGGAGAGCATGGGCTTCTTGTCGGTGCGCTGCTCGGGGCCTCGGTTGAGCTGGGAGAGCGCCACCACCGGCACCTCGAGCTCCTTGGCGAGCAGCTTCATCTGGCGGGAGAACTCCGACACTTCCAGCTGGCGGCTCTCGACCCGCTTGCCGGAGGTCATCAGCTGCAGGTAGTCGACGATCACCAGCTTGAGGTCGTGGCGCTGCTTGAGCCGGCGGGCCTTGGCCCGGATCTCCATCATGGTCAGGTTGGGGGAGTCGTCGATGTACAGCGGCGCCTCGGCGACCTCGGCGGTCTTGCGGGCGATCCGGCTCCAGTTCTCGTCGCTCATCCGGCCCTTGCGGATGTCGTTCAGCGGCACCTGCGCCTCGGCCGAGAGCAGGCGCATCACGATCTCGGTCTTCGTCATCTCCAGGCTGAAGAAGGCCGAGCACAGCCCGTGCTGAATGGACGCCGCCCGCGCGATGTCGAGCCCCAGGGTCGACTTTCCGACACCCGGACGGGCGGCGATGATCACCATCTGCCCGGAATGCAGGCCGTTGGTCAGTTCGTCCAGCTCGATGAAGCCGGTCGGGACGCCGGACATGATGCCGTGCGCCGACAGCGCCTCGATCTCATCAAGAGTCGACTCCATCAACGCCGAGAGCGGCTGGTAGTCCTCACCGGTCTTTCCTTCGGCCACCGCGTAGATGGCCTGCTGCGCGGCGTCCACGATGCCGGAGACGTCGCCCTGGCCGGAGTAGCCCAGCTGGGCGATCCGCATGGACGCCTCCACCAGCCGGCGCAGGATCGCCTTCTCGCGGACGATCTCGGCGTAGTACCCGGCATTGGACGCGATCGAGACGGTGGAGAGCAGGTCGTGCAGATAGAGGTGGCCGCCGATCTTGCCCAGCTCGCCGCGCTTGGCCAGCTCGTCGGCGACCGTGATGGCGTCGGCGGGCTCGCCGCGTCCGTAGAGGTCGACGATGGCGGAGTAGATCTGCTCGTGTGCGGGACGGTAGAAGTCGTGGCCCCGGACGACCTCGGCCACGTCGCCGATCGCGTCCTTGCTGAGCAGCATCGCGCCGAGCACGCTCTGCTCGGCCTGGACGTCCTGCGGAGGCGTGCGATCGGTGCCGCCGTACTCGGGCACGTCGCTTTCGTACGGCATCACCTCCGCAAGCGACACGGTCAACCTCCTTGGCTCATGGCCTTGGTTCATCACCATAGGCATGCCCTCTGACAGTTCTCGCGAGGCGGGGTGCTGGAGGGATTCGAGGACGCCACGCTAGCCCTTGCGAGGGGCAGGCTCAACGCCTGG
Source organism: uncultured Propionibacteriaceae bacterium (assembly GCA_964563205.1). Lineage (GTDB taxonomy): Bacteria > Actinomycetota > Actinomycetes > Propionibacteriales > Propionibacteriaceae > Propionicimonas. The sequence goes on along the minus strand of CAZLWS010000034.1, from coordinate 18,588 downwards.
ATCCACAGCCTTTGTGGATGATCTGGGGATAACCCGCCGGACACGCCGTGAGGGGTGTGCACAAGTCGGGGGGATTCCTGTGGATTGCGATGTGGAAGGGCCTGGGAACTGGCGCTGACTAGCGGTGATGCGAAACCCAGCCTGTGGACGAAGAATGAATTTGAGGTGTCCGGGACATGTCTCGCCGTGTTTGACAAGGGCGCCTCGGGGGCGTTATAGCGCGCCGCGGCCCGAGTTATCCACATGCTGTCCACACCCCTGAGGCTGCGCTGCATACCCTGGTGGGGTATGCTTGCGGGGACGAGCGAGAACAGCGAGCACCACATGTCACACACGGAACACCAGGCCCACGCGCCGGGCCGCGAACACGGTTACGCCCACCAGAAGGACGACCACCTGCGCCGGCTCAAGCGGATCGAGGGACAGGCTCGCGGTCTGCAGCGGTTGATCACCGAGGACGCCTACTGCATCGACATCCTCACCCAGGTGTCGGCCATGACCAAGGCGCTGGAGTCCTTCGCCCTGGTCCTGCTCGACGAGCATCTCAACCACTGCGTCGCCGAGGCGGTCGCCGAAGGCGGCGACATCGCCCAGGAGAAGCTCACCGAGGCCTCGGCCGCGATCGCGCGGCTCGTCCGTTCCTGAGCCCACCGAACCCCAACCAAGGAGAGAAATGACCAACACCGACTACACCGTCACCGGCATCACCTGCGGCCATTGCGTGGGCGCCATCAAGGAAGAGGTCGGGGCCATCCCGGGCGTCACCGGGGTTGACCTCGATCTGGCCGGCGCCATGACCGTCCACAGCGAAGGCCCGGTCGACTTCGACCGCATCGTCGAAGCCCTCTACGAGGCCGGCGACCAGTACAGCGTCGCCTGAGCCGGGCTCTGGCGTTGGGTCGACGACCCGACGCCAGGCTCCGTTCCACCCCCAATTCCGCCACGGCTTGTGCGCCGGATTCGACCAATCGAGCACGATCGCTCGTTGCGACGGTTCGTCATGCGAGTCTGGGCCTGACTGCCCGTCGTCGGCACCCGCACAAATGCCGCAACGACGCTGTGCGCCGTCGGCGCCTCGGATCCGGACGCCGCAGCGAGACGGCGCCTGAACCCAAGGCAAGGGCAGACCCATCTCGACGACGAAAGGGATTTGACCAATGAAGGCCCTGCCAAAGAAGGGGATGGCGGCGATAGCCGGCGTCGGCCTCGCGATCACGTTCGCGGGATGCACGCCTGGCAACACCGAGTCGCCCAGCGCCTCTGAGTCGCCCGGCGCCGCCGAGGCGTCCGCCTACACCACCCGCGAGGTGACGGACGGCGAGACGGCCTTCGTCGTCGTGACCCCGGCAACAACCACGACGAGCACCTGAAGCCCTTCCTCGGCTCGCTCGACGC
>CAZLWS010000034.1:0-17093 GCA_964563205.1 uncultured Propionibacteriaceae bacterium | reverse complement strand
ACCCCGGCAACAACCACGACGAGCACCTGAAGCCCTTCCTCGGCTCGCTCGACGCCGTGGGCGCGATGATCACCTACTCGGTGCTCGTCGACGGGGAAGGCAAGCCGCTCTACGGCGACCAGCCGGTCGGCGCGGCCTTCTCGAAGGAGCTCGTCGACGTGCTGCGCGTCGACAACAACTACGACGGCGTGATCATGACCGACTGGGGCGTGACGGCCGACTCCACCGACGACTGGTTCACCAACTGGGGCGTGGAGGACATCTCTGTCGAGGAGCGTCACTTCCTCGTCCTTCTCGCGGGCATCGACATGTTCGGCGGCAACACCGAGCTCGCGCCCGTGCTCGCCGCCCACGAGTTGTGGAAGAAGGCGCACGAGGCCGGCGAGGTCGACATCGACGCCGACGCGCGCTTCACCCAGAGCGCGGCCAGGATCCTGAACGTCATCTTCGCCTCCGGCCTCTACGAGAACCCGTTCCTCGACCTGGAGGAGTCCACGGCGATCGCCGGCAGCCCCGACAAGGTCGCCGCGGGCTTCGACGCGCAGAAGCACTCCGTGGTCGTGCTCAAGAACGCCGGAGCGATCGCCTACGGCTCCAAGGCGGAAGACTGGTCGACCAAGACGGTCTACATTCCGAAGGTCAACAGCGCTGCCCGCCTGGGGATCCTGGGCCGCGATGAAGAAGTGAAGACCCGCCTGACCATCGACGAGGAGACCGCCGCGAAGTACTTCGGCAAGGTGGTCACCGACACCGAGGTTGTGGACGCCGACGGCCAGGTCACCGGGCTCACCGCCCCCGACCTCACCGGGGTGGACCTCGCGCTGGTCGGCATGGAGAGCCCGGAGAGCGAGTTCGGCGGCTACAACACCGAGACCGGCGAGTACCTCCCGCTCTCGCTCCAGTACCGCCCGTACACCGCCGACTCGAAGTCCGTCCGGAAGGTCTCCATCGGCGGCAACACCAAGGCCGACGGAACCAAGGAGAACCGGTCCTACTTCGGCAAGACGACGAAAACTGTCAACGAGGACGACCTGGACGCCCTCGAGCGAGCTGTCGCCGCCGTCAAGGCCACCGGCGCCGACATCCCCGTCATCGCGGCGCTGAAGGCGCGGAACCCGGTCATCCCGACCGAGTTCGAGCCCCTCGCCGACGCGGTCGTCGTCGGATTCGACATCAGCGACGCTGCGCTCGTGGAGGTCGCCCTCGGCCTCTACGACGGTCCGGGCGGACGGCTTCCGATGACCTTCCCCGCGAACATGGAGACGGTGGAGGCGTCCCTGGAGGACGTCTCGGGAGACACCGACCCGTACAAGGACTCCGCCGGCAATGTCTACGCCTTCGGGTTCGGGCTGGGCGTCGACGGGAAGCCGATCCAGTAGCGCCCACGGCGCCGCCGGGACGCGTCTCGGCGGCGCCGCTACTCCGCGGGCGCCGCGGGGGGTTCGTAAGGGGCGGTGACCTTGCGGTTGCCGAAGAACGGACGGGCGAAGTCGGGCTCGATGCCGTCGGTGAGTGACACCTTCTCGCCGGCGGCGATCTGCTCGTAGATCTTCACGAACTCCTTGGACTGATTCTCGATCGTGTAAGGCGCGGCGAGCTCACGGCTGCGGGCGGCGGCGCGGGCCTTGAACTCGGGATCCTCCAGGGCGCGCAGCATCTCGATGATCGTCCCCGCCAGCGACACCGGGTTCGGACGGGAGAACATCGTGTTCACCCCCGGATCCATCACCATCCGCAGCTCGTGGTCGATCGACACGAAGGGCAGCCCGGCGTGGGCGGCCTCGTGCAGCACCAGCGCCTGGGTGTCGGTCGTGGAGGCGAACACGAACAGGTCCGCCGAGGAATAGTAGGCGCCCAGTTTGTCGCGCGGCACCTGGCCGACGAGCTTCACGCCGCTGTGCCGGGCCGCCTGCTTCAGCTGCCGCCGCAGGCTCGGCTGGGTGGTCTTCCAGTCGCCCACCAGCATGAGTTCGGCCTGCGGGATGTGGTCGCGCACCAGTTCGAAGGCGTCGAGCATCAGGTCGATGCCCTTCTCCACGGCGATCCGCCCGACGTACAGCAGCCGCGGGCCGCGTCCTTTCGGGACCGGGGGCAGCTCGGGCAGCGGGTCGGTGCCGTTCGGCACCACCCGCACCTTCGCGGCGGGCGCGATCTCCAGCACCCGCTTGGCGGTCTTGTCGGACGGAGTGGTCACCAGGTCGGCGTCGTTGAGCATGCCGGCCGCCACCTGCAGCAGCTCGATCTGTGCCCGCCCGCGCCTCGGCCGCTGGAACCGGATCGTCTTGCGCAGCCCGTTCCAGGTCATCCCCTCCATGTGCAGGGTGTACACCTTGTACGCCGCGTTCAGCAGCGGCACCAGGTGCCAGTAGTGGTCGGCGTAAGCCTCGAAGTCGGTGTGCCAGGTGATGATCAGCGGACGGTTGGCGCGCTGCGCCACCCACATGCCCAGCAGCCCGATCCCGCCCAGGCCGTGGACGTGGATGACGTCCGGCGGGTTGGCGATCAGCTGCGCCAGCCGGTAGTCGAAGTCCTTGCCCATCGAGATCCGCACCGGGTTGCCCGGCAGCGGCACCGAGGGCAGCCGGATCTCACGCCGCCGGTCGTGTCCGGCGTAGGGATTGGGGCCGTCCGCCACCGGCGCGACCACCAGCAGCCGGTGGCCGGCCCGCAGCACCTGGTTCTCCAGGAACTGCACCGCGTACAGCAGTCCGGAGGCGCCCGGGCCGTAGTTGTCGGTGAACTGCGCGATGGTGAGCGGCGCCGCCGGGCTCTCGTCCTGGTCCTCGCCGGCCGGTTGCGGGCCTGCCGCGTCCTCGGTCGGCTCCTCGGCCGTGGGCCTCGGGTCGTGCCCCTGGTCCTCGCTGATGATGACAGTCCTCCTGAGCGGGTGTGACCTCCACCCTAACGGTGGCCGGTCGGTCGTGGCATCACCCGCAAGGACGACAATCCGCGGACCTCCGGCTGGCTTGGGTCGCGCTCGGATTGGTATCATCGGCACGCTGAGACGACTGAGCCTGATGTGAGCGGAGGTGTGCCGCCGATGCCCGTTGTCCGGGTCGGGATCGTCGATGACCTGGAGCGCGACCGCGCCGAGATCGTCCAGCTGCTGACGCGCTACCAGGAAGAGCACCAGGTGCAATGCCTGGTCCGCGAATACTCCGACGGAGCCGCCCTGCTCGAGGGCTACCAGGCCGACCTGGACGTCGTCTTCCTGGACACCTCATGGGCGGGGTGGACGGCATGCGCACCGCCGCCGCGATCCGCAAGGTGGACAGCCGGGTCGCCCTCATCTTCATCACCAAGACCGCCAAGTTCGCCACCAGCGGCTACGCCGTCCAGGCGCAGAGCTACCTGCTCAAGCCGGTCACCTACTTCGCCTTCGAGACCGAGATGGACCGCTTCCTGGCCCGCTTCAAGAAGACCGACCGCGCCTCCATCCTGCTCGGCTCCGGATCCAGCCTGGTCCGGGTGGCGGTGGCGGACGTGATCTACCTGTCGAGCATCCGGCACCGGATCACCGTGCACACCGCGGACGACCAGATCACCCTCTCGGGCACCCTCAAGGCCTTCGAGGCCGAGCTGGCCGGCCATCCGTTCTACCGCTCCAACAGCGGCTACCTGATCAACCTGCAGCACCTGATGGCGATCGAAGGCGACGACGCGGTGATGTCGAGCGGTGATGTGCTGAAGATCAGCCGGTCGCGGAAGAAGGGTGTGCTCGCGGCGTTGAACGTCCATCTCGGCAGGCAGCTGGTGTGATCCCGCAGGCGCTGCCGGACATCCCGCGCCTCTTCACCGGACTCGCCGAATGGTCGGCGGCACTGGTCTACATCCTGCTGATGCGACCCCGCTTCTCCAAGTGGGCGCAGGTGGCCTTGATCGCCGCCGGGCTGCCGGTGCTGGCCGGGCTGCAGGCCTGGGTCGGCTCCTGGCCGCTGTCGCTGTGGGTTCCCGGCATGGTGCTGGCGGTGGCGGCGATGTTCGGGTTCATCCTCTCCTGCACCATCACCACGCTGCGCGACGCCCTGTACCTCACCGCCCGGGCCTTCGTGCTGGCCGAACTGGTGGCCTCACTGGAGTGGCAGCTGTGGGTGTACTGGTGGCGGGACGATCCCTCGCTCGCCTCCGAAGCCAGCCTGGCCCCGTCGAGCCTTGCGCTGATGGCGGGCTGCTACGGCCTCTCCTTCACCCTGGCCCACTACCTGGAGCGCCGTCACTTCCCGCGGCGGGCGCGGCTGGAGATCGACCGCCGGACGCTGACCACCGCGGTGACGATCGTGGTCGTCACGTTCCTGGGCTCCAACCTGAGCTTCCTCACCTCCAGCACCCCGTTCTCGGGCCAGCACGCGGTCGACATCTTCTACATCCGCACCCTGGTCGACCTGGCCGGCTTCGTGGCGCTCTACGCTCAGCAGAGCAACCTCAAGCACATGCGCGACGCGACGGAGCTGGCCGAGGTGCGCCTGATCATGCGCGCCCAGCAGGAACAGCACCTGCTGTCGAAGCGGAACGCCGAGCAGCTCAACCGGATGCACCACGACCTGAAGTACGTCGCCGCCGCGATCCGCAGCGAGGACTCCGCCGAACGCCGCTCGGAGTACCTGCAGGCCCTGGAGGACAGCATCCGCGGCTACGAGTCGGAGATCGTCACCGGCCACTCCGCGCTGGACGCGGTGCTGAGCGCGAAGATGGTCAGATGCCAGTCGCTGGGAATCTCCATGACCAACATGGTGGACGGCGCCGCGCTCGACTTCATCGGGCCGATCCAGCTGGCGGTGATCTTCGGCAACGCCATCGACAACGCCATCGAAGCGGTGTCGAAGATCCCGGACCCGGAACGCAGGCTCATCAAGGTCTCGGCCTTCCGGCAGGGCTCCTTCCTGGTCGTCCGCGTCGAGAACCACTACCCCTACTCGGTCGACTTCTCCGGCGGCCTGCCGGTCACCAGCAAGGAGGACCGGGCCAGCCACGGCTTCGGCACCGCCAACATCCGTCACGCGGTGGAGTCCCTGGGCGGGTCGGTGATCTTCACCGTCGAGGACGGCTGGTTCTACGTGCGGGCGCTGATCCCGATCCCCGGGCCGCTGGGAATCCCGGCCGCGCAGCTGCCGCAGCCGGAGCGCCGGCGGGTCAGTTGAAGCCGACCACCAGCCGGGCCACGTCGTAGCCGTTCCGCAGCGCCCACCGGGCCGGGGCGGACGGGTTGGCCGCCAGCCGGGCCACCGGAACCCGCAGCATCTGCTCGTGCAGGTGCGGGTCGGCCTGCTTGATCTGATGCCACAGCGAATCCAGCTTGGCCAGCGACTCCGGCGACCGGTCCCGGGCGAGCAGCGCGGAGGTCACCGTCGAGAGCAGCGCGGCGTACCGCGTCATGTAGCTCAGCAGGCTGTCCGGCAGGTCGGCTTCGGAACGGGCCCGGCTCAGGTTGGTGACCATCAGCAGGTTGATGTTGATCTGCTGGTCGATGCGACCGATCATCACCTTCTCGTTCACCGACTGGTCGGAGCGTCCGATGAAGTAGCGGTAGAGGTCGACGTCGAGATAGGAGAGCCGCTTCACCTCGGGCAGCGGCACGAAGGCGAAGTAGTTGTCGACGTAGAAGGAGTGCTCCGGCACGTGCAGCCCGCACTCCCGCAGCAACTCGGTGCGGTAGATGAGCGAGTGCATCAACAGGTACTGCCAGAGCCGGAAGTGGCCCACGTCGTCCCAGCCGAACTCCCGGCCGCGGGGGAGCGCGCCGCCGTAGTCGACGACCCGCTTCACCCGCTTGTCCTGCTTCTCGTAGACGAAGTTGGTGATCAGCAGATCCAGCGGACGGTCGTCCGCCACCGATTCACGCAGCTTGGCGAGGGTCTGCTCGAAGGCGTCGGCGTCCAGCCAGTCGTCGGAGTCGACGACCTTGAAGTAGACGCCGCTGGCGTGCCGCAGCCCGGCGTTGATCGCCGAGCCGTGGCCGCCGTTCTCCTTGTGAACCGCGATGACCTTGCCGGGGTGCTCCCGCTGGTAGCGGTCGGCGAGCTCCCCGGTGCCGTCCTTCGAGCCGTCATTGACGATCACGACCTCGATGTCGTCCGAGCCCGTGGCGAGCAGGGAGTCGACACAGCGTTCCAGGTAGGCCTCCGAGTTATACGCGGGCACGGCCAGTGTCATGAGCACAGTCATCGTCGGTGAAGCTTACGGCCTTCAGGCAGTGGGCTCGGTCTCCGACTCGCCCTGGGCCACCAGCGCGGTCTCCTCGGGCTCGGGCTCCTGGCGGAAGATCAGCTTGAAGATCGGGAAGAAGACCCAGAACGACAGCGCCGAGTTGATCACCATGGTGATGACGTCGGCGATGGTCTCGCCGGTCTTGCCCATCCCCCAGGTCTCCATGAACAGGGAGTAGATCGGCGCCTTGTAGAAGCCCTGCAGGGCCGCCGCAACGAAGGTGATCACTACGTAGGCGATGGCGTACCACATCGCCGCCCGCCAGATCGAGGTGTTCGACTTGAAGGTGATGTTGCGCTGGGCGAAGAAGTTGATGACCTGGGCGATCAGCAAGGTGATCTGCACGGCGAGGAAGTACGCCAGGCCGCCGCCGGTGCCGTCCGGCGCGATCGGGCCGGCGGCGTAGTTGAAGATGTAGAACGGCGTCACGCCGTCCGCCCCGACGCCCACCGGGAAGACCTGGAAGTTGATGTCGACCAGGGAGGTGCCGTCGAACATCGCCCGGAAGATCGGCATGAGCGCGACCTGCAGGATGGTGATGCCGTTGGAGAGGACGAAGAAGACGAGGAACTGCGCGGTGGTGGGACGCTTCTCCGCGAAGCGGTTCCACGCGTTGGAGATGGCTTTGAACACTGGGGATCTACCTTTACTCGGTCGTGGATGAGGCGGCGCCCGACACCCGGTCGAACTCCTCCTGCAGGTTCTTCTGGCGCTTGCGGTTGCCGAAGTAGCCGCCGAGCACCTGCGAGAGTCCGGAGAGCGGACGCCCGTTGACCAGGGTGAGGACGCCGTCCACCATCGCGGTGTCGGCCATCCCGCCGCTCATGTTGGCGATCGAGCGGAACGGCATGCCGTACTGGAAGAGCAGGTTCAGATCCGGCACCCCGCTCTCCTCGGCCTTGCGCAGGCTGCGCTGGAAGTACTGCTTGTACACCGTCCGGCCGATCCAGCTGCGGGCGTGCTCGAGCTCGCACAGCGGCGAGTTGTGGCCCAGCGGCTCGCCGGCCATCGAGTGCCGCGGCAGCGGCGTCCCCAGCAGAGTCGCGAACTCCTCGTCGGTGACCGCGTGGACGTCGGCCGTCGCGTAGTGGGTCAGCTGAGCCAGCCCGGGGCGAGGCGCCGGGGTCTCGCCGGCCAGCGTGACCGTCGCCTGCAGCGGCCGGTCGGCGACATTGTGGCCGACCGAGATCTCGTAGTCGCCGGCGACGGTGATCCAGCGCTCGGCGGTCGGGTCGTAGGCCCGGAACGCGTACTCGTCCAAGGCGATGGTGACCTGACGGGATTCGCCCGGCGCCAACTGTAGCTTCTGGAAGCCCTTCAGCTCCACGATCGGACGGGGGCCGAGCGCGTCGGCGGCGGCCGGGGCGGTGACGTAGACCTGCGGCACGTCCGCGCCGGCCACGTCCCCGGTGTTGGTGACGGTGAAGGTGACCCCGTGGCGGTCCGCGGTGAGGCCGGAGTACTCGAAGCTGGTGTAAGAAAGCCCGTAGCCGAACGGGAACAGCACCGGGACGCCGGCGGTCTGGTAATACCGGTAGCCGACGAACGGGCCCTCGCGGTACAGCGCCAGCTGCTTGGTCTCGGGGAAGTTGCCCGCGGTCGGGGTGTCGTCCAGCGAGAGCGGGTAGGTCTCGGCGAGCCGGCCCGCCGGGTTGACCTCGCCCAACAGGGCCCGGACGACCGCGCGGGCGCCCGCCTGGCCGCCGAGGTAGGCGTGCACCAGGGCCTTCGCCTTGCCGAGCCAGGGCATCTCCACCGCGGCGCCGGCCGACAGCACGACGACGACATTGGGGTTGACCGCGGCGACTGCCTCCAGGGTCTGCTGCTGGGCCTGCGAGATCCGCATGTGGTCGCGATCCTTGCCCTCGGATTCGGCGACCTCCTCCAGCCCCAGGTACAGCAGCACTGCCTGGGCGAGGCCGGCGGCCTGCACCGCCTCGGCGATCAGCGTGCTGTTCGGGGCGGCGCCGCGCTCGAAGCCGCGCGCGGCGGCGACCACCTCGAGACCGCTGTCGGAGAGGGCATCCAGCGCGGTCACCACCTCGGTGGCGTTCACCAGCGAGGAACCCGCGCCCTGGTAGCGCGGCGTGAAGGCGAAGTCGCCGATCGCGGCGACCGTCGTCCCGGCGGCCAGCGGCAGCAGCGAGTCGTCGTTCTTCAACAGCACCAGGCTCTGCTCGGCGGCCTCCTGCGCGAGCCGGTTGTGGACGGGGTAGATCTCGTCCGTCACCGAGACCGGCTGGATGCGGTTGGCAAGGGTGATGACCTCGGCCACCCGGGCGTTGAGCGCGGCCTGGTCGAGGTTGGCGGCGTTGATGATCTGGTTGACGGTGTCGAAGCCGGGGGAGGGCATCTGCAGGGTGCCGCCGGCGGCGATCGCCGCGACCGGGTCGTTGCCGCCGCCCCAGTCGGTGATCACCGCGCCGTCGAAACCCCACTCCTCGCGCAGGATCTGGGTCAGCAGCTGCGGATGCTCGCTGGTGTAGGTGCCGTTGACCAGGTTGTAGCTGCTCATGATGGTGAGCGGGGCCGACTCGCGCACGACGATCTCGAAGCCGGTGAGGTAGATCTCCCGCATCGTCTTCTGGTCGACGATGGAGTCCGACGCCATCCGGCGGGTCTCCTGGCTGTTGACCGCGAAGTGCTTCGGGCAGGCGGCCACGCCCGCCGACTGAATGCCCCGGACGTACCCCGCCGCGAGCTTCCCGGAGAGGTACGGGTCCTCGCTGAGGTACTCGAAGTTGCGGCCGCCCAGCGGGCTGCGCTTGATGTTCAGGCCCGGGCCGAGGACGACGTCCACGCCGATCAGCGCGGCCTCCCGTCCCAGCGCCTGGCCGATCCGCTCGCCCAGGGTCGGATCCCAGCTGTTCGAGATGGTCGCGGCGGGCGGGAAGCAGGTGGACGGGATGGACGCGTTGATCCCCAGGTGGTCGCCCGCGCCGGCCTGCTTGCGCAATCCGTGCGGGCCGTCCGACATGAAGAAGGAACGGAGGCCGATCCGCGGGATGGCCCGCGACTTCCAGGTGTCCTGACCGCTGAGCAGAGCCGCCTTCTCCAGCAGGGAGAGGTCATCGGCCGCGGCCGGGTCGGGACGTCCGGGGGAGCGCGTCATTGTGGTTCCTCAGTGCCGGGAGATGGCCGGGCGTGCCGGGGCATCGTGCGTCTACGTTGAAGTACCGCGAGTCTGTCAGCCGCGTCCAGCGCGTAGTCCGGTCGATGCACAATCCGTCAAATATCAGGCATGTCTGTCGTGCTCCCCAGCGCGAAACGGGTCTGTGCGCCCCGTCCCTCCTCCGCAGAAACCGGGCAATCCAGGTCTGCTGCGTGGTCATTGCACGCAGCTCGCCTGATTTGCCCGGTTTCTGCGGACTCCCCGGCGCGGAGGTGAGATCCCCGCCTGCGAGGGACGACGGAAAGGGGAGCGGGACTCCCCGGCGTGGGGGCGGGGTCGTCGGTGTGCGGAGAGTCTGCCCTACGCTGACCGCGTGACTTTTGATCTGGTTGTGGTCGGTTCCGGGTTGTTCGGGCTCACGGTGGCTGAGCAGTGCGCCAGCCGGTGGGGGCTGCGGGTGGCCGTCGTCGAGCGCCGTCCGCACATCGGCGGCAACGCCTATTCCGAGCCCGATCCGGAGACCGGCATCGAGGTCCACCGGTACGGCGCCCACCTCTTCCACACCTCCAACGAGCGGGTGTGGGAGTACGTCAACCGGTTCACCGGGTTCACCGACTACGTCCACCGGGTGTGGTCGACGGTCGGCGGGGTGGCGTACAGCATGCCGGTGAACCTCGGCACCATCAACCAGTTCTTCGGCGCCGCCTACACTCCCGACCAGGCTCGGGCGCTGATCCAGGAGCAAGCCGCCGAGGTGGACGCCGAGCAGGCCGACGACTTCCGCAGCAAGGGAATCTCGCTGGTCGGCCGGCCGCTCTTCGAGGCCTTCTTCCAGAACTACACCGCCAAGCAGTGGCAGACCGACCCGTCGCAACTGCCGGCGTCGGTGATCAGCCGGCTGCCGGTCCGGTTCAACTACGACAACCGGTACTTCAACGACACCTACGAGGGTCTTCCGGTGGACGGCTACACGGCCTGGCTGACCCGGATGGCCGACCATCCGCGGATCGAGGTCTTCCTCGACACCGACTTCCTCGACGACACCCACCCGCTCGGCCGGGCCGCCACCGTCGGCCAGGTTCCGGTGGTCTACACCGGGCCGCTGGACCGCTACTTCGGCTACTCCGACGGCGACCTCTCCTGGCGGACCGTCGACTTCGAGCGCGAGGTGGTGCCGACCGGGGACTTCCAAGGCTGCCCGGTGATGAACTACGGCGACCTGGAGGTGCCGTACACCCGCATCATCGAGTTTCGGCACTTCCATCCGGAACGGGCCTACCCTGCCGACCGGTCGGTCATCGTCCGGGAGTTCTCCCGCTTCGCCGGACACGCCGACGAGCCGTACTACCCGGTGAACACGCCGACCGACCGGGAGCGCCTGCAGAGCTACCGGGAGCGGGCCCGCGACGAGCCGAACGTCTTCTTCGGCGGACGCCTGGGCACCTACCAGTACCTCGACATGCACATGGCGATCGCCTCCGCGCTCAGCATGACAGACGGCCGGCTGGCCGCCCACGTAGGGTAGGGCGGCCCGCCGGCCGGAGTCGTGGCGCTGACGGATCAGCGCCGGGTTCGGATCAGGCTGCCTTGTTCTTGCGCACTCGGCGGAAGACCATGAAGCCGGCTCCCAGGAGCAGCAGGCCGATCACGCCGGAGGCGATGTACTGGATGTACATCCACGTCGGCGGGTTGAAGGTCACGGTCGCGCCCGGCGCCACCCCGTTCATCGCGTTGGAGTTCGCGACGGTGTACAGGATGTTGTAGGTGGCGTTGCGGATGTCCGTCCGGGCCTTCGCCGAGTCGGTGTCGTTGAACGACTTCGACGGGGCGAAGGTCAGGGTCAGGTCCGTCCCGGCATGGATGCCCTGGTTCGGGTTCATGTACGGGTACAGGTTGAAGTCCGTGATCGCGAAGCCGTCGAAGCCCCATTCACCGCGCAGCACGTTCGTCATGAGCGGCTTGGAGCCGCCCGTCCAGACCGCGCCGATCCGGTTGAAGGAGCTCATGAACGCGGTCGCGCCCACGGTGCCCTCGGCCAGGGTGCCCTGGTCGTCGCTGATATACGGGACCTTCATCGAGACGAGCTTGACCGACATCTCGAAGGGCTTGAAGTACACCTCGCGCATCGCCTGCTCGGTCACCCAGGTGGCGGGGCCGTTGTTGACCCGCTCCGTCTCCTGTTCGTTCAGCACGAAGTGCTTGAAGTAGGTGTACACGCCCTTGGTCGCCAGGCCGTTGGAGACCGCGGCCGACATCGCGCCCGACAGTAGGCCGTCCTCGGAGTAGTACTCGAAGTTGCGGCCCGCGAACGGCGAACGGTGGATGTTCATCGCCGGGGCGTACCAGCCGTTGATGTTCTTGAACAGCGCCTCGTTGCCCAGGGCGACGCCCATCTGGTTGAGCAGGTCGACGCTCCAGGTCTGCGCGAGCAGGTAGGCCGACGGGTAGGCGATGCCGTTGATGTCGGAGTTCAGGAACGAGCTGAAGCCGGCCGGCCCGTCGGGGTCGGTGGTCTGCGGCTTGGCGATGGACGGAATGGCGGCCGTCTGGTAGGCCCCGTTCAGCAGCATGTCGGTCATCGCGGACAGGCTGATCGAGTCGAGCAGCTCCAGCCAGCGCGGATCGTCCTTGGCCTGACCGCGCAGCTCGATCAGCGACAGGTCGGTGGCCGCACCGGTCTTCGGCATCTCGCCCTCGAACGCGCCGGCGGCGCCCTCGTAGTCCCACGGCGCGAAGCCGGCCTTGACCGCATCGTTGGCGACGTACAGATCCTCGGTCGGCGCCTTCGGGAAGGTGCCGGCGAAGTCGGCCCGCGACATGTTGAGGATCTTGCCCTCTTCCTTGGTGTCGCTGAACTGGGCGTTGACGTCGTCGAACTGGTTGACCGCGGCGGTGACGTCACCGGGACGGGGGTTGCCCTCGCCGTAGGTGATGGTCGTCGGCACGTTGTAGATCAGCGGCTGCACGCCTCCGGCCACGTTGTGCGAGTCCTTGCGCAGGGTGAGGGCGTAGTCGCCGGCCTCCAGCACGTAGGACTTCGCGGTCTCGTAGTCGTAGGAGGCCATGTCGGAGACCGCCAGGTCGATCTTCACGGTCGCCGAGGCGCCGGGCTTGATCAGCTCGGTCTTGGCGAAGCCGCCCAGCACGACCGCGGGCTTCTCTATGCCGCCCTTGGTGTACGGGGCGGTGTAGTAGAGCTCGACGACGTCCTTGCCCTCGACGGCGCCGTTGTTGGTCACCTTCACCTCGACCGAGATGGTCGTGGGGTCGGTGAGCACCGAGTTGGTGACCTCCCAGGCGAAGTCGGTGTAGCTCAGGCCGTAGCCGAACGGGTACACCACCGTCGTCGAGAACCCGAACGGCGGCACCAAGCTGTCGTTCAGCAAGGACGGTGGCTTCAAGCTCATCGAAGAAGAGGCCGACGGCTTCAAGTACGCCTTCAAGGACATGAACGGCAACGGCTCGCTGGATGCCTGGGAGGACTGGCGCAAGCCCTACGCCGAGCGCGCCGCCGACCTGGCCCCGCAGCTGAAGGCCGATCAGGTCTCCGGCCTGATGCTCTTCTCGGCCCACGAGCGGGCCCCGGGCGACGGCCTGTCCGACGCCCAGAAGACCTACCTGACCGACTCCTACCTGCGCAACGTGCTGTACGCCGCGGGCAACGTCGTCGAGCCGGTGGTCCAGTGGACGAACGAGCTGCAGGCCTACACCGAGACCCTCGGCACCGCTGATCTGCCCTACGTGCCGGTGAACTTCAGCTCCGACCCGCGTCACGACGCGGCGGCCTCCTACTCAGGCTCCAGCGGAGGCACCTCGCAGTGGCCGTCCTTCCTGGGCTTGGCGGCGACCTTCAACCCGGACACCGTCCTGGAGTTCGGCAAGTACGCCTCGGAGGAGTACCGGGCGATGGGCCTCACCAACGCGCTGAGCCCGCAGATCGACCTGGCCTCCGATCCCCGCTGGCCCCGGATCGCCGGCACCTTCGGCGAGGATCCGGACATGGCCGCCAAGATGGCCGAGAACTACGTCAAGGGCTTCCAGGCCACCGAGGGCTCCACGGACCCCAGCGGCTGGGGCCAGGGCTCGGTCTCCACGGTGATCAAGCACTTCCCGGGTGACGGCGCCGGCGAGGGCGGCCGCGAGTCGCACACCGAGTCGGGCAAGTACGCGGTCATGCCGGGCGACAACGGCGCGGCTCATCTGAAGATCTTCGACGCCGGCATGGCGGCCGGAGCCGGCGGCATGATGACCTCCTACTCGATCATCACCGACGGCGAGGGCAAGGCCTACTACGGCACCCTGATGGGCTCTGGCTACGACCAGGCGCGCCTGGACAAGGCTCGCGTCGACGCCAAGTACGACGGCGTGATCGTCACCGACTGGGGCGTCACCCGGGCCCTGAGCGATGACCCCGCTCCGCCGTTCGGCATGGCGTGGGGCGCGGAGCATCTCACGGTGGCCGAGCGTCACTTCGAGATCCTGCGGGTCGGCCACGACCAGTTCGGCGGCAACAACGACATCGTGCCGATCCAAGAGGCTTACAAGATGTGGGACGAGAAGTTCGCCGCCGGCGAGGTGCCGGTCGACGCCGCCACTCGCTGGGCCGAGTCGGGTCGCCGCATTCTGACCAACCTGTTCTCGGTCGGTCTGTACGACAACCCGTACCAGGATCTGGAGAAGTCGACGGCGGTCGTGGGCAACGAGGCGGCCAGCGCGGCCGGCCAGGCTGCTCAGCACAACTCGGTCGTCGTGGTGAAGAAGAGCGCCGACCTGAAGTGTGAGGCGGCTCCGGCTGACTACGCCAGCATGAAGGTCTACATCCCGCGTGCCTTCGACACTGGTCACAACTCGCTCTTCGGCCCGGCTGCCTACACCGAGGGCATGACCGTCAACGAAGAGGCCGCCAAGGCGTACTTCGGCGAGGTCGTGACCGACGAGGCCGTCACGGAGACCAAGGACGACGTCGAGATCGTCAAGGAGTACAAGGCTCCCGACCTCTCCGATGTCGACATGGTGATCGTCGGCCTGAACAACCCGAACAGCGGTGGCACCTTCACCAACATGGGCCTCACCCTCAAGGAGGACGGCAGCCGCGAGTGGTGGCCGGTCTCCCTGCAGTACCGCCCCTACAAGGCCGACGGCAAGAACGTCCGCAAGACGTCCATCGCCGGCGACGATCTGGGTGGCGGCAAGAAGGAGAACCGCTCCTACTTCGGCGCGACCTCCAAGATCTCGAACGAGTCCGTTCTGGACGCTTTCGAGCGGGCCGTGGCTGCGGTGAAGGCCTCGGGCAAGGACATCCCGGTCATCTCTCTCGCTCGGATCACCAACGCGATGACCATCCCGGCCGAGTTCGAGAAGGACTCCGACTCGATCCTGGTTGGCTTCAGCGTCTCCGACAACACCCTGCTGGACGTGGCGCTGGGCATCCAGCCCTCCGCCGGTCGCCTGCCGCTCGGCATGCCGGCCAGCATGGATGCGGTCGAGGGCTCGAAGGAAGACCTGGAGAAGGACATCGCTTCCTACAAGGACTCGGCGGGCAACACCTACGAGTACGGTTTCGGTCTGACCTGTGACGGCAAGCCGATTTCCTGATTGACGCCCACCGATGGCTGCCGGGATCTTGGTCCCGGCAGCCATCGGTCAATCTATTGTTGAACCCAGACCCATCACCTAAGGAGAAATATGAAGAAGATTGCGCGGGCCATCGCGGCCCTGCTGGTGGCCCTGACGGCTGCCTTTGCACTCACCGCCTGTGGCGGCAGCGCCGCTCCCGCCCCCGGCGGCAGCGGCGGCGACCCCGGCGCGTCGTCCGGCGAGTCGGAGGGCTTCGTCAAGGACCTGACCGACGGTGTGACGATCATCAACGACTTCCTCAAGGACAAGCCGGACGCGACCCAGGTCATGCTGGCCTCCGACGTCGATCGTCCGACCGAGAAGTACGGCCTGACCGTGCTCCCGTTCAAGCCGTCAGACGCGGTGAAGAAGTTCACCCAGACCATCGAGGTCGCCGGCGGCAAGTTCGTGGTGACGGCGGTCTCCGCTGAGACCGATAAGACCTGGACGATGGACCAGGACGGGACCATGGCCGAGGTCACCAAGTAAGACGACCCGGCCGGTTCTCACCGGCTAACGCGACTCGGCCCGGCCGCAGGCTTACCGCCTCGGCCGGGCCGAGCGCTGTCCAGGGGCCGGGTTAGGTCAGGGAGCCGTAGCGGGATTTGGCTTTCTCCAGGGCGGTGACGTAGCCGGCGCGCTGGTAGCCGGCCGCGTCGGTGTCGGCGGGGACGGCGAGCAGGCCGCGGGCGGCGTCCACCGAGGCGAAGCCCTTGCGGTCGAGCCAGGTCGCCAGGCCGTCCAGCAGGACGCGGGAGTAGTCGCGGCCGTGCCGGACCAGGGCGGAGGTGGTCATCACAACGTCCGCGCCGGCCAGCAGGTAGGCGACCACGTCCTCCGCGTCCTCCACGCCGGAGGTGGCGGCCAGCGACACGGGCAGCCGGCGCCGCAGCGCGGCGATCCAGGTGCGGGGGAGGCGGGCCTCGGAGCGGTTGGACAGCTCGACGCCCGGGACCACCTCGACCCGGTCGACGTCCACGTCCGGCTGCAGGAAGCGGTTGAAGAGCACCAGGCCGTCGGCGCCGGCCTCCACGAGGCGGGTGGCGAAGCTGCCGAAGGAGGAGAAGTAGGGCGCCAGCTTCACCGCCACCGGAATGTTCACGTTCTGCTTTACGGCGGCGACGATGTCGAGGTGGCGCTGCTCGACCTCCGTCCCGGTCAGGGTGGTGTCGCCGGGGACGAGGTAGATGTTCAGCTCGAGCGCGGCGGCGCCGGCTTCTCCCAACTGCCGGGCGAACTGCACCCAGGAGCCCAGCGAGGAGCCGTTCAGCGAGGCGATCAGCGGGACGTCGACGGCGGCGGACGCGCGTTCGACCAGGGTCAGGTACTGCACCGCCACCGTCTCAACCGCCTCGGCCGCGACCGCCGGGAAATACGAGGTGGCTTCGGCGAAGAGGTCGGCGTGCTCCTCCTCCAGCAGGGCGTCGCGTTCGGCCTGCTCCAGCTGGGCGCGGACCTGCTCCTCGAAGAGCGAGTAGAGGACGACCGCCCCGACCCCGCCGTCGGTGAGGCCCTTCACTCCGTCGACGGTCTGGGAGAGCGGCCCCGCCGAGGCCACCAGCGGATTGCGCAGACTGAGGCCGAGATAGTCGGTCTGAAGGTTCATCGGTCGCTCCGGGTGGTGTCGGGGGCGAAGCGGTCGGCGCCGCGGGTGGCCATCTCCTCGTACTCCTGCCAGCGGCGGTTGACCTGGTCCTGGCCGAACTCCAGGAAGCGCTGGGCGGCCTCGGGGTCGGTGTTCATCAGCATCCGGAAGCGGAGCTCCTTGTCGTGGTACTCCTTCAGCGGGATGCGCGGGCGCGGGGAGTCGAGCAGGAAGGGGTTGCGTCCGTCCATGCGCAGGACGGGGTTGTAGCGCATCAGCGGCCAGTGCCCGGAGGCGACCGCGCGGTACTGCTGGTCGAGGCCCTTGCGCATGTCGATGCCGTGGGCGATGCAATGGGAGTACGCCAGGATCAGGCTGGGCCCGTCGTAGGCCTCGGCCTCGCGGAAGGCCTTGAGGGTCTGCTGCGGATCGGCGCCCATCGCCACCCGGGCGACGTAGACGTTGCCGTAGGAGACCGCCTGCATGGCGACGTCCTTCTTGCCGGTCATCTTGCCGCCGGAGGCGAACTTCGCCACCGCCCCCATCGGGGTCGACTTGGACGCCTGCCCGCCGGTG
>CAZLWS010000033.1:21230-23979 GCA_964563205.1 uncultured Propionibacteriaceae bacterium | reverse complement strand
TCTAGCTGTGGGCGGCCTCGATCAGCGCGAGAAGAGCCTGGGCGTAGGCGTTTTCGGGTTCGGACGCGGCGACGTGCTGTCTGCCGCGCCCGGGCAGCTCGATCTCGACCAGGTAGCTGCCCTCCGATCGGGTGAGGCCGCGGAAGCTGGAGCCGAGCAGTTCCCGCAACTGATGTTCCAGCGGGAGCCACAGTGCCTCGTCCAGCTGGACGGAGTCGAGCGCCCACTCGGTGGTGCCGTTGAAGGAGAGCAAGGTGGCGTTCGGGTACTCCCGAGCCTCGACGACCATGTCGGCAACCGTGAAGACGTCGTCCGCCATCTCCGCTGACCGCACGACGATGAACCGGTCGCCTGCAGCCGGACGCCAGCGAACTCCAGCCTGTTCCAGCCGCCGCGCGAGTTCCAGGGAGATCATCACCCCACTATGGCCGATAGCCGGGCTTCTCGGGTGCGAAGAGCTGGTGGCGTCCGACAGCCGTGCAGATCTACCTCCAGATTGCCGCGGAGGGCAGCTGGGGAGGTCGGTCCGACCCAACTGGAGGCAGCTCTGTTCACGTCGCGGGCAGCGAGGCGCGTCCGAGGTGGAAGAATCGGGGCATGCAGCACTTCGACCTGTGCGTGATCGGTTCCGGCAGCGGCAACTCGCTGGTGAACTCGGCCTTCCGCGACCAGTTGGTGGCGATCGTCGACGGCGCGCCGTGGTTCGGCGGCACCTGCCTCAACGCCGGCTGCATCCCCAGCAAGATGCTCTCCTACCCGGCCGACCTGGCCGAGTCGGCGCGGCACGCGTCGGTGCTAGGGGTCGCCGTCGGAGAGGTGTCGGTCCGCTGGGACGACCTGCGGGACCGGGTGTTCGGCCGCGTCGACGCCTCGGCGGCGGCCGCCGAAGCTCAGCGGGAACGCCACGAGGGCGTCACCGTCTTCCGGCAGCAGGCGAGCTTCGTCGGCCACAAGCGGCTGCTGATCGGCGAGGAAGAGGTGATCACCGCCGACCAGTTCGTAATCGCGGCGGGGTCGCGTCCGTGGGTTCCGGAGTGGCCCGGACTGGACGATCCGGCGGTCGCCGATCGCGTCCACACCTCCGACGACGTGATGCGGCTGCCGGCGCTGCCGCGCAGCCTGGTGATCGTCGGCGGCGGCTCGGTGGCTGCCGAGTTCGCCCACGTCTTCGCGGCCTGCGGGGTGGCAGTCACGCTGCTGAACCGGGGTTCCCGGCTGCTCCGCTCGGCCGACGACGCGATCGGCGAACGGTTCACCGAGCTGCTGAGCCGGCGGGTCACGCTGCGGCTGGGCCAGACCGTGGCCTCGCTGGAGCCGACCCACGACGGGGTGATCGTCGGCACCGTCGACGCCGACGGTGTGGAGTACTTCTTCGAGGGCGAGCGGGTGCTGGTCGCCCTGGGACGGACGCCGAACGGCGACACCCTCAACCTCGCCGCCACCGGCGTCGAACTGGACGACCGCGGCCGGGTGGTGGTGGACGCCTGCCAGCGCACCACCGCCGCGGGCATCTGGGCACTCGGCGACGTCTCGTCGCCCTACCAGCTCAAGCACGTCGCCAACCACGAGATGCGGGTGGTGCAGCACAATCTGCTGCACCCCGGCGACCTGATCGAGACCGACCACCGGTTCGTCCCGAGCGCGGTGTTCAGCAACCCGCAGGTGGCCAGCGTGGGCGCCACCGAGCAGGAGTTGCGGGCGGCCGGGACGCCGTACGTCAGCGGCGTCCGCGACTACGCCGACGTCGCCTACGGCTGGGCGATGGCGGATTCCGGCCACTTCGCGAAGCTGCTGGCCGACCCGGAGACCGGGCTGCTGCTCGGGGCGCACATCCTCGGTCCGGACGCCGCCAACCTGATCCAGCCGCTGATCCAGGCGATGAGCTTCGGCCTGACCGCCCCCGAGACGGCGCGCGGCCAATACTGGATCCACCCAGCCCTGACCGAGGTCGTCGAGAACGCCCTGCTGGACCTGCGGTTGTCGTGAGGTCGATGCTGTCGTTCCCGCCCATTCCGTCATCCCCGCGCAGGCGGGGATCTCACCTCCGTCGGTTGGCGGGGCCGGTCGTGGCAGTGGCGATGCTGGCGGGCTGTGTCGCGACCCCTACCGGCACCGGGTCGCCGTCCGTGCCCACGGCGAGCACGTCCCCGACCGGCTCGCCGACGGCGACCGCCTCCCCGAGTCCGTCCGAGACGCCGACGCCCACACCCACCCCGCCGCCCACCCCCGCCTGCCGGGCGGAGGCTGAGGCGCTCTCGCTCGCCGAGCGGGCGGGGCAGTTGGTCATGGTGGGCGTCACCGGTTCGCTGGACGCGACCGAGCGCAAGACCGTCACCGCCAACCACCTGGGCTCGGTGATCCTCATGGGCGCGTCCAGCCGGGGAGTCAAGCAGACGGCCAAGCTCACCGCGTCCATCGCGAAGCTGGGCGACGACCACGGCGTCCTGATCGCCGTCGACCAGGAGGGCGGGCTGGTGCAGCGGCTGAAGGGCCCCGGGTTCGACCGGATCCCGGCAGCCGCCGACCAGACCAAGCTGACCCCGGCGAAGCTCACCGCCCGCGCCACGACATGGGGCGAGCAGCTCAAGAAAGCCGGCGTCCACCTCAACCTGGCGCCGGTCGCCGACGTGGTGCCCAAGGCGAACCTGGGCGCGAACCAGCCGGTCGCCAAGCTCCGCCGCGGCTACGGCAGCGACCCCGCGAAGGTGTCCGCGCGGGTGGCCGCCTTCATCGACGGCATGCACGCCGG
>CAZLWS010000033.1:0-21130 GCA_964563205.1 uncultured Propionibacteriaceae bacterium | reverse complement strand
AGGGAGTGGTGATCAGCGACGACCTCGGCGTGGCCCGCGCGCTGCGCGGCGTCCCCGCCAAGGACCGCGCGGCGCGGTTCGTCCAGGCCGGGGGAGACCTGGCGATCAGCGTGGAGCCCAAGGCCGCCGCCGCCATGGCGAAGGGCCTGGTCGCCAAGGCCAAGAAGGACGAAGCCTTCGCCGAGCGGATGACCGAGGCCGTCACGCGCGTCCTGGCGCTGAAGCAGGACTACGGCCTCACCAGCTGCCGCTGAGGCTTGCCGATGCTGGACGCGTCGGGCCTGCCGATGCCTCAGCCATCCTGTGCTTACGCGGGTTCGACCGGTTGCACAGCCTGGCTGAATGCCGCATCGAAGGCTGTTGTGGGTGGCACGACCAGATTGGCACGGACGAAGTCAAGCGCCTGTTTGGCGCCCTGGAGACGGTCCATGCCGGCATCCTCCCACTCGATGCTGATAGGCCCCTGGTATCCGATGGCATTGAGCGTGCGGAAGCAGGTTTGCCAGGGCACGTCACCATTGCCGGTTGATACGAAGGTCCATCCGCGGCGAGGGTCGTTCCAGGGCAGGTGCGAGGAAAGCCGCCCGTTGCGGCCGTTCCCGACGGACAGCTTGGTGTCCTTGCAGTCGACGTGGTAAATCCTGTCTGCGAAGTCGACCAGGAATCCGACCGGGTCGAGCTGCTGCCACATCATGTGGCTCGGATCCCAGTTCAGGCCGAACGCTTCCCGGTGGCCGATCGCATCCAGAGTTCGCTGTGTGGACCAGTAGTCGTAGGCGATCTCAGAGGGATGCACCTCATGGGCGAAGCGCACGCCTTCGGAGTCGAAGACGTCGAGAATGGGATTCCAGCGGTCGGCGAAGTCCTGGTAGCCGGCCTCGATCACGCTGTCGGGCACTGGAGGGAACATCGCAACGTATTGCCAGATCTTGGATCCGGTGAACCCGACGACGGTATCCACGCCAAGCTTGCGTGCCGCGACGGCGCTCAGCTTCAGTTCGGCGGCCGCGCGTTGCCGGACGCCCTCCGGATCCCCGTCGCCCCAGACCCGGTCGGAGACCATGTCGCGGTGACGGAAGTCGATGGGGTCGTCGCAAACGGCCTGCCCTTTGAGATGGTTGCTGATGGCCCAGACGCCGAGCCCATACCGATCCAAGGTCGCCTTCTTGTCGGTGACATAGGTGGGATCTTCGACGGCGCGATACACGTCGAAGTGATCGCCCCAGCAGGCGATCTCCAAGCCGTCGTAGCCCCACTCCGAGGCGTATTGACATACCTGCTCGAACGGGAGATCGGCCCACTGGCCGGTGAACAACGTAACTGGGCGAGACATGGTCGGGCCTCTGCTTTCCTCAGCCTTGATGATTCTTAGTGTTGGGTCGCCCGGGCGTGAAAGGATCCACGCCCGGGCGACATTTGATGTACTTGTCGGTTGGGGCCACTGGCGCGGTGGCCAGGTTGCCCTTTGAGCTCAGTCCTCGATCGACTGCACTTCGACCCAGGCTCCCGTGTCGGCTGATTCGACGATCGCGTCGTCGATCAACGCGATCTGGTAGCCGTCGGCGAAGTTGGGACGCACGGTGCCTCCCTCCGCGATGGCCTTGAAGAAGTCGTAGGCCTCGATGATCTTGGTTTCGCCGTAGCCGATGCCCAGGGCCGGAATCGGCCACAATCCGTCGCCGTAGGGATGGGCCGGGCCGGTGTACACGGTGCGGAAGCCTCGCCGGTCGCCAGGGTCGGAGGCGAAGCACACCTGGAGTTCATCCCTGCGCTCGTAGTTGAAGTAGATCGAGCCTTCGGTGCCATGGATCTCCAAAGTGATGAAGTTGTTCCTTCCGTATGCGTTGCGGGTGGCCTCGACGGACCCGATCGCTCCATTGTGGAACTTGAGCATCGTGATCAACTCGTCGTCGACGTCCACGGCGGCCCGGGGGCCATCGCCGCCCTTGGCGGTGCCCAGGAGATCGGCGCCTCCGGACTGAACGGGCCGTTCTGGAACCCAGGTTCGCAGCATCGCGTTGACGGCAGAGATGTCACCGACCAGGTAGCGCGCCATGTCGATGACGTGAGTGCCGATGTCGCCAAGCGTCCCCGACCCCGCGACCGACTTCTGGAAGCGCCACGAGAGCGGAGAGTTCGGGTCGGCACTCCAGTCCTGAAGGTAGGTGCCGCGGAAGCTGAGGATCTTGCCGATCGCACCTTCCTCGATGTACTTCCTTGCCAGGGCCACCGCGGGGGTACGGCGGTAGTTGAATGCGACCATGTGCACAATCCCGGCATCCTTGACCGCCTCGTACATCGCCTTGGCATCTTCGGTGCTGTTGGCTAGGGGTTTCTCGCAGATGATGTGTTTGCCCGCCTTGGCTGCCGCGATCGCAACCTCAGCGTGCAGGTTGTTAGGGGTCGCTATGTCGATAACCTGGATGTCCGGGTCTTCAACGATCTCTCGCCAGTCAGCGGTCCCGCGTTCGAACCCGAACCGCTTGGCTGCGGTTGCGGCCAGATCGGCGGTCGCTTCGGCAACGATCTTCCGGACGGGCATCGCTGGTGCGGGCCAGAAGAACATCGGCATGGCTGCGTAGGCAAGCGAGTGTGCCTTGCCCATGAATCCACCACCGACCAAACCAACGTTTAGCTCTTGCATTGTGTGCACTCCTTCGTGTTTCTGCGATCAATCGCGGTTGATGCCAACCTTGGTGAGAAGGCCTTCGAGGTAGTCCTTGCTGATTCGGGCGGCTTCCTTCGGGTCACCGGCGTAGCTGTCCAGTTCGACCATCAGCCAGCTTGAGTAGCCGCTCTCGGCGACAGCCTGGATGATGTCGGTGAAGTCGAGGACACCCTCTCCGAGTGGCATGAAGCTGAAGGGTTCCGGTCGCAGATCCTTCAGGTGGACATGCCGGACGCGCTCCGGATAGGTCCGGATGAGTTCGGCAGGATCGCCACCTCCCGCGGAAAGGTGTGCTGTGTCCGGACAGAAGCCGATACGGGTGCGGCCCATGATGGTCCGGAGTTCGTCGGGGTTCTCGACGATGGTGGAGAGGTGCGGATGGTAGCTGGCTTCCAGACCGTGTTCCTCTGCGATGTCGCACACATTGTCGAGGGCGTCACCGAGCCGGGTGTAGTCCTCATCGGTTGTCCCGGCGGCTCGGCGGGCACCTCCGCCGACCACCAGCCGCTTCGCCCCGAACTGCGCAGCGAGCTGGGCGGCTCGTCGCACCCGGTGCAACTCGTCGGGCAGCACATCGGCGTAAATGAAGTTGGCGCCGGTGTAGACGCTCACCAACTCCAGCCCGGCCGCAGCAAGCGCGCCGGTCAACTCGTCAGGGCGGTCGGCGAAGTCGGCGACATTGCCGTCGAACATCTCCGTCCCCTGGTAGCCGACCTCTCCGATGTCGGCGATTGCTTTCAGCGCGTCCCCGTTGGCGCGGTAGAAGAGATCCTTAATGCTCGTCACCCCGGTGGGGTCGCCCACGACGCCACCCCACGTGATTGAGCAGTAGCCCAGCTTCATCCTGATTCTCCTTCTCTGTTGCCAACCGACCTTCGGTGGCCGGTGGACTTGTCTTTGTGCGGTCTGGCGGTCCGTGCGATTGCGGGAGGTGGTGCCTGAGGCACGATGCGCCGCCGCATCACGCCACGTCGATCCAGGTGTCTGCTGCGGCGGAGGCTACGACCGCTTCGGTGATTTGCGCGGCACGAAGCCCGTCATCGAACGAAGGCAGTCCGCTAGGACGTTGCCCTCGTACGGCGGCGTACACATCGCTGACGAAAGCGCTGAACGCATCCTGGTAGCCTTGGGGGTGCCCCGCCGGGAGGCGGGAAAGCCGCTGAGCTTCGATGTGCTCCTGAACCGGATCCCGCATCAGAAGCCGGCTCTCGTCGCGTCCGCCCACCCACAGCAGGTCCGGCGTCTCCTGATCGAACGAGTACGAGGCATGGGTTCCGTCGAAGGAGAACCACAGCCGGTTCTTCCTGCCGGGTGAGACCTGACTCACGACCAATGACCCGGATGCGCCGGTGTCGGTTTCAAAGATGATCACAGCCCCGTCCTCGGTTCCCGGGCGGGTATCGAAGGCTTTGCCGAGTCGAGCGGCCAGCCGCACGATTCGTTGACCGGTGGTGAACTCCATCAGGTCGCACCAATGCACGCCGATGTCCCCGAAAGCGCGTGAGACACCGCCGGTGGTCGGATCCACTCTCCAGTTGGTATCGACGCTGCGCGAGAGCCAGTCCTGAAGATACGAGCCATGCACCAGCCAGACATGGCCGGCATCGCCGGACACGATCCGCTGCCGTATCTCGCGGATGTTCGGATGAAATCGATAGACGAAAGGCACCGCGGTAACGACGCCCGCCCGCGCCGCACCCTCCGCTAGTGCTCGGGCATCGGCCGCTGTGGTGGCCAGGGGCTTCTCACAGATCACCGCCTTCCCGCTGTCAACAGCGAGCTGAGCCAGTGCGGCGTGGGTCGAGTTCGGGGTGCAGATGTGGACCACGTCAACGTCGGGAGAGTTGATCAGCTCCTCAGCGGAGGCTGACGGTGCGTCGGCTCCGAGAGCGATGGCGGCCGTGGTGGCTGCTTCCAGAGTGGCGTCCGCTACGCGGGTGAGGTGACCGCCGGCGGATCTCACGGCGTAGGCGTGGACGCCTCCGATGAACCCCGCACCGATGATCCCCGAGCGTAGCGGCGAAGGGTGATTGGCGCTCATTGTCGATCACTTCTTCCGGGCAAGTGCCACAGCGAGGATGATGATCGCGCCGCGGATGACCTGCTGTTGACTGGATTCCAATCCGGCGAGAATCAACCCGTTGTTGATCAGGCCGATCAGCAGGGCGCCCACCAGGGTGCCGATGATCGTGCCCGATCCACCGAAGAGGCTGGTGCCGCCGAGGATGACCGCGGCGATCGCGGACAACTCGTCGCCGTCTCCCCACTGAAAGCGGCCTGACTGGAGCCTGCCCGCGTACAGCATGCCTGCGAGCCCGGCCATCGTTCCCGAGATGAGCAGGACAGAGAACTTGATCCGTTTGGTGTTGACGCCGGTGAACTCAGCAGCGGTACGGTTGCCACCCGTGGCGAGCACTTGCCGCCCGAACCTGGTCTTGGCCAGCACAATCGAACCGATCGCCACGGCGGCCGTCATCCAAACCAGAAGACCTGGAATCGGTCCGAGATCGCCGCCGCCGAAGATGGCGTTGAAGGTGTCGTTGAGGATCGGCTGGGGCGCGGAGTTCGTGATCCATTGGGCCAGGCCGACTGCGATGCCGAGCATTCCGAGCGTCACCAGGAATGACGGGATGCCCAGCAGACTGACCAGTGAGCCGTTCACCGCACCCACGAGCGCACCCACGAGCAGGCCGGCGATGATCCCCGGGATCAGGCCGAAGGCTGCAATGGTCATGGCGCATACAACGCTTGACAACCCAGCGATGGAACCCACGCTGAGGTCGATCTCCGCGCAGGAGATCACGAATGTCATTCCTACGGCGATGACCGAGATGGTTGCGGTCTGCCGGAAGATGTTCAGGAGGTTATTGCGCGACAGAAACCCCTGGTCCGCAAGCATCACGGCGAACAGGAGGAACACGACCACGAAGGCGATGTAGATGATGTACCGGCGCCAATCGATGTCGCGCAGGCGTTCTGACAGGCTCAGCCTCGGGCCGGCATCAATCGCTGGGTTCATAGTGGGCTCGGGCATGGATCAGACTCCTAGGACGGCGAGTTGCAGGGATTCTTCATCGGGGATGTCGGAGCGAAGGAGTTCCTTGACGATCGTTCCGTCACGCATCACGAGGATGCGGTCGCTCACAGCAAGCAGTTCGGGGTACTCGGACGAGATGACGATCACGCCTCGTCCCGCGTCGGCGAGATCCCGGATGATTGAGATGATTTCGGACTTCGTGCCGATGTCCACACCAGCGGTCGGCTCGTCCATGATGAGGATCTCGGGATCGGTTCCCAGCCACTTCGCAATCACGACCTTCTGCTGATTGCCGCCGGAAAGGCTCCGCACCGGCTTCGCCGGGTCGGCGACCTTGACCGAGAACCTCTCGATCAGGTTGTGCGCGAGCCTCTTCCCCGCCCGTGCTTCCAGAAGCGGGCCGCGGGTGATCTGGTCAAGAAGAGGTAGGAGGATGTTCTCTCTCACGGAGTGCTCGAGGACGAGGCCCTGCTCCCGGCGATCCTCCGGGATCAGCGCGATCCGCGCGGCGATGGCGGCCTGCGGGTCGGTGACATCGATCCGTTCTCCTCGGACCCGGATCTCGCCGGAGTCCGGGCGGTCGATCCCGAACAGGCACCGGGCGAGTTCGGTTCTTCCGCTGCCCATCAGGCCGGCCAGTCCGATGATCTCACCCGACCTGAGCTTGAACGAGACTCCGTTCAGCCGCTGCCCGGCGTGAAGCTCATTTGCTTCCAGGATGACGTCACCGCCGGTCGATGCCTCGCGCTCCTTGTAGTCCATCGCACCGTGGACCTGGCGGCCGACGATTCCCTCGACGATCTGCTCGGGCGTGACGTCGGCCAGAGGTTCGGTGAACAGTCGCCTGCCGTCCCGCAGAATGGTGATCCGATCGGCGATGCGGTAGACCTCGTCCATCCGATGGGAGATGTAGATGATGGAGATTCCGCGGGCCTTCAGCCGTCCGATGAGCTCGAAGAGCGCCTCGACCTCGTGACGGGCCAGACTGGCGGTGGGCTCGTCCATGATGAGGACCTTGGCGTCCTGCGCCAGCGCCTTCGCGATCTCTGTCAGCTGCCAGTAGGCAGTTGACAGGCTTGCGACCGTTGCCGCGGGATTCACCTCCACAGCCATGTCTGCGAACACCTTGGCGGCCATCCGTCTGGCTTCTCGATCCTGGATCAGGCCGGCGCGGCTGGTGGGCTCGACCGTCAGGTAGATGTTCTGCGCGACGGTAAGGCTCGGAACGAGACTGAATTCCTGGAACACCATGCCGATTCCGGCGGCTTTCGCGGCGTGGATGGTATCGATCTCGACGGGTGTTCCGTTGATGACGATCTCCCCGGCGTCCTTCGTGTACACCCCTTGGAGGATCTTCATCAGGGTGGACTTCCCGGCGCCGTTACCTCCGGCGAGAGCATGGACCTCGCCCTTGCGGATCTCCAGGTCGACGTCGGTGAGAACGGGAACGCCGTAGAACGACTTGTGGATGCCGCGCATCTGCACAACGGGGGCTTCAGCGGTGTTCATGGTTGGCTGCTCTCCTTCGTGGTTTGCGGGTGAGGCAGGGTTGCCGGGCTGGCCCTGCAGCCCGGCAACCTCGGGGACCTACTCCTTGAAAGCGCCTGCCAGTTCGGCCGGGGCGTCCGCCTGGTAGACGGTCTTCCAGGCCTCGAGCACGTTGGCGTGATCGACCGGGAGGGCGGCCAGCGCCACGTACGGCGGTGCCTCCTTGCCCAGCAGCGCACCAGCCGCGAGGCGAGCCTCGGTGACGCCCTGTTCGAAGGGGCGTTGCGCGCCGAGGCCAACGAGCAGTTCGTTCTTCGCCAAGGCGATGGCCACGTTCAGCCCGAGATCCTGCGTGGCGATCTTGAGGTCGGTGCGGCCACCGGCCCGCGCCGCAGCCATGACGCCTTCCGCGGGCACGTCCCACACCGCCCAGATCCCTGCCAGATCGGGGTTCTTGGTGAGCATGGCGTTGGCCGCGGCTTGTGCGTCACCGGCGAAGTCGGGACCGGCGATGCCCTGCTCGGCTACAAGCTGGACATCCGGGTACTGCTCGGTCATGGTCGTCTTGAAGCCGTCGTACCGCTGCTTGGTCACGAAGAAGTCGGCCTCGTGGTAAATGATGCCGAGCTTGCCCTGACCGCCGAGCGCCCGCGCCATCAGGTGGGCGGACACGACCCCGTTGCCGTAGTTGTCGGCCGAGACGACCGACACGTAGTCCTTGCCAGGCTCGAGTCCTTGCGGGGTGTTGTCCATGAAGACCAGCTTGATGCCGGCATCCGAGACCTTCTTGTAGGTGGCGGAGGTTGCGACCGGGTCGGTCGGGATGGAGACGATGATGTCGGGATTCTTGCTCATCACGGTCTCAAGGTCGGAGACCTGCTTGTCCGGCTTGAAATCGGCATCGGTTACCGCGACCACCTCGATGCCAAGGTTCGCGAACTCGGACTGGAGACCGGCGATCTGCGCGGTGGCCCAGTCGTTGCCGCCGTAGTGCATCACGATCGCGGCAGTGGCTCCCAGCGCCTTGACCTGATTCACCTCTTCGTCGGTGAGATCGGCTGCGCTGGCCGGTGTGGGGTCCTCGCCGTTCGGGCCCTTGCTGAGAACTTGCCCTTCCAGTTCGCGCAGCGCGGCGTCGACCTGCGCGTCGATGCCGTTCGACGAGGTTGGCTGGGTGGTAGTGGGATCCGGCGAGCAAGCTGCCAGCCCCAATGCGATGACTGCGGCGATCGCCACAGGACGGATCAGTTTCAGCATGGCGTACTCCTCTGTGCGACTTATGCTTCTGGTAGGCAAACTTAAGCTTCCAAGAAGGAGAAATCAAGTCACGATATGGTAAAGATCGTCATGCCGAGGTCGAAGAGGAGGGCCTGTGGAGACAACCCTCCCCCCGCCAAGCGACTACATCCGCAGCACGGCCACCATCCTCGGCGCACTCCGTACCGGCCAGGCGGCGACCCGGCTGGAGATATGTCGTCAAACCGGGTTTGCGCGCAATCTGGTTGCGGACCGCGTTGAGCAGTTGATGATCGCGGGGCTCATCGCCGAGGGAGATCTGGGGCGTTCGACTGGAGGTCGAGCGCCCAGGCAGTTGCGGTTCCGTGCGGAGGCTGGCCGGATTCTGGTGGCGGAACTCGGTGCCACAGTGACCCATCTGGGACTCACCGATCTCTCGGGGAGGCTCCTTGCGTACGTGGAGCATCCGATTGACGTCAATGCCGGACCCGAGGCGACGCTCGGCGACGTCGATGCTCGTATGCGTTCGTTGCTTCGTGAGTCCGAGGGCGCGGACGTTTGGGGCATCGGGATCGGGCTTCCAGGCCCGGTGGAGTGGGAGACCGGCCGCCCGGTGGCGCCGCCGATCATGCCTGGCTGGGACGGTTTCGATGTTCGCGGGTTTTTCAGCGAGCGGTACCACAGGGCCGTTTGGGTGGATAACGATGTCAACGCGATGGCGACCGGTGAGGTTCTGGCCGGAGTGGCGCGCGGGAACGACAACGCGATCTACATCAAGGTCGGCACGGGTATTGGGGCGGGCCTCATCTCTCAGGGAAGGCTCCACCGTGGAACCCAAGGCGCTGCTGGTGACATCGGGCACATGGGAGTAGTGGACTCCGGACGCGAGGTCGTGTGCCGCTGCGGCAACTCGGGGTGCCTGGAGGCTCTCGCGGGGGGTGCTGCCCTCGCTCGCGATGCCGCGGAACGTGCCGAGGATCTACGGGAGGGCTATCTTGCTCAACTCCGGCGTGATGGTCGCGAGTTCACTTCGGCAAGCGTCATTGAGGCGGCCCGCCACGCGGACCCTATTGCCATCGGGCTGCTCACTACGTCCGCAAAGCTGGTAGGGGAAGCGTTGGCCGGAATGGTCAACATCTTCAACCCGTCGATAGTCGTTGTCGGCGGCAGCGTCGGCCGCTCAAGCGACCTCTACCTGGCCACGATGCGACGTGTCGTACTCGGCCGGTCGCTGCCGCTGGCGACCCGGTCGCTGCAGATCATGACCTCTCCGCTCGGTGATCAGGCCGGGCCGATCGGACTTGCGTACACGGTTCTCGAAGAACTCTTCTCGCCAGAGATCCTGGCGACGTGGATCGATTCGGGAAGTCCGGCGAGCGTCCGCGTGTGAACTGTTGAGCAACACGGCTGCGCCAGTGGCGTGGCCGCAAGAAGGAACTGCCAGAGGGGTCGTGCTGATTGGGGCTCTGCCGGATGTCGGCGCTGCGGCGTAGGCTGTCGCCATGAACTCGACCTTGGCCGAAGTGCTTGACGCGGCTCGTGCTCTCTCGCGCTCTGAGCGGGCGGAGGTCGCGCGGGAGCTCATCGCCACACTTGAAACCACTGACGAGTTCGATGAAGTGAGATACGCCGAACTTCGCGCGGCGGTTGACCAGGGTATCGCCAGCCTTGACGCAGGTCGGGGCAGGCGCATTGCCGTTGATGACCTTCGTGACTACCTGCGCGAACGAGGCCGTCTGGCAACCGAGCGGGCAGCTGCCAAGAGCGCGTGACGTACGAACTCGACCTTGGTGAAGACGCCGAGCAGGACATCGACGACATTCTTGATTGGTCAGTGCTCCACTTCGGCTCCGCCGTCAGAGACGGCTATCAGGCACTCATACAGGCGACCCTGGTCAGCATCGCGCGTGATCCCAGACTTCCGGGATCGCACGATCGACATGATCTCGGACGAGACATCCGCACGGTACATCTGAGAACCTGCCGCAACGAGGTCGGCCCAGCGGCGCGACGCATCGCCAGCCCGCGGCACTTCGTGGTCTACCGGCAGGTCGGTGAGGTGATTCAGGTGGTTCGGCTGCTGCATGAAGCGATGGATGTTTCCGCTCAGCGCATCCCCGAATAGCCACTGAAACGGTGCCCTGCACGCCGCTACAGGGCTAAGGTGCACCCCAGGGCGGGACGAGGGGGTTCAGATGGAGAAGCCGGCTCTGGGGCAGCGGCTGAGGTACGCCTTCGACAACCTGATGTCGCGGGGGACGATCGCGATCATGGGGCTGCTGGGCCTGGCCACTATCGGATTC
Organism: uncultured Propionibacteriaceae bacterium; assembly: GCA_964563205.1. Classification (GTDB taxonomy): domain Bacteria; phylum Actinomycetota; class Actinomycetes; order Propionibacteriales; family Propionibacteriaceae; genus Propionicimonas. The sequence continues at coordinate 10,398 of CAZLWS010000033.1, read as the reverse complement.
GTGCTGGTCATGGCGGTGATCGTCACCGTTCTGGGCGCCTATCCGGGGGATGACGACTTCGGCGACTTCTGGGACATCGCGTGGGGCAACCTGATGCGCACCCTCGACCCCGGGACGATGGGCGGCGACGCCGGCTGGGGCTTCCGGGTGCTCATGCTGGTGGTCACCATCGGTGGCCTGGTGATCGTCGCGAGCCTCATCGGCATCGTCTCCGGCGGCTTCGACGACCAGATGCAGCAGCTGCGCAAGGGCCGCAGCCTCGTCCTCGAGCAGGACCACACCCTCATCCTCGGCTGGTCGGCGCAGCTGCTGCTGATCCTGCAGGAGCTCGTCGCGGCCAACGCCTCTCGTCGCCGCTCGGCGATCGTGATCCTGGCCGACCGCGACAAGGTCGAGATGGAGGACGCGATCCGCGAACACCTGCCAGATCCTGGACGCACCCGGATCGTCTGCCGCACCGGGAACCCGATGTCGCCGGCCGATATCCAGCTGGGCAACCCGCTGGCGGCGCGCAGCGTCATCGTTCTGACCGGTGAGGACGCCGCGGACGCCGACGCCGCCGCGATCAAGACCGTGCTGGCGCTCAGCCACGCGCTGCCCGCCCACGAGCCGGGCCCCCAGGTGGTCGCCGAGCTGCACGAGCCGGCGAACCTGGACGCCGCCCAGCTGATCTCCCGCGGGGGCGCCCGCTGGCTGCTCACCACCAGCCTGATCCGGCGGCTCACCGCCCAGACCTGCCGGCAGCGCGGGCTCAGCACCGTCTACACCGAATTGCTCGACTTCGAGGGCAGCGAGCTCTACTTCACCGAGCAGCCCCAACTCACCGGACGCACCTACCTGGACGCCCAGTTCGGGTTCGCCGACTCGGCGGTGATGGGCCTGGTCCGGGGCCGCGACATCCTCGTCAACCCCGACCCCGCCGAGATCATCCGCGCCGGTGACCAGCTGATCGTGATCGCCGAAGACGACAGCGCCATCGTGCCCGCCGAGCCCGGCGCGGTGGAGGCGTCCGTCATCTCCACCCTCGCCGCGCCAGCCAGCAAGCCGGAGCGCACCCTGATCCTGGGCTACAACGCGGGAGTGGCCGAGATCCTCGGCGAGCTGGCCGGCTACGTGCCGCCCGGCTCGTCGGCCTGTGTGGTGACCTCGACGCCGCCCTCCCATCCGCTGACGGTGGACGGCCTGGCTGTCGAGACGCGAGAGGCGGACACCACCAGCCGTCCGGTGATCGAGAGCCTGGACGTCGCCGGCTACGACCACATCCTGGTGTTGGCCGACCGCGGCCAGCCGGACGCCCAGGCCACCGACGCCCGCACCCTGGTCACCCTGCTGCACCTGCGGGACATCGCGGACCGGGCGGGGGTGCGGCTGAACGTCGTCAGCGAGATGCTGGACGACCGCAACCGGGAGCTCGCCGAGGTGACCCAGGCCGACGACTTTATCGTCAGCGACCGGCTGATCGGCCTGATGCTGGCCCAGGTGAGTGAGAACCAGCGGCTGGCCGACGTGTTCGCGCAGCTGTTCAGCGCCGAGGGCAGCGAAATCTACCTGCGTCCGGTCGAGCTGTACCTGCGCCCGGGGGCGGAGGCCGACTTCTACACCGTGCTGGCCGCGGCCGCGGCTCGCGGCGAGACCGCCATCGGCTACCGGATCGGCGCCCACGCCCGCTCGGCCGCGCGCCGCTACGGGGTGTACCTCAACCCGCGCAAGTCCGACCGGCTCCACCTGGTGCGCGGTGACTCGATCATCGTCCTTGCGCAGGACGAGCACTAGTCTCCGACCTACCGAGCATTACCCCGTTCAGCGCGGACAAGGGCCTTCACCGGCGAACTACACTGGCGGGCGTGAGTGGCGCAGGGTGGTATCCGGATCCGGGCAGACAGCCCGGCATGTACCGGTACTGGACGGGAACCGAGTGGACCTCGGCGATCACGGCGAACCCGGCGACCACGCCGCCACCGGTCGCGAACGCGCCGCAGTGGCCCGCCGGCCCCGAGCCGCAGCGCTCCAAGGTGGGCTGGTGGGTCGGCGGCGTCGGCACAGTGCTCGCACTCGCGCTGGTGATCTACCTGGTCATCAACGGCCTGGGCCAGGCGGGTGGCGGCCTCCCCGCAGGACCCGATCCGACGACCCCGGGGGGCGGCCAGCCCAGCCGCAACGTCTGCCCGGATCTGGACGCCTCGCAGAGCGCGACCCCGGTGCCGAGCACCGACGGACGGGTGCACGGCGGCAAGATCTCGTTCCCGATGCTGCCCGATCCGTGGAGTTCGCCCTACAGCGACAACCGGGTCCCGTTCGCTCGGGACGTCGCCCAGCAGACCATCACCGTCGAACCCGACTACGCCCCCCAGGCGAGCTGGGTGGCGTCGATCCTGGTCGCCGAGCTGTACGCCGGCGACGGGTTCTTCACCCCCGAACAGGGCTCCGAGATCGTCCTCAAATGCGTAGTGGGAAGGTTCTACGGCGACGCCGCGGTGGAGCGGCAGGATCTGGTCTCCAAAGCGATGAAGGTGGACGGCCACGACGCCTGGGTGGTCGAATCCCAGCTCAGCTTCGACATCCCGAACCTGCAGACGAAGGGCGAACTGGCGATCGTGGTCATCATCGACACCGGGCTGGAATCAGCCTCGCTGTTCTACGCGTCCATCCCCGACACGGTCCCTCAGTATGTCGATGACGCCCGCTTGGCGCTGGACAGCCTGAAGGTAGACGCCTGAGCCCAGCTGGCTCGGCTCACCCGAAGCGGCCGGAGATGTAGTCCTCGGTGGACTTGTCGTCGGGGGTGGAGAAGATCTTGTCGGTCGGGCCCATCTCGATCAGCTTGCCGGGGGAGCCGGTGCCCGCGATGTTGAAGAACGCGGTGGTGTCGGAGACCCGGGCGGCCTGCTGCATGTTGTGGGTCACGATCACCACGGTGTAGGTCTGCTTCAGCTCCTGGATCAGATCCTCGATGGCCAGGGTGGAGATCGGGTCCAGCGCCGAGCAGGGCTCGTCCATCAGGATGACGTCGGGCTGCATGGCGATCGCGCGGGCGATGCAGAGTCGCTGCTGCTGCCCGCCGGAGAGGCCGGAACCGGGCAGGCCGAGCCGGTTCTTGACCTCCTCCCAGAGGTTGGCGCCGCGCAGCGAGCGTTCCACGATCTCGTCCTTCTCCTTGGTGCCCAGCCGCCGCGCGTTCAGCGTGATGCCGGCCAGCACGTTCTCCTTGATCGACATGGTCGGGAACGGGTTGGGACGCTGGAAGACCATGCCGATCTGGCGGCGCACCCGCACCGGGTCGACGCCCGGGCCGTAGAGGTTCTCGCCGTCCATCAGCACCTCGCCCTCGACCGAGGCATTGGGGATCACCTCGTGCATCCGGTTCAAGGTGCGCAGGAAGGTCGACTTGCCGCAGCCGGAGGGGCCGATGAAGGCGGTCACCGCGCGGGGCTCAATGGTCATCGTCACGTCCTCCACGGCACGGAACTTGCCGTAGTAGACATTCAGGCTGGTGACGTCGATTCTCTTCGACACGATCTTCCTTAGGGTTGTGGCGGGACGAGGGTCAGCGGCCGGAGGTCTTCGGCGCGAAGTAGCGCGCGATCAGCCGGGCGATCAGGTTCAGGGCGAGGACGATCAGGATCAGCACCAGGGCGCCGGTCCAGGCTCGGTCGAGGTCGGCGACGTCGGTGCCGCCGGAGTTGCGGTAGGTGGTGAAGACGAACAGCGGCAGGGTGGTCATCCGGCCCTCGAACAGGTTGTAGTTCATGTTCGCGATGTAGCCGGCGGTCAGCAGCAGCGGGGCGGTCTCGCCGATCACCCGGGCGATCGCCAGCACGATTCCGGTCATGATGCCGGCGATCGAGGTGGGCAGCACCACCTTCACGATGGTCAGCCACTTCGGCACGCCCAGCGCGTAGGAGGCCTCCCGCAGCTCGTTCGGGACGATCCGCAGCATCTCCTCGCTGGAGCGCACCACGACCGGGATCATCAGCACGCTCAGCGCGACCGCGCCCGAGATGCCGGAGCGGTTGCCGGAGCCGAAGAGCATCGAGAACAGCGAGTAGGCGAACAGGCCGGCCACGATGGACGGGATGCCCGTCATCACGTCCACGAAGAAGGTGATCGCACGGGCCAGCGGGCCGCGTCCGTACTCGACCAGGTAGATGGACGTCATCAGCCCGATCGGCACCGAGATGACGGTCGCGGCCAGGGTGATCAGCAGGGTGCCGACGATGGCGTGCAGGGCGCCGCCGCCCTCGCCGATGATGCCGGCCATCGACTGGCTGAAGAAGGCGACGTCGAACCGCGGCAGGCCGAGGCTCAGCGCCGTCCAACTGACCGAGACCAGCGGGATGGTCGCGATCAGGAAGGCGCCGACGACCAGCGAGGTCACCAGCCGGTCGGTCGCCTTGCGGCGTCCCTCGACGACCCCGGAGAGGGTCACGATGCCGACCAGGTAGACGAAGGCGCCCAGGGCTATGCCGCCGGCGAAGTTCTCCGCGCCGAGCAGCACGGTGCACACGATCAGGGAGCCGGCCAGCAGGGCCGGCGTGGCCCAGCCCGGCAGCTTGCCCGCGGTCAGCGAGTTCGAGATCGGCTTGGCGGGGGTTTCGACGGTGTTCATCAGTTGGCTCCCGAGAACTCGCTGCGGCGGCTGACGATCCAGCGGGCCAGCGCGTTCACCCCGAAGGTGACCACGAAGAGCACCAGCCCGGTGCCGATCAGGACGTTGACGTTGAGGCCGTAGCCGGCCTCGCCGAACTTGAGGGCGATGTTGGCCGGAATGGTGGAGGGGTTGGTGGAAGTCAGCAGCTGGATCGTCACCACGCCGGTCGCCGAGAGCACCATGGCGACCGCCATGGTCTCGCCCAGAGCGCGGCCCAGGCCCAGCATGGCGCCGGAGATGATGCCCGGACGGGCGAACGGCAGGACGGCCATCCGGATCATCTCCCAGCGGGTGGCGCCCAGCGCGAGCGCCGCCTCCTCGTGCAGCTTGGGGGTCTGCAGGAAGACCTCGCGACAGATCGCGGTGATGATCGGCAGCACCATGACGGCCAGCACCATCGCGGCGGTGAGGATCGTCCGTCCGGTCACCGACACCTGACCGCTGAACAGCGGGATCCAGCCCAGGTTGGCGTTGAGCCAGGCGTAGATCGGCACCACCGCCGGGGCGAAGACCAGGCTGCCCCACAGGCCGTAGACCACCGAGGGCACCGCGGCCAGCAGGTCGATGACGTAGCCCAGCACGGTGGCCAGGCTGCGGGGGGCGTAGTGCGAGATGAACAGGGCGATGCCGATCGACAGCGGCACCGCGAACAGCAGCGCCAGGATCGACGCCCAGACGGTGCCGAAGGCCAGCGGCCAGACGTAGTGCCAGAAGCTCGCGCTCTGCCCGAGCGTGGTGGGGGCGTCGGCGGGGTCGGCGAGCATTCCGGGGACGCCCTGGATCAGCAGGAAGGCCGTGACCGCGGCCAGGATCACAAGGATGAGGATCCCGGCCCCGAGCGCGGTCGCGGCGAAGTTGCGGTCGCCGGGCCGCGGCTTGCCCACCAGGCCGGTGGACGGGCTGCTGGTCTGCGTTGCTTGCTTGGTCGACGTCACGTCGGGCTTACCTCGCGTTGATGGTGAGAGGGACGAGGAGAGATCCGGTCCCGCATTCTTCTTCGCGGGAATGACAGAGAGGTCGGCGGGACCGGATCTGTTCACTAGGAGATGACGTCGATGGCGGCGGTCACCTTGGCGCGCAGGTCGTCCGAGATCGGGGCGGCGCCTGCCTGCTCGCCGGCCAGGGTCTGGCCTTCGGCGCTGGCGATGTAGGAGAAGAAGGCCTTCACCATCGCGCCGTCGTTGGAGTCGGCGTAGGTCTCGCAGCCGATCAGGTAGCTGATCAGCACCAGCGGGTAGTGGGTCGGATCGGTCGTGGTCCGGTCGAGGGTGACGGCCAGGTCGAAGGGCTTGCGGCCCTCCTCCAGCGGCGAGCCGGCGACGACCGCCGCGGCGCCCTCGGGGGAGTACTTCACGAACTGGTCGCCGACCTTGAGAGCGGCGGTGTGGCCCGGGGCGCGGGAGGCGTCCAGGTAGCCGATGGTGCCGGCGCCGGAGCTCAGGATGGAGGCGACGTCACCGGTCTCAGCAGCGCCCTCACCGCCGGTGAGCTCCGCGGGCCAGTCGCCGCTGACCTCGAACGGCCAGTCGGCGCCGGCGGTCTTCGCCAGGTAGTCGGTGAAGTTCTCGGTGGTGCCGGAGTTGGTCGAGCGGTGCACCGGGGTGATCGCCAGATCGGGCAGGGTCGCGTCCGGGTTCAGCGCGGCGATCGCCGGGTCGTTCCACGTGGTGATCTTGCCGGAGAAGATCTTCGCGATGGCGGACGAATCCAGGTTCAGGTTGTCGACGCCTTCGACGTTGTAGCCGATCGCGATCGGCGAGATGTACAGCGGAAGCTGGACGATGCCGCTGTCAGCGGCGCACTTCCCCCACGGCTGGGTGCCCGCGGAGAGCTTGAAGGCGGTGACCGGGTCGTCCAGCTCGGCGGTCTTGAGCGCCCGGTCGGAGCCGGCGTACTGGACGCCGCCCTGGGCGAAGGCGGTGCGGCCGGCGCCCGAGCCGCCGCCGTCGTAGGCGATGCTGACGCCCGGGTTGGCGCCGTTGAAGGTGGCGATCCAGGCCTCCTGGGCCTTGCCCTGGCTGGAGGCGCCGGAGCCGGCGAGCTGACCGCTCAGGCCGGCGGGGGATTCGGAGTTGGTGGATCCGCCACCGGGAGCGGCGGTGGTCGGCTGCTCATTGGTGGCGCAGCCGGCCAGGCTCACGGCGGTGGCGAGCGCCAGCGCGGCGCCGGCGAAGCGGGTGATCTTCACGGATTCGTTCCTTCGAGTTCCTCTGAGCTCTTTGCTCTGAGAGAGAACCTGCCAGCGCGTCCTGACCGGATGGAGACCCGCGGATGAACAGCGGGTGAATTGCGCCCGTCCCTTCCGCTCAGATGCGGGGCTTGTGGAACTCCACGGCGACGGTGTGGCCGTCGTTGCGGTCGAGATGGGCGACCAGGACGGCGCCCGGCTGCAGCGGACGCGGCGGGACGCCGACGGCCTCCAGCATCAGCGGCAGCACCGGACGATGCCCGCAGACGGCGATCGGGACGCCGGACTTCACGGTCTCGGCGACCAGACGCTGCATCAGGGTGGTGACCGCTGCCGGGGTCGCCTGGGTCTGCTCCTCGCTGAGCGTCGTCCACGCCTCGATATCGAGGCGGGCGGACTTGGCGTAGGGCTTGAGCGTCTGCATGCACCGGGTGGACGAGGAGGACGCCGCCCGCTGCACCCCGTAGGCGGCCAGCAGCGGCACCAGCAACTCGCTCTGGCGGCGGCCGCGGGAATCCAGCGGACGGGCCTGGTCGCGTCCCGTCCATACCTTGCGGAGCATGGCCTTGGCATGGCGCACCACCAGCATGGGGACGGTGTCGGGCAGGCCCACCGCCTGCTCGATCAACGCCCGCTCGTCGTGGTAGGTCACTGTCGCGAGCGCCTTGGGCACAGACAGCCACTTGCTCTGATCGACCTCGGCGTCCGGCGTGCGGCGCTCTTTGGCGGCCACCTCGGCTCGCCAGTAGGTGACCGTCTTGTAGCCGGAGCCGACCGGGTAGCCGATCCGGTCCAGCGGCAGGCCCAGCCGGGGGGTGACCCCGGTTTCCTCGTGGGTCTCCCGGGCGGCGCAGCCGGCCAGGTACTCGTCGGCGTTGATCTTGCCCTTGGGCAGGCTCCAGTCGTCGTAGCCCGGACGGTGGATCAGCAGCACCTGCTGCCGTCCGGCCTTGTTGGTGCGGAGCAGGACGGTGCCCGCGGCCGTGATCTGGCGCCCTCGCGTCGCTGCCATGGCGTTACCGGCTCGCCTCGGAACGTTCGGAGCGGCGATGCCCCATGGTCGAGATCAGATGTTCCTGCAGGTCCAGCAGCGGCTCGCCGTCGGCGCTCAGGGTGCGCTGCGTCCAGGTGTCGCCCTCCAGCCACCAGGAGGCGGTGCCCGGGTCGAAGGCCAGCTCGAAGAGCCGCTCGATCTGCTGGATGTGGCGCGGATGGGTGAGCGCGACCAACACCTCGACCCGGCGATCCAGGTTGCGGTGCATCAGGTCGGAGGAGCCGATGCCGACCAGCGGCTCGCCGTCGTTGGCGAACCAGAACAGCCGGCTGTGCTCCAGGAACCGGCCCAGGATCGAGCGCACCCGGATGTTCTCGCTCAGCCCGGGCACGCCGGGCTTCACCGCGCAGATGCCCCGCACCCACAGGTCGACCGGCACGCCGGCCTGCGAGGCCCGGTAGAGGGCGTCGGTGGTGGCTTCGTCCACGATCGAGTTGACCTTGATCTTCACTCCCGCCGGCAGACCGGCCTGGTGGTGGGCGATCTCGCGTTCGACGGCTTCGATGATCCCCTTGCGGGTGCTGTGCGGGGCGACCAGCAGCCGGCGGTACCGGGTCTCCTGGGCCATCCCGGAGAGGTGGTTGAAGAGCTTGGCGACGTCCTCGGTGACCACCGGGTTCGAGGTCAGCAGCCCCATGTCCTCGTACATGCGCGCCGTGGTCGGGTTGTAGTTGCCCGTCCCGATGTGGACGTAGCGGCGCAGCCCCTTCGGCTCCTCGCGGACGACCAGCGACAGCTTGCAGTGGGTCTTCAGACCGACCAGGCCGTACACCACGTGGCAGCCGGCCTTCTCCAGCTTGCGGGCCCACTCGATGTTGGCCTCCTCGTCGAACCGGGCCTTGATCTCGACCACCGCCAGCACCTGCTTGCCGGCCTGGGCGGCCTCGATCAGGGCGTCGATGATGGGGGAGTCGCCCGAGGTGCGGTAGAGGGTCTGCTTGATGGCCAGGACGGCGGGGTCGGCCGCGGCCTGCTCGATGAACCGCTGCACGCTGGTGGCGAAGGAGTCGTAGGGGTGCTGCAGCAGCACGTCGCGCCGCTTGAGCGAGGCGAACATGTCGGCCGGGCGGGCCGTCTCGACCTCGGCGAGCTCCGGGTGGGTCTTGGGCAGGAAGGAGGGGTAGCTGAGCGCCTCCCGGTCCAGCGCGGCGAGCGAGAACAGGCCGGTGAGGTCGAGCGGGCCGGGCAGCCGGAAGACCTCCTTGTCGGAGATGTCGAGCTCGTTGATCAGCAGCCGCAGCATCCGGTCGTCGATGTCGTCCTCGACCTCGAGCCGCACCGGCGGGCGTCCGATCTTGCGGCGCAGTAGCTCCTTCTCGAGGGCGAACAGCAGGTTCTCGGCGTCGTCCTCCTCGACCTCGACGTCCTCGTTGCGGGTGACGCGGAAGGTGCTGTAGCTGAGCACCTGGGTGCCGGCGAAGACCTCGCCGAGGTGGTGCGCGATCACGTCCTCCAACGGGACGAACCGGCCGTCGCCGAGCGGGACGAACCGGCTGAGGTTGGTCGGCACCTTCACCCGGGCGAACTGGCGGGCGCCGGTGGCGGGGTTGCGCAGCAGCACGGCCAGGTTCACCGAAAGCCCCGAGATGTACGGGAACGGGTGGGACGGGTCGACCGCCAGCGGGGTGAGCACCGGGAAGATGTGCGACTCGAAGAGGTCGGTCATCCGCCGGGTCTCGGCGGGGTTGAGCTGGTCCCAGCGCAGGATCTCGATGCCGTGCTCGGCCAGCGCCGGCCGGATCTCGTCGGCGAACACCGCCGCCTGGGTGGTGACCAGTTCGCGGGTGCGGCTCAGGATCGCGTCGTGCAGCTCGCGCGGCAGCATGCCGGAGGCGCTGGGCACCGCCACCCCGGCGGCGATCCGGCGCTTCAGGCCGGCCACCCGCACCATGAAGAACTCGTCCAGGTTGGAGGAGAAGATGGCCAGGAACTTGGCCCGCTCCAGCAGCGGCACCCGCTTGCTGTCGCGGGCGAGGTCGAGCACCCGGCTGTTGAAGGCCAGCCAGGAGAGCTCGCGGTCGCTGAACCGGTTCGCGGGGAGGTCGGGCAGGGCGGGGCCCGCGGTCTCCTCCTGCTCGACGGCTGTCATCGCTGCTCCTCGGAACCGACGTAGAGGACGTCGCGGTGGGCGACGCCGAATCCGGCTGATCGGTACATTCCTACCGCGACGGTATCAGCGCTGTCGACGTACAGAATCACGGTGTGACAACCCCCCTGGGCAAGGTGGTCAAGGCCGGCCTGAAGCAGTACCCTGCCCAGCCCCCGGCCCTGGGCGGCCGGATCCACCCCGATCACGTACACCTCGCCCGTCTCGTCGATCTGTTTCGTCCAGTGGAAGCCGAGCAGTCGGTCGCCTTCGACGGCCAGGATCAGCCCCTCCGGATCGAACCAGTCCTCGTCCATCCGGGCCGCCAGCCCGGCCGCGTCCAGGCCGCCCTGCTCCGGATGGTGCGCGAACGCCGCCGCGTTCACCGCCAGCAGCGCGTCCGCGTCCTCGGGCCGGTAGCC
>CAZLWS010000032.1:0-24119 GCA_964563205.1 uncultured Propionibacteriaceae bacterium | reverse complement strand
GTAGAACATCAGCTTCCCAAGCTGACAGTGCGGGTTCGATTCCCGTCATCCGCTCGAGTAAAAGGCCTTGCCAGGGGCACCTTCCGAAATCGAACAGGTGCGGTTCGTGGACCGTGTTACCTGAAATTGTTACCTGATGAGGTCGCATTTGAGGTAACACGGGTCATGGTGACCGGCGGCCTCGAGCGGCGAGAGCGGCGTTTGGCTAGGGGAAATGCCTTGGGAAGCTGCCCTCGCGACCTGCGCGGAACGTCAGCTCGAGAATTGAGAATGACCTCTTCTCATTGCCCGGTAATAGCCGAATCTGGCCGGTCCTGGGGGAGTCTCGACAACGTTCGGGTCTCCCGACCTCCGCCCGCTCGTCGAGGCTATGCACGTGCCACGACCGGATCTGCCGAAGACGGCGAGTTATGGGCGTGGCTGCCGCTGGCCGACACTTGGTTCTCAGGACCCAGGCTGTTCCGCTGGGATTCGCACGTATTGGAGGGTGGATCCCAATCCGGCGGTCAGGAGCGATTCGACCACGGTTGGCCCGGAAGGTGCTCAAGGAACTCCAGCACCCCGCTGTCGTCGTGGGCTCCAGCCACGACGTCAGCGTGCTTCTTGACATCGTCGGGCGCGTTGGCCATAGCCACCCCGAGGCCGACCAGCGCGAGCATCTCCACGTCATTACCACCGTCGCCGAAGGCGATCATCTCCTCCGCCGCAATGCCCAACCGTTCGCCGAGCCAGGCCAGCGCCACGCCCTTGTTGACCCCGTGGCTCACCAGATCGATCGACCCGTGCCCACTCGAGGTCGGAACGACTCCACGGGGCAGCCCAATGGCCAACTCCGCCAGCAGTGCGCCGGTCCGCTCCGCCGGGCAAGCCAGAGCGAGCTTCACCACGTCGTCGTCGACCTCCGCCCAGCCATCCACGAGTTCGAGCCGCACGTAGTACCGGCGCATCATCTCCAGCACACCGGGATCGGTGTCGTAACGGGCATAGGCGGCCTTCACGCCGCATGCCAGGGTGGAAACGCCGGGCAGGCGGTCCACGAAGTCCAGCGCGGCAGCCACCGCGCTTGGCTCGAACGGCGCCACTCTCAGCACCCGTTCCGCCGTAGCCACCAATGCACCGTTCTCGGCGATGTAGAAAACGTCGGGGAAGCCGTCGAAGTAGGTCAGCAACTGCCAGTACTGGTTGCCGCTGGCCACGACGAAACGGGCACCGGCAGCCTGGAGTCGCTGATTGAATCGGCCGAAGCGGACCCGGTCATACGCGCTCTCGGCATCCAGGAAGGTCCCGTCCATGTCGACCGCCACCAAGCGGGCCGGGCGTGTCATGCGGGCGCTCAAATCAACCACCCACCCATCCTCGCGGTCAGCCGGTCCCGAGTCACCCCGCCGAGCACGAGGCTGCAGACCTTGACCGCATGCAGTCGCGCTCCGCGTCCGACGCCGGAGCGAGACACCCGACTTTAGCCGCCGTCCGCGCGATCGTGTTGCCGAGCAGACGATTCAGAAGTTCCGGGCACCGTGCGTGAGCCCGACGGACGGTTACCGTGCCGCAAAGGCTGCAACAGACCCTGCCCGGGCGTCTTCGCGGTGCCACCCGCCGAACGGCTCAGGTCGGCTTTTCATCGGACTCGGTGGTTGACAACACCCAGACCGGCCATGACTGCGAGGACGGCGAAGACCCAGGCCAGCCCGGTCGCCAGGGATGCCCCGGTGACCAGCAGCCCGAATACCGAGGTGCCCACCGCCCCGCCGAGGTTTCGGGACAGCTGGACCATGGAACTGGCCGAGGCAGCGGCTCCGCGGGCAGCGTCGTCCTGGGCGTCGACCAGCAGGATCGGCTGCACGGTGCCGATACCCACACCCGCGAAGGCCGAGGCCACTCCGGCCAGCCATAGCCCGCCGGTCCCGCTGGCGGCGGTCATCGCGACCACCCCGAACGCGATCGCGGCAGTGGCCCAAGCGGCGACCAACCCGACCCGGCCGCGCCCGGCGGACAGGTTCCCGCCGAGCATGCTCCCGACGCCCACGCCGACCATCAGCGGGATCAGCACCGCGCTCGACCAGGACGCCGGCCGGCCGAAGACGCCCTGGACGAGCAGTGGCAGGTAGGCGGTAGCCGACATGAGCGTCACGCCCAGCAGGAACGCTCCGACGGAGATCCGGCGCGCCTCAGCATTGCGGTGCAGCGTCCGCACCGGCTGCGCGAAGTCCACCTGACGCCAGGCATCGGACCATCCCGACACCGACGCTTTCGGCAGGCCCAGCGCCGCACACCCGATCGCGGCCACTGAGACGGGCACCACCGCCCAAAGCCCCCACCGCCAGCCGGGCCCATCGGTGAACCATCCTCCGACCAGGGGGCCCGCGATGTTGCCAACCACCTGGATGACCCCGATCAGCCCGAATAGCCGCCCCCTGGCCGGCCCGCCGGCCAGGTCCGCGATCCCAGCGAGTGCAGCAGGCACCAGCGCTGCCGCGCCGATGCCCTGCACGACGCGCGCCACGACGAGCACCTGCATCGAAACGGCGAGCGCGGCAGCGGCCGTTCCAACGGCGTAGCCGGCCATGCCGATCAGGAACATCGGCCGGCGGCCGTGGTGGTCGGCGAGTTGGGCGAACACCGGCAGCGGAACGGTCGAGGCGAGCAGGTAGGCGGCGAAGACCCAGCCGTAGAGAAACTGGTCCCCCATTTCCACCACGACCTGGGGCATGGCCGTCGCCAGCATCGTCTGCATCAGCACTGAGGCCGTTATCCCGATCAGGATGGCGGCCAGGCCCAGACGCCGGGTGACCGGGGAGGGTGCAGGTGCTGCAGGCCGCGAAGTCACCACTCATTGTAAACGCCACGTTCACTATTGATACAGTGGACGCCATGTCTACGCCGCTCTGCCTGCCCCTGTCCGACGTGAGCGCCGCCGACCTGGCCATCGCCGGGGGCAAAGGCGCGAACCTCGGCGAGCTCGTCAACTCCGGCTTCAACGTTCCGGCCGGGTTCGTGGTGACCACACCGGCCTACCGGAGTGCAATCGCGGAGGTCGCCGCACCGAGCAGGGGGAACGTCCTGGAGGTGCCGGTGCCGCCGCAGGTCCGGGCTGACATCCTGGCCGCCCATTCCGCCCTCGGACATGGGCTCGTGGCGGTCCGGTCCAGCGCGACGGCCGAGGACCTCCCGGGCGCAACGTTCGCCGGCCAGCAGGACACTTTCCTCGGTGTGGTGGGCGATGACGAGCTGCTCGACGCCGTCAGGAACTGCTGGGCCTCGCTGTGGACCGAGCGGGCGATCTCCTACCGGCAGCGGCTCGGCATCGAGCCATCCTCCGTGGCGATCGCCGTCGTCGTTCAGCGGATGGTGCCCGCCGACCAGGCCGGTGTCATGTTCACCGCCAATCCGGTGACTGGAGCGCGCGATCAGGTCGTCATCGACTCCAATCCAGGCCTCGGTGAGGCCGTTGTGGCGGGGCTGGTCACACCGGATCACGCTGTTCTGGATGCCGACGGCCACATCGCCGAGCGGCGCGCGGGGCGGCGCGAAACCGTGATCCGGGCCGGCGCCGCCGGCGGAACCGAGACCTTCTCGGCCCAGAACGCCAGCGCGAAGGACATCGACCCGATCAGTGCGGCCGACCTGGCCCGGCTGGCGGAGGTGGGACGGCGGATCGAGAGCCACTTCGGTCGCCCGCAGGACATCGAGTGGGCGATTGCGGGCGACGAGCTGGCCATCCTGCAGGCACGACCGATGACGGCCCTGCCGCCACCGCCGATCCCGCTGAACAGATTCCAGCGGTTCGTCGGTCAGGTGGTCCTCGAGCTGCTGCCCCGGCGTCCGTACCCGATGGAGCTGACGGCCTGGATCACGCTCACCGTCGGGCCGATCGTGGAGCGCCTGGGATCGGGGCTGGTCGGCGTCTCGTTCGATTTCGCCGACGTGGTGCCCGCCGAGGACGGCGTCGTGCAGGCCTTCGTGCCGCCCCGGCCGCACCCCACGGCAATGCTTCCGGTCCGGGTCATCCGCTCGATTGCGCGGATGGGCCGCGATCCCGGAGGTTGGGCCGACGACCCCGTCGAGCTGCGCTATGTCGCGCAGGCTTCGCGGCTGTCGGTCCTCGACGTCACCAGGGCGGCGTGGGCGGAGCTGCTCGAGATCCCCACTGCTGCGGCACGACTGACCGACCTGGTCACCGATCTGCGGGTGGAGTACCTGCCCGCGGCGGGTGGGGCGCTCCTCCGGCTGCGGTTGCTGCTCAAGGCCTGCCGACTCGACGGACTCTTCGGTGACCTCATCGTCGATGCGCCCACCATCACGCAGGAGGCCAACGACACGCTCACCGAACTCGCTCGACGGGTTCGGAACGATCAGGCACTGAGCCGAGCCTTCGCCGACCAAAGCGGCGAACAGTTGTTGGACTTCGTCGAGTCCGCTGTGGCGGCCGACGGCTTCCGGGAGCGGTTCTCCGCGTTCCTGGACCGTTTCGGGCACCGCGAGACGGCGAGCATCCTGCTGCTGCGCGATCCCACCTGGCGGGAGTCCCCGACCACCGTGCTCGCCCTGATCAAGGTGCTCGCCGGCGAGGCGCCGACCGAGCCTCGTCCGGCAACCTCACGGGCTGCCCTCGACCGTCTGCTCGCCCACCCACTGGTCCGGCGCACCCGTTCCCAGGACCGGGTGCGGCGGCTGGTCGCCAAGGCTGCGGCCGGGACGGCGCTGCGCGAGGACACCCACTACGAGGCGACCAGGCTGATGCCGGTCGTCTACCGCGCCGTCGTCGAGATCGGCGTCCGCTTGGCCGAAGCCGGCGCACTCGGGGATCCGGACGACGTCTGGTACCTGACCTGGCCCGAGGTGAGTGTGCTGGCCGACCCAGCGCGGACGGCCCCGGGTGAGACACTCCGCGAGAGCGTCCAGCGACGCCGGGCCGCGTACGCCGAGCTCGCCGGAGCCCCGCTGATCGCCACCGCCACGCTCTTCCCGGACCGTGCGAACGCCGAGGACGCGTTGGTGGCCGGTGTCGGGGGCGGCGGAGGACGAGCCGCCGGGCCAGTGAGAGTGATCCGCACGCCGGACGATTTCGACCTGCTCCAAAGCGGCGATGTGCTGGTCTGCACGGCGACCAATCCGTCCTGGACGCCGTTGTTCGCCCGTGCCGCCGCGGTCGTCGTCGACTTTGGCGGGCTCGCCTCCCACGCGGCGATCGTTGCGCGCGAGTACGGCATCCCTGCGGTCATGGGCTGCGTAACCGGAACGACCGCACTTGCCGACGGTCGGCGCGTGCTGGTCGACGGCGACCGTGGCGTGGTCCTGCCGACTGAGGGTGAACGTGGCGCCGATCACGCCGGGCTGTGACGAGAGCCGGCGGCCATGAGCGGCACCGTTGACCATCGCAGCCGGCCGCGGCGCCGCGGCAGAGCCCTTGAGGATGCGATCATGGCCGCGACGATCGAGGAGCTGCGCGAGGTCGGCTTCGCTGCGATGACGATGGGCTCCGTGGCCCGCCGGGCGGGTGCCGGCAAGATCTCGGTGTATCGCCGCTGGCCCGACCGGGTCGAGCTCGCCATGGCGGCGGCCTATCGGCTGATTGGCGAGCCCCCGGCGCTGCTCGAGCCGACCACCCTGCGTGAGGAGCTGCTCGTCCTGCTGCGCCACATGGCCCATCAGATGTCCGGGCCCGCCGGAGAGGCCCTACGGGGGATCATCTCCGAGTCGCTCGGCGCCGATGACGTCCGCGTCGCGGAGCTGTCCAAGGGCAACGGTGCGCGGCTGGTGCGGGGGGTCGTCTGCCGGGCGGTCGCGCGTGGCGAGCCGGTCGACCCCGATCCGGCACTGATCCGGCTGCAGGCGCCAGGGGCGATCCTCCAGCACCACCTGCTCACCCACGGCCCCCCCATTCAGGACGAATTCGTGGTGAGCGTGGTCGACGAGATCGCCGTCCCACTGCTGGGCCGGAACCGCTAGGAGGCTCGTGGATGACGTAGGTCGCCCAAACAGTTCAGCGAGTGGCGCCGAAAGATTCGCCTCGTATTCCAGGCACGCAACGAGGCTGTCCATCCGGGATTCGGGACTCCGAGACCCGATGCTGCACCCTGCGCTGCGTGCTGCGGTGCCGTACCCGGCACACGTCCACCGACTTGAGAACGCAACGGCGGCCGTCGATATTGCCATGTGGACGGCCCTTGAAGTGGGAAGGCGACCGTAGCCTCGGCTCGGCAGTACCTTCCGGGACGCTACGGCCTCGTGGGGGGCCGCCACGGAACTTCTGCGTCAAGGGCAGCAGTACCTGCAGGATGCCGCTCGCCTTGGTCACAACGCATCCCTTGGTGAAGGACTCGTCTTGCATTCAACTGAACTGAACCGTACAGTTTGACTTATGACCGCCGGCACGCTCTCCAAGCGCCAGGTCGCCAAGCGCGAACAGATCGCCACGGCGGGCCGGAGGCTGTTCCTCGCCCACGGCTTCGCGGGCACCTCGATGGACGCAGTGACTGCGGAAGCCGGCGTCAGCAAGCAAACCCTCTACACCTACTTCCCGGCGAAGGTCGACCTCCTCAAGGCGATTCTCGATCGCGAACTCGCTCGCTTCGCGCTCGAAGGGCCCCTGCCCGAGCCGCAGACCCTTCCCGAGCTGCGCGGACTGCTTCTCCAGTTCGCCACTCGGCTCACCCAGACCCTGCTTCATCCCGATTCGATCGCACTCGTCCGTCTGGTGCTGGGCGAGGCCTTCCGTATCCCGGAGCTGCGCGGCACCGTGCGCCAGGCTTTTCCGATGCGCGCCCTGCAGGGCATCTCCACCATCGTCGGACGGGCGGACGAACTCGGCCTTATCGAGGCGCCCGACACCGACCTCACCGCCCGGATGCTGCTGGGGCCGATCATGAGCTACGTCGCCCTCGACGGCCTCCTCACCACGGAGCCCGTCGTGCAACCATCGGCTGACAAGCTCGAACGCATGGTCGACTTGTTCCTCACGATGGTGGCAGTGACCCCATGAACCTGCGCTCGCTCCTCGCCGCCGCGACGGTCGGTACCCTTGCCGTCGCACTGGCCGGCTGCACGGCAGTTCCGTCCGCGCTGGTGGTGTCGGGCACCGTCGAGGACCGGCTCGAGACGGTGGCCGTTCCTGCGGTCAGCGTGCCCGCTGTCAACCTGGACGCCGGGTTCACCACCCTCACCGGGGCCACCAATCCTGTCACCGGGCGCACGGGCGCCAACCTGAGCACCGTCGGGGCCACCTATGGCATCGGCACCTTCGTCCGTCTCGCAGAAGTCAGCGTCAGCGTCGGCGACACCGTCACCGCCGGCCAGCCCGTTGGCCGGGTCGACACCAGGGGCCTCGCTGCCCAGATCGCCGCGGCAGAGGCGGACGCAGCAGTCGCCTCAGCCCAAGTGGGCCTGCTGGGCGATGCGATCGACACCACGTACGACAAGCAGGCAGACGTCAAGGAGGCCAAAGCGAAGGTCCTCGATGCGATCGACAAGATCCACGACGGGAAGAAGAAGCTGCTGAAGGCGCGCAGTTCGGCGAAGAAGACCCGCGTTGATCTGGTGAAGAAGCTGCACGACGCCGAGCAACTGCTGGCGAACTACCCGCCGATGGTTCCGCCCGGCACCAACCTTCCACCCAAGGAAAGCCTTCCCGCGATGATCGCCGGACTCAAGGCGGGGATCAGGAAGCTGGACGCCGGCGTCCGGAAGATCAACTCGACCCTGCACACGCTCGCCAAGGGCCTGAGGAAGGCCACGTCTGGCCTGCGCAAGCTCAACGACGCCCTGGTCACCATCGCCGATGCCCGCGGCTCGTTGCGCGACCTGAAGGAGCTGGCGTCACTCCAGGCCGATGCGCTCAAGGTGTCGGTCGACCTGGCACGGCTGCAGGTCACCCTCGGCGAGTTCACCTCCCCCGTGAACGGCGTGGTTGTCTCCGCAGTCCTGGCGGGCTCCGAGCTCGCCCCCGGCGCGACGGCGGTCAGCATCCGCGCGTCCCGTCCCAGCACGGTGACGGCATGGCTCGCACCGGCTGAGCTCGCCCGGGTGTGTGCCGGTGACTCCGCATCGATCGTCGGTGACTGGATGACCGGCGACGGCGTCCCCGCGACGCTGACGCGCATCGGCACCCGCTCCGACTACCCGCCGACCTCGGTCGCTACAGAAGAAGTCCACCTGACCAGGGCGGTCGAGGTCGAGTTCACCGCTACAGAACAGCTCCCGGCCGGCGTGCCGGTGGAGCTCCACATCAACAGCTGCCATCCGGCAGCAGGCAATTCCGATACGGACAGGTGAGGAACATGGCAGGCGAGAAGCGCAAGCACCCCCCGATCCCGGTGATCGTCGCCGTCCTGGCGTTGCTGATCGGCGGTGGCGCCTGGTGGTGGTGGACCTCGACGCAGTCCGCGACCACCAGCGCCCAGGAGCAGGTGAGCGGATCGGTGGAGGCCAACGAGTACCAGGTCGCCGCGGCGCTCAGCGGACGCATCACCGACGTCAAGGTTGCCGAGGGCGACAAGGTCACCAAGGGCCAGGAGCTGATCCGGCTGGACCGGTCCGCGACCAAGCTCGTGCTCGACCAGGCCAACCAGGGCGTCACGGCCGCCAAGGCTGCGCTCACCAACGCCAAGGACGACGACGACTCCACCAAGGCCGACATCACCGCGGCACGTGCCCGGTTGAAGCAGGCGGAGGCAGCGGTGAAGCTCGCCCGGGTGCAGCTGGGCTACACGATCGTCACAGCGCCGCGTGACGGCACGGTCGTGTCCGTCACGACCAACACGGGCCAGAACGCCGGGCCGGGCAAGACCCTGCTGACGATGATCGATCCCACCGACCTGTTCGTCCGGGTGTTCGTGCCGGAGACCGAGATCGGCAAGGTCAGGAACGGCCAGGCGGCGACGCTGGTCACCGACTCCAGCACCACGACCTACCAGGGCACGGTGAGCTTCATCGCCAGCCAGTCGGAGTTCACGCCGAACAACGTCCAGACCAAGGACCAGCGCGTGAAGCTGGTCTACGAGGTGCGGGTCCGCGTCAGCGACAGCAGCGGCACCCTCAAGGCCGGCATGCCGGTGGACGTGACCTTCGCCTGACCATGACCGCAACCACCACGGCTGGCCCGGCCATCCGCACCTCAGGGCTGCGGCGCAGCTTCGGCGACACCCTCGCCGTCGACGACCTCGACCTGGAGGTCGCCGAGGGTGCCGTGTTCGGGCTGCTGGGGCCGGACGGGGCCGGCAAGTCCACCCTGATCCGGATGCTCGCCACCGTGCTGCGACCGGACGCGGGCGAGGCGAGCGTGTTCGGCCACTCGGTGAGGACAGAGTCCGACCGGGTGACCCCGCGGATCGGCTACATGTCGCAACGGTTCTCGATGTATCCCGACCTGTCGGTGGCGGAGAACTTGGACTTCTTCGCCACCATCCGCGGCGTCAGCAAGGCCGATCGGCGCACCCGCGCAGCCAGCCTGCTGGAGGGCATGGGCCTGGCGGAGTTCACCACACGGCAGGCGCAGCACCTTTCCGGCGGCATGAAGCAGAAGCTGATGCTGGCCACGACCTTGATGCACGAGCCCGACCTGCTGCTGCTCGATGAGCCGACCACCGGCGTCGACCCGGTGTCGCGTCGCGAGTTCTGGCGCATCCTGGCCGGGCTGCACCGGGCCGGCAAGACCGTCCTTGTCGCCACGCCGTACATGGACGAGGCCGAACGCTGCACACACATCGCCTTCCTCGATTCCGGACGCATCAAGCAGCACGGCACCCCGGACGAGATCAAGGCCCAGGTGCCCGGCCGGCTGATGGAGGTGTCCGCGGCCCAGCCCCGAGCGGCTCTGGCCGCCGTCAGGGCCGTTCCCGGGGTGGAGTCCGCGCACCTGCTCGGCGACGTGGTGCGCGTGCTGTGGTCAGGTTCCGCCGAGCCCGAGCAGGCACTAGGAGCCGCACTCGCCGCAGCCGGGGTGCCCGGTGCCACCACCCGTGAGGTCGCGCCGGACATGGAGTCCGTGTTCGCCTACCTTGCCGACCTGGCGACCGGGGTGGCCTCATGAGGCAGGCCCTGGTCCGGATCGGCGCCATCGTGCGCAAGGAGTTCCGGCACCTCGGTCGGGATCCGCGGATGCTGCTGGCTGTGGTGATGATGCCGGTGATCCAGCTGCTGCTGTTCGCCTATGCGATCAGCTTCGACGTTGACCACGTGCCCACGATCGTGATCGACTCCGACCAGAGCCCGGCCAGCCAGCGCTACCTGCGCCAGTACGAGGCCTCCCCGTTCTTCGACGTGGTGGCCCGCGGCAGCTCCCTGGCCGACGTGGACTCGGCTTTCGACCACAACACCGCCCGAGTGGCGATCGTGATCCCGTCCGGCTTCTCCCGCAGCCTCGCCGCCAGCGAGTCCGCCCAGGTCTCGGTGCTGGTGGACGGCAGCGAGCTGAACGCTGCCAAGGTGTCGCGGGCGTACTCGGTGGCCGTCAACCAGCTCTACGGCCAGCAGTTGACCCGGGACTGGGCCGACGCCCAGGGGATGGACCTGTCCAGCCTTGGCCTGCTGGAGCCGCGGATCCGTACCTGGTACAACCCGGAACGACGCTCCTCCGACTTCCTGATCCCCGGCCTTATGGCGGTCATCATCGCGATCGTCACCGTCCAGCAGACCGCCGTCACCCTGGTTAGGGAGCGAGACCTCGGCACGCAGGAGCAACTCGAGGTGAGTCCGATGCGGCGGATCGAGTTGATGGTCGGCAAGCTGCTGCCCTGGACGCTGATCGCCTTCCTCGACGTGGCCCTGATCACGGTGCTGGGTCGCACCATCTTCGGTGTGCCGCTACGGGGCACTGCCCTGGCCTTCGCGTTGGGCGCGATGCTCTTCGTGTTCGCCTCCCTCGGTATGGGCCTGCTGATCTCGGCGCTGGCACCGACACTGGACTCGGCGAACATGATCGCCCTGCTGGTCGCCTTCCTGCCATCGTTCCTGCTGTCCGGCTTCGCCTTCGCGCTCGACCAGATCCCGGTCTGGCTGCAATGGATCAGTTACGGCTTCCCCGCCAGATACATGGTGACGATCGCCCGGGGCGTGTTCCTCAAGGGCGCCGGGTTCACCGAGCTCTGGCCGGAGATGGCCGCCCTGGCGCTCTACGCCCTGGTGATGGTGCTGGTCTCCTCGCTCCTCTACGGACGGCGGGCCTCCCGATGAGCCTGAAACGAATCCGGCTGCTGATCTGGAAGGAATTCATCCAGCTCAGGCGCGATCCGCTGCTGATCCGGCTGCTGCTGCTCATGCCGGTCCTGCAACTGATCCTCTTCGGCTACGTCGTCGCCGTCGACGTGCGCAACCTCTCCACAGCTGTGGTGGACCTCGACCGGACGGCCACCTCCCGCAGCCTGGAGTCGGCCTTCGGCAGCTCGGGCTACTTCACCATCACTGGGCATGTTGCCAGTGAGGACGACCTTCGCCCGTTGCTGGACAGCGGTGTCGTGAAGGTGGCCCTGGTCATTCCCGAAGGCACCCAGGACCGGCTCACCCGAGGCGAGACCGCGCCGATCGGGATCATTGTCGACGGCTCGGACTCGCAGATCTCGGCAGTCGGCAGCGGCTACGCTTCACAGATCGTCGCCCAGTTCAATACCGAGCGGCGCGACGCCCTTGGCATCCAGCTGGCAGCGCCCGGGATCGACGCGAGGGTGCGGGTGATGTTCAACCCCACCCTCGACCCGATCAATACGATGATCCCCGGACTGATCGCGGCGATCATGATGATCTCGTTGCTGGCGATCATGAGTCAGGCCGTGGTGAAGGAGCGCGAGTCGGGAACCCTCGAGCAGATGTTCGTCACCCCGGTGAAGGCCACCGAGTACCTGATCGGCAAGCTCACCCCCTACGCCGCCCTTGCCACGGCCCAGATGTTGCTGGTGGCCGCCGGCGGGCTGTTCTGGTTCAAGGTGCCGTTCAACGGCAGCATCTGGGTGGTGCTCACCGGCCTCGCGCTGTTCATGTTCACCTGCCTGGGGCTCGGGCTCCTGATCTCCCTCGTGTCGCGCACCCGCCACCAGGCCCAGCAGGCCGTGATGTTCATCATGATCCCGACCATGGTGCTCTCCGGCTTCATCTTCCCGATCCAGTCGATGCCGGCCATCATCCAGCCGCTGACCAACCTGATCCCACTCACGTTCGCGCTGCAGGTGCTGCGCGGCGCCTTCGTCAAGGGCAGTGGTTTCGAGGCCCTCGCCGTGCCGATGCTCGCACTGGTCGGGTTCGCCGTTGTGATCTTCGGAGCGGCGATCGTCGCCACCCGCCGCCGGATATCGGAGTAGGAGCACCCATGAGTAGGGAAACGGTCTCTGAGGAGCGTTCGGGAGCACAGCGACCGAACGCGCCACGAAGGGCCGCCGACCCCTCCCCAGCGATCTCCGTCCGGGGGCTCACCAAGACCTTCGGCGACTTCACAGCCGTCGACGGCATCGATCTCGACGTTCCCCGCGGTGAGGTCTTCGGCTTCCTCGGCCCGAACGGGTCGGGCAAGACCACCACCATCCGGATGCTCACCGGCACGCTGCGGCCCAAGTCCGGCAGCGCCGAGGTGCTGGGTGAGGATGTGGTGCGGCACCCCGACCGGGTGCAGCGACGGATCGGCTACATGTCCCAGAAGTTCTCGCTATTCGAGGACATGACGGTCGATGAGAACCTGAAATTCTACGCCGGGGTCTATGACCTGCCGGCGGAGAGGTTCGCCGCGCAGCGCCAGTATGTGCTGGAGATGGCCGACCTGGTAGGACGGGAGCGCGAACTCACCCGGAACCTCTCGGTCGGCTGGCGGCAGCGACTGGCCCTGGGCGCGGCCACCATCCACGAGCCGGAACTGCTGTTCCTCGACGAGCCCACCTCCGGGGTGGACCCGGTGGCGCGGCGCCAGTTCTGGGACCTGCTCTACGACATGGCCAGCCGGGGCGTGACGCTCTTCGTGACCACCCACTACATGGACGAGGCTGCGAACTGCAATCGGCTGGCCTTCATCTACCGGGGACGGATCATCGCCGAAGGCAGCCCCACGGAGATCCGCGCCAACCACATGGAACAGCGCATCTTCGACATCACCACCACACAGGTCGACCCGGCACTGCAGTGGCTGGAGACCGCGCCGGGCATCGACGAGGCCTACCTCTCGGGGGCGTCCCTGCATGCCGTGGTGCCGGCCGATTCGCCACTCGACGACGCGCGACTGCGCAGCCGCCTCGTGGCGGCCGGATTCGGTGACGCCCTGGTAGCGGAGGTGGACCCGACTATCGAGGATGTGTTCGTCAACCTGGAGTCGCGGCAACGCTGACCAGCCGAGCAGCCCGGGCAGCAACAGCTGAGCACCGGCCAGCAGGACGCCGACGGTGACCCCAGTCAGGCGGCGTCCGGTGACGTCGTGTGGGCCTTGGCTGATGTGATGCCGGAGTTGTGGACCGGCACGGCCGACCTGGCCGGGTCGGACAACATCGCCGAACTACGAGGATGAGGCGCGCGACCTGGTGGCCCGCTACGGGCTTGCCGGCCGCATGGCCCGCTTGCGGCTGGACATCGCACAGAACCCGGACGCCGTGTCCTCGGCCGACGTCGTCATCTTGAACCGGGTGGTCTGCTGCTACGCGGACTACGCCAGCCTGTCGTCCGCCGCGGCCAGCCATGCGCGCTCGCTCCTTGTCATGAGTTATCCCACTCCGAACCCGTTGACCCGGCTTTCGCTCAGAAGTGACACCCGAGTCCCATCTGCGAGGACCCCTGCCGGGCTCACAGCTTCTCCCCCGGGCGCATGTGGAGTCTGAGAACGCGCTGACCAGACATCCGCAGATCGGCAGTTCAGGTCGTTTCGGTGGCGCCGAACGCAGACGCCGGTTTGGAGCATCTCCACAATTCGGCCGTTTCTGGGGCCGGTTGAAGGAAATCGGCCCGCGATCCGTCAGGCATTGACTCGCCGCGAGGGCCGGCACCAAGAGTCTGTAGGGACTCGACAGCCTAGGCATCACACCGAGCGTCGCGGCCATTCGCGCCGACGGCATGCCCGTGAACGACGCCGGCGAAACATCTGTGACCACGATTGCTGCTCAGACCCATTTCCGTGGTACGCCGCCTCGCGATGACTGCTCCGGGGAACTGCGGGGATTGTGCTGCGTGAGGTCGGACACCGCGAGGTGACCGTCGCCGGGCCGGAGCCGCGCACCGCGCTCGATGTTCAAGGTCTTGCTGGTACCTGGGCGGCGTCCCTCACCTCGCCGATGAGTCGTTCGACGACGTCCTCGAGCATTGCGGCCCCGATGGTGTTCTCACCGTCGACGACGAGCGCGAAGTGGGTGCCGCCAGCCTGCATCACGGCCAGGGTGGCTTCCAGGGTGGCGTCCTTCGCGATGGTCGCCAGCGGGCGGATCACGTGGCGGTCGATGGGCCGGTTCGCGGCGTCGGCGGACAGGCCAAGGAAGTCCTTTAGGTGCACGTACCCGACGAGGGGTCCGTCGGCGTCGGCGATCGGGAAGCGGGAGTACCCGGTGCGGACGAACTCGGCTTCAGCCTGGGCGGGGGTCGTGTCGCGAGGCAGCGTGACCAGGTCGGCCAAGGGCACCATGACCTGCTCGACAGTCTCCGTCCCGATCGACAGGGAACCGGACAGCAACTGGTGCTCGCCCTCCCCGAGCAGGCCCTCCTGACGAGACTCGGCGATGAACGCGGCCACCTCGTCCGCGGTGAACGCGGACGCGACCTCGTCCCGAGGTTCCACCCGGATCAGCCGCAACACGATGTTGGCCAACCAGTTCAGGAACACGATGAGCGGCCGCAGCACCAGGACGATCACGTAGAGGATCGGACCCATGATCAGGGCCGAGCGCTCCGGCCCGGCGATCGCGATGTTCTTCGGGACCATCTCGCCGAGCACCATGTGCAGGAACACCACGACCGCCAGCGCGATCACGAACGCGATGGTGTGCAGCAGAGGGCCGCTCACACCGATCGCGGCCAGCGGAATCTCTAGGATGTGAGCCACCGCCGGCTCCCCGATCGCACCAAGGCCGAGGGAACACATCGTGATCCCCAGCTGGGCGCCGGCCATCATCAACGAGACGCGTTCCATCGCCCGCAGGGTCAGGCGCGCGGGCCGGGACCCGGCGGCCGCGCGGGGTTCGATCTGGGTGCGGCGAGTGGCGATGAGGGCGAACTCTGCCCCGACGAAGAAGGCGTTGCCGACCAGCAGGGCGACGGCGATGAGGATGGCGGTGGTGTCAATCATTGGAGGTTGCCTCCTCGGCCGGTTCCTCCACGGACAGCACGAGACGGTCCACCCGCCAGCCGTCCAGACGGGTCACCCGCACCCGCACCGCGACGGGTGTCGGCAGACCGACGGAGTCCGGACGGGACTCGTCACGCGCCGCCAGGACGACCTCATCGCCCACCTGTGGGAAGCGTCCCAACTGCTCGGTGATGAGTCCACCCAGCGTGTCGGACTCCTTCGCCTCCGGCAGCTCCAGCCCGAGAGCCTCCCCGGCCTCATCCGGTCGCAGCAATCCCGAAAGGGACCAGCGACCTTCCCCCAGCTGCCGGTGGGCGCGGGTCGGACGATCCTGCTCGTCGTCGATCTCCCCGACGATCTCCTCCACCACGTCCTCCAAGGTGATGATGCCGTCGGTGCCGCCGTACTCGTCCACCACCACCGCCATCTGCACGCCCCGGCGCAACACGTCCAGAACCGTCCCCAGTCGCATCGTCGACGGCACGGCCCGAATCGGGCGGACCAGGCCGGTCACCGGTGTGCCGTCACGCTCGGCGGCCGGGACGGCGAGGGCGTCCTTGAAGTGAACCGCACCCGTTATGTCGTCGACACTTCGACCGAGGACGGGGAACCGGGCGTGTCCCGTGGTTGCTGCAGCGGCGACCACGTCCGCCGCAGTCTGGTCGGCCCCCAGGAACCGGACCCGCGGGCGCGGGGTCATCGCGTCCGAAGCCGTCCGCTCACCCAGGGCGACCGAATGCTCGAGCCGGCGCGCCAACTTCTCACCGAGGAAACCCTGCTGGGCCGACCGCACCGCCAACGACCCGAGCTCCTGCGCGGACCGGGCAGAGGCCAGTTCCTCCTGCGGCTCCATCCCCAACGCACGCACGATCGCGTTGGCCGTCCCATTCAGGAACCACAACAGTGGCCTGGTCACCCAGGTGAAAGCCCTCTGAAGACCGACCACAGCCCGGCCCACCCTCAACGGCTCGGCGATCGCCCAGTTCTTCGGCACCAACTCACCGAACACCATCTGGGTCACCGTCGCGATCAGGAACGCGGCAGCGAAGGACACCCCCAACGCCGCCTGCTCCGGCAGCCCGGCCGACTCAATCGGGCCCCGCAACAGGGCGGCGATGGAGGGCTCCGCGATGAAACCCACCACCAGGCTCGTGACCGTGATGCCCAGCTGGGCGCCAGACAGCTGTGTCGACAACGTACGCAGCGCCGCCGCCAACGACACCGCACGCTTGTCGCCCTCGGCAGCCAGCCGCGCCACCGTCGGACGGTCCACCGTCACGAGAGCGAACTCCGCAGCCACGAACACCGCGTTCGCCGCGATCAGCCCGACCACAGCCAGAACCAGCAACCACTCGGTGGTCATGGACGGAACACCCGCCCGGCACGCCCGAGCATGGCTGGCATGACGGCCCCGAGGGGCCTGCCTCTATGAGAGTCGTCCACCCGATGAGGATAGTTCGTTCAGCTCATTGGAGAGAGTCCGTAGTCGGTCGGCTCCATCAAGTAGCGGTTCGAGCACTCCCCGCCGCCTCTTGACAAAGACGGGAGCCAGTTGCGGTCGTTCGGAAACGCCGAAGGCGCGGTGGCCTGCCGAACGCTGTCTCTTGTTCGATTCCCACAATCGTTCGATGACGGCCGTTTCTGGTGCGTTCTGCCGGACTCAGCTGGTCGGTCGGTCGGGAGTCGTGGAGGTTCGGCAACCGTGACCACGGGATCTGTAGAGAGTCGACAGCTGGGAGCAACTCTGGCCCGAAATCGCACAACCCGCGATCGGCGGCATGTTCGGACGTTAGGCCCGATTCAGGCTGTTATCTCGGTCGCCTGTGACCACACGACAGTCCACCTGCCGTCGCGTTTCTCATAGTGGTCGGTGTGCCAAGCGCTCAGCTCGACTTCATCGGCGACTCCGACACTCAACACGATGCGCGCCACGCAGCGAAGGACAATGAGGTCTGGCGTCGCCCGTACGGCGATCGATGAAGTTGGTTCGAAGGCGAGGTACTCGAGGCGCTTGGAAGCTACGTCGCCGAGGTAGGTCGCCTTCGAGCGCCTGTGACCTCCGGGCGTGATCAGCTCGTAGTCCGGAGCGTGGATTCGTTCGGCGACAACCATGTCTCGCTCGACGAGAGACCGGAGGCGAGATCGTTCAAGTTCCAGGACTTCGGCGACGTCGTCGGTCATGATGACGTGTCTACAGGATCCTCGCGACTGTTGCGAGGAGACTCTTGCCTGCTTCCGGCACAGCCCGCTCATCGGCAAGATCGCCCGCGCACCACGCGGCAAATCCGGATGTCTGCCGAACTGTGTCCGGAACGACCTGCGGGTCACCGTCAGGGCACCTCACGGTGCGTGGAGGGGCGCTGGATGCAGCTCCTACGATGGGCTGCAGGAGTGTTGGACTCCAGGTTGGGCCTTTCAGGAAGGAGCCGGCTGTGACCCGTGATCGTGACCCAGTGGGTCGCCCCCGGCAAGCTCGGCCGAGGGATGCACTGGGTCGCCCGTTGCCCTATGGGGCTGTGGGTGTCGAGCCGGTGTCTGAGGAGCCCTTGCCGCCCATGGAGTCGCTGCAGGTCGCGCGACAGCTTGTAAAGGAGGGCCGGCCCTTTGCCGCGCATGAGGTCCTCGAGGCGCGCTGGAAGGCTGGTCCAGCTGAGGAGCGGGACCTGTGGCAGGGACTCGCGCAGCTTTGTGTCGGCTTGACGCACGCCGCTCGCGGTAACAACGTCGGTGCTCTCCGGCTGATTGAGCGGGGGGCGGGCCGACTCGAAGCGTACGGCACCGGCGAGGGCCCCACTTACGGGCTGGACCTCACTGCGGTTGTTGCCTGCGCACGAGGCCGAGCCTCGGAACGGGGCAGCTAGGCAAGACCGACGAACGCATGTGCGGATGTGCGACGGGGCCGCGCCACGGGCGGCTTCTGAGAACGGCGCAGCACCGTCGGCAGTGAACCCTGCTCTTTGCGGCTGCGTCGCCTCGGCCGGCCGATCCGAGCGGATGCTCCCTAACGTCGTTCGCAAAACCCACGACAGAGTCGCCGCGAGCCGGAAAGCCCGGTGCGAGCTCCTCGATGGGGGCGATTCGTGAGAGTCCAGGCGCGGTTGTCGGGTGCTGTGACGCCTACTAGGCGACGGGCGCTTCACCGAGATCCTGCGAGACAAGGGCCTCGCATTCTCGGCCCGGATTCGAGCAAACAGCCCGACGCCAGGTGCGGGACACAAGTCGAATACTCTGCGGCAAAAGGCCCGGGGTCCACTTCCAGCCCTTCTCGAATCCTCTCGGGACGACCCGCGTCCTGCCTTACCGGCTGGCCGCGCAGAGAGCCTGGGGATCCCGGGGCAAATGAGTGCGTTCTCCGTCCACTGACCGAATGGCGACGAGACTGGTGTCCATGGACGCTTTCGCGCTGAGCTGCCCGCGCTGCAAGAAGACCTTCTCGAGCGACAACGCCGACCATCTTGCGGACACACTGCTCGCCCATTTGAAGGCCGAGCATGGGCACGCGCCGCCACGTGAACATGTCCTGGCGCGAATCGAGCGCCACAACCCGTCCACCTGACTGGAGCATTCGGCCGCCCCCACCTGAACAGCGGCTACGGCAAGTGCATGCCCAGCCAGCGGAACCGGTCGTCCGAGCACAGGGTGTCGATGCCAGCCGCGGTGGATCACGCCGCGCGGTCCGACGCACCCGGATCCGACACCGAACTCACAAACTCGGCCAGCAGGCGCTCGAGTTCGGCTGAGAGCCCAAGGATGCGCTCGGCCATGAACCTGCAGCGGACGAAGTGGTCGACAAGGCCTTGAGCTATGGCCCGACTGAGCTCTGACGGGCGAGAAACCAGAACGGCGCGATCATCGGCGGTCGTTTCGGGGACGCCTAACGGTGGCCTTCAGAACGCCGTGTCTTGTTCGATTCGCACAAATCGGCCGTTTCTGGTGCGTTCGGTCGGTCTCCAGCTGGTCGGTCGGGCGGGAATCGTGGAGGTTCGGCGACCGTGGCCATGGGATCTATAGAGAGTCCACAGCTGGGAGCATCTCTGGCCCGAAATCGCACAGCCCGCGATCGGCGGCAAGAGCGGTCGTGGCCTGCACGTCCGCTGCTGCTCGGTATCGTAGTGTCGTGGACGTTGAAGACGTGAGGGTGGCGGTCTATTCGTGCTTCGCCCATGAGGGCCGGGCACCCGGCACCCCCGAGCTGGCCTCTGAGTTCGGTGTCGGTGCCGCCGAGGTTGATGAGGCACTGCGAGACCTGGCGGCCGCAAGGCACCTTGTTCTGGACGACGCCGGCCGGATAGTGATGGCACACCCCTTCTCGGCCATCCCCTTGAGCTTCTCCGTCATGGGCGCCTCGACGCTGTGGTGGGGAGGATGCGCCTGGGACTCCTTCGCCATGGCCCACCTGCTCACCTGGGAGCCTGAACTGCTCGTCGCGACTCGGTGCCCAGCGTGCGCAACGGCCCACGCGTGGAACGTCAATCGGCTCGCTCCACCGCCGGGGGATCAACTGGCGCACTTCCTCACGCCAGTCGCGCAGATGTGGGACGACGTGATCCACACATGTGGTCATCAGCGGATCTTCTGCAATCAGGAATGTATCGACATCTGGCTGGAGCGGACCGCGAACCCCGCTGGCTACGTGATGGACCTTCCCACCTTGTGGCGTTTCGCAGCCGACTGGTATACCGGCAGGCTCGACCCTGGATACGTCCGCCGCGAACCCTCTGATGCAGCCGACTACATGCGTGGGGTCGGGCTCTCCGGGACTTTCTGGGGGCTGTGAACCGGGATCAACCGGAGTGCTTCTCACCAAGCGCCTCATGTGCCGCCCTCGAGCCCATCTGGTCGGCACTCGGCGCGGCATGAGCGCGTTCGCTTGGTGACTCGGGCCTTGTGGCTCGTCCTGCGGTCTGCGACAAAACGTGTGCGTCAGCGCTGCTGGTTGACTGCGTGGCGGACCTCTTCCAGCGGTGCACGCCCTCCGATATGGATCCCCAGGGCCGCGGCCAGCTCGGGATCCTGCACTGGTCCGCTCAGGTCACCTTGCTTGAACAAGAAGGCGACGTCGAGGATCTCGAACCTCATCGACCCGTCCGGAAGCCGCTCCTGGAAGCGGGAGCCGCCGCCCTCGAAGCTGCACTCAATCAACGGGAACGTCCGTTGTCCATCGGTCTCCCGATCCCACGTGCGCACGGCCACGACGGTGTCGGCCACCGCCTGCCCGTACCGAGAGGCGTTGTGCCGCGTCACGTCGGCGACGCTGCCCGCCACGCCGGCCAGCGACTCGATTCCCACCCATCCCGAGGCGACCGCCCGCTCCACCAGCGGTCCCCACCGCTCATCAGCCCTCACACGCACCTGGACGGCTCCGCAGAACGCCAGGTCGTCCACGTCGCAGCCTGTGCTGTCCACGCTCACTCCAGTCATGGGCACCCGAAGTTGCTGAGGCTGAGTCACCGTTCCATTGCACTGCGTGTGGGCACCTGTTCACAAGCCTTCCCCGGGTGTGTCCATGGCACAAGAACACGCGCGGGGCGGCCGTTGTCCACCGTCCGGATGCGAGGCCTCGGTTTGAGGTTGCCTCGTGTGGCGGAGCCCCGTAGCCGCCGCGCTGGGCCGCGGCGTCCGGGCCCTTCTGCGGCGTGGGGCGGAGGGATAGCGTAGGAAGATCCCCATGTTGGGAGAGTTGTGGACGCTGGGAGGCACCGTGACCGCGCAGAAGGGACACACCCGCCCGACCACCCAGGGCCCCACCGAGCGCGAAGCCCGTAGGGTCGCCGAAGCGGCCCGTCAGACCGAGTGGACCAAACCGAGCTTTGGCAAGGAGTTGTTCCTCGGGCGCTTCCGCCTCGACCTCGTCGACCCCTGGCCGACCCCCTCGCCGGAGGCTCGGGCCAAGGGCGAGGCTTTCCTCGCCCGCGCCGCGGAGCTCACCGAGCGTATCGACGGACGCCGCATCGAGCGCGAGGCCCGCATCTACGACGAACTGTTCGGCGAGCTGGCCGATCTCGGCGCCTTCGGCATGAAGATCCCCGAGACCTACGGCGGCCAGGGCTTGTCGAACCTGTACTACACCAAGGCCCTGACGCTCATCGCCTCCGGCAACCCGTCGCTCGGCGCCCTGCTGAGCGCCCACCAGTCGATCGGCGTCCCGCAGCCGGTGAAGATGTTCGGCACCGAGGAGCAGAAGAAGCGCTTCCTGCCCCGCCTCGCGGCCGGCGAGGTGTCGGCGTTCCTGCTCACGGAGCCTGATGTCGGCTCCGACCCCGCCCGCCTGGCGACGTCGGCGACGCCCGACGGTGAAGACTTCATTCTCGACGGCATCAAGCTGTGGGCCACGAACGGCACGATCGCCGGCCTGTTCGTGGTGATGGCGCGGGTGCCCGCGACCGACGGCAATCGGGGCGGTATCACGGCGTTCGTGGTCGAGGCCGGCTCGCCCGGCGTCACGGTCGAGGCCCGCAACTCCTTCCTGGGGCTGCGCGGCATCGAGAACGCCCTCATCCGGTTCGACGGTGTCCGGGTGCCGGCCGACAACATCCTGATGGGCGTCGGACGCGGCCTGAAGATCGCATTGGCCACGCTGAACACCGGACGCCTCTCGCTGCCGGCGATGTGCGTGGCGGGGTCCAAGTGGTGCTTGAACGTCGCCCGCGGCTGGTCGGCTGAGCGCGTCCAGTGGGGGCGCGCCGTCGGCGCCCACGAGGCGGTCGCGACCAAGATCGCGTTCATCGCCGGCACGACCTACGCCCTGGAATCGATGCTCGACCTGTGCTGCATGCTCGCCGACGACGAGACCAACGACATCCGCATCGAGGCCGCGCTGGTCAAGCTGTACGCCTCCGAGATGGCGTGGAAGGTGGCCGACGAGCTGATCCAGATCCGCGGCGGACGCGGCTACGAGACCGCCGACTCGCTGGAGGCCCGGGGAGAGCGTCCGGCCGAGGTGGAGCAGATCCTGCGCGACCTTCGCATCAACCGCATCTTCGAAGGCTCGACCGAGATCATGCACCTTCTGATCGCGCGGGAGGCCGTCGACACCCACCTCGACGTGGCCGGCGACATCATCGACCCAGACGCCTCCAAGCGCGCCAAGGCCGAGGCAGTCGCCAGGGCGGCCGGGTTCTACGCCGGCTGGCTGCCCACCCTCGCCGTCGGCGCCGGCTTCATGCCCGGCGAGTACCGGGAGTTCGGCCCGCTGGCGGAACACGTCCGCTTCATCGAGCGGTCCTCCCGGCGGGTGGCGGCGTCCATCTTCGCCGGGATGGCTCGCTGGCAGGGTGGGATGGAGCGCCGGCAGGCCTTCCTGGGCCGCGCGGTCGACATCGGCGCCGAGTTGTTCGCGATGACGGCGTGTTGCGTCCGGGCGAGGGCGGAGGCGGCATCCGACCCGACGGGCGTCGAGTTGGCCGACGCCTTCTGCGAACAGGCACGCGTCCGGGTGGACGCCCTCTTCACGGCCCTGTGGCATAACTCCGACACCAGTGACGTCAAACTAGCGCGGAAAGTTCTCGAGAGCCGCTACACGAAGCTGGAAGAAGGCGTCCGGCACATCCGCGGGGACCTGCCGTGGGTCGCGCCCTGGAGGCTGGGCCCAGCCACGACGCCCGACGTCCGACGAAAGCTACCGAAGCTGGGATGAGGCACGCCGCGCTAGCAAGGCGTTCCGGGCCTTCAGGCAGGAGCTGGAAGCGGTCGTCCAACCCGCCCAGAGCGTTACCCCCGTGGTGGGCTTCTCACCTAGCGCCGGCCCTGCTGCCCGAGAGGACTGGATCCAGCCGACGCATCCGACAGCGCCCGGGCCGTCGATGAGGTGGAATATGCCTGCACCCGAACTGGGCTGGACCGAAGCGGTTCCCGTCGGGGTGGGCCTTGGGTCGAGCAGGCAAACGCGCCTCGATCGGGGAGTCGCCGGGGACAGACGCCTCAGGCACCAACGGGCCGGGTTACCCCGGCGAGGATGCCTTCGGCGGCGGTCTGGAACCGCTGTACGTCTCCGTAGGGGCGTGACATCAGCATCGCCCCTTCCAGTCCACTCACGATGACGTGGGCGGCGTCTTGCGGCGATGCGCTGAGTTGTACCGTGCCAGAGGCTTGGCCTTGGATCAGGGTCGCGGCCAGCCACGCCTCGTTGAGGTCGAAGAACTTCACTACCGCCTCGCGCATGGGCGGCGCCAGGGTCTGGTACTCGGCGGCGCAGAGCAGGGGGAGCGCGTATCAACATCAAGAGCCTCACAGAGCCGGACATCGACACCACGACACATGGGCAGAGCTCTGTCTGGGATCGTCGCCGTCTTCGCGCAGCTGCGCGTGGACGCCCTCAGGGACAACGATGTGGAGCCTGGCACGGGCCCCGGGCCCCGGGCCGCGTGGGTGGTCGACCCACGGTGATGACTCTTGGAGTGGATTGAGCAGGCGCGTCGGATGAGGACAGAAGGCAAAGAGTCTCGCGGAGATCGGCCGAGTTCTGGGCGTCGGCGCTTCCTCGGTCTCTAGGGCGCTGAGCTGTGCCGTTCGGTCGCAGCCACCTCCCGTCGGCCGGAGCCCGCCCGATCGCGGTGTGGCTAGGCTTCGGGCATGGCCGACAGCTGCGTCTCTCGTGTCCCGGTCTTTGCCAGCCTCTCGGTGCAAGATCAGCAACGGGTCGAGGAGTTGGCGCGCCCGACCCACCTGAAGGCGGGTGAGGCAGCGTACCGTGCCGACGACGATCTGTCGCAGCTCATGGTGCTGCACTCGGGACGCCTCAAGATCTTTCGGCTCTCGGCCGACGGGTCCGAGCAGCTGATCCGGGTGTTGGGTCCAGGCGACTTCACCGGGGAGACGTCGGTGTTCACGGGTCAGCGGCCCGATGATTACGCCACCGCGCTGGGGGATTCCCAGCTTTGCGTGT
>CAZLWS010000031.1:17277-24179 GCA_964563205.1 uncultured Propionibacteriaceae bacterium | reverse complement strand
CTGATGGCCAGCAACGTCGGGCTGCGCTCGGAACGCGGGCCCATCCTGCTGAGCCTGATGCTGGCGACCTTCCTGATCGCGATCGACGCCACGATCCTCTCCACGGCGGTGCCCACGATCGTCCGCGAACTGGGCGGGTTCGCGCTCTTCCCGTGGCTGTTCTCGATCTACCTGCTCGCGCAGGCGGCCTCGGTGCCGGTCTACGGCAAGCTCGCCGACACGGTCGGACGCAAGCCGATCATGTTCGTCGGCGTCGGGCTCTTCCTGCTCGGCTCGATCCTCTGCGGCTCGGCCTGGGACATGACCTCGCTGATCGTCTTCCGGGCCGTCCAGGGGCTCGGCGCGGGCGCGATCATGCCGATGACGCTCACCATCTCGGGCGACATCTACACGGTGCGCGAGCGTGCCCAGGCGCAGGGCTACATCGCCAGCGTGTGGGCGGTCTCCTCGGTGGCCGGGCCGTCGCTGGGCGGGCTCTTCGCGCAGTTCGTCTCCTGGCGCTGGATCTTCTGGGTCAACATCCCACTGGCCCTGCTCACCGCGTGGATCCTGTGGACCCGCTACCACGAGCGGTTCGAGCGGCACCGCCGGCGCATCGACTATGCCGGCTCGATGCTGCTCACGGTGGCGCTGGTACTGCTCGTGCTCGGCGTCCTGGAAGGCGGGCACGCCTGGCCGTGGGCGTCCTGGCAGACCGCCGCGGCCTTCGGCGGCGGCTTCGCGCTGCTGGTGGCTTTCTGGTTCGCGGAACGGGTCGCGGACGATCCGGTGCTGCCGCCGTGGGTCTTCCGCAGCCGCATCGTGGTGACCAGTTCGCTGGTGTCGGCGGTGGTCGGCACGACGATGATCGGCGTGGTCTCGTTCGTCCCGACCTTCCTGGAGGTGACGACGGACGCCACACCCCTGGTCGCCGGCCTTTCGGTCGCCGCGCTGACCCTCGGCTGGCCGATCACCGGCACCCTGGCGGGCCGCTTCTACCTGCGGATCGGCTTCCGCGCCACCGCGCTGATCGGTTCGGTCGGGACGCTGCTGGGCGCGATCTGCCTGGTGCTCTTCTCGCTGGAGCCGTCGATCGGGCTGACCGCGGTGGGCTGCTTCGTGATGGGGCTCGGCCTCGGGCTGGTGGCCAACCCCAGCCTCATCGCCGCCCAGTCGTCGGTCGACCTGCGACGCCGCGGCGTCGTCTCGGGCGTCAGCTCGCTGGCCCGGTCGATCGGCAGTTCGCTGGGCGTCGCGGTCTTCGGGGCCGTCGCGAACGCCGTCATCGCCGGCCGGGAGACGGACGCAGCGGCCGTCCAGGCCGGCGGCACCGCCGTCTTCGTCGGATCCCTGGTCGCGGCCGTCCTGCTGGTGATCTCCAGCGCCCTGCTGCCCCACGTCCCGATCGCGGACGACCCCAGCCGCTGACCCCAACCCACCGTGGAGCCCACACACACCGAGGGCCTGCCTTAGCCACCGAGCGCCCGCCTTCAAGGCTGGTCCTCGGCAGGGAAGGGAGGCCCTCGATGACGTTGGGGGTGCGGGCGAGGCCCCGACGGCATCCGCGCGAACCCCACCGGCCATCTTCCGCGCGGGCGGGGATCTCCTACCTCAGAGGTTCTCGGCGTCCGGCTGCTTGGGGTCGAAGTCGGCGGTGAGCGCGGGCTCCTCCAGGGCCGTGCCGCGAGCCCGTCCGATGGTGCGCATCGCGTGGTAGAGCGCCAGGGCGGTGATCGTGCCGACGGTGACGCCGCCGAAGACGATGTCGCCGAAGGCGAAGGTGAAGTCGGCGATCGCCATGATCAGGCCGACCGCGGCCGGGATCAGGTTGACCGGGTTGGTGAAGTCGACCTTGTTCTCGATCCAGATCCGGGCGCCGAGCAGGCCGATCATGCCGTACAGCACGGTGCCGGCGGCGCCGATCACGCCGGCGGGGATGGTGGCGATCGCCTCGCCGAACTTCGGGATGAACGACAGCGCGATCGCGATGAAGCCGGCGATCCAGTACAGCGCTGTCGAGTAGACCTTGGTCGCCGCCATGACGCCGATGTTCTCGGCGTAAGTGGTGGTGCCCGAGCCGCCGCCGAAACCGGCCAGCGAGGTGGCGACGCCGTCGGCCAGCAGGGCTCGTCCCATCTGCTTGTCGTAGTTGCGGTCGGTCATCAGCGCGACCGACTTCACGTGGCCCACGTTCTCGGCGACCAGCACCAGCACGACCGGCAGGAAGAGTGCGGCGACGTTGAAGTCCGGGGTCGGCAGCTGGAAGTGGGGCAGGCCGAGGAAGCCGGCCTCGTTCATCCGGTCGAAGCTCACCTCGCCCTGGATCAGCGCGGCGACGTAGCCGACCAGCACGCCGAGCAGAATCGACAGCCGTCCGATCAGGCCGCGGAAGAGCACCGCGATCAGGACGATCGAGATGATCGTGATCCACGCCGTCAGCGGCGCCGCGCGGAAGCCGGAGGTCTCATTCACGCCCCAGGCCGCGCTGGCCAGGTTGAAGCCGATCAGCATGACGATGGTTCCGGTCATCACCGGCGGCATCAGCACGTCGATCCAGTGCGAGCCTCCGACGTGGACGATCGCGCCGACGATCGCCAGCAGGATGCCGGTGAGCATGATGCCGAAGAGCGCCTTGCCGATGTCGTTGCCGCCGTCGGTGACGATGGTGGACGCCAGCACCGGCGAGATGAAGGCGAAGGACGAGCCGAGGTAGCTCGGCAGCTTGTTGCCGGTGATCAGCAGGAAGAGCAGGGTGCCGACGCCGCTGAAGAAGAGCGTGGTCGGGATCGGGAATCCGGTGATCAGCGGCACCAGGAAGGTGGCCCCGAACATCGCCACCACGTGCTGGGCGCCGAGCCCGACCATCTTCCCCCAGCCGAGCCGTTCGTCGGGTTGGACGACAACCCCCGGCTTGAGCGTTCCATCCCCGTGCAGCTTCCAAAGCGCCATGTTCATCCCTTCGCCGCTGGCACCCTAGTGCGGACGTCCCTCACCGCGCGGCGAATTCACAGAACTGGGACGCGGATCACTCCGCCAGGATTGCTGCTCCCAACCATTCCTTGGGGATGCCTAGGCCTTCGACCAGGGGCAGGGCGTGGGGGCGGAGCTCGCGGCAGAGCTGGTCGAGCTGCTCGCCGATCACCTTGGAGCGGGTGGTCGACATGCGGCCGTGCTCCAGGAACCAGGCGCGGTCGGCGTTGAGGCTGCTCAGCGCGTACAGGCTGCACAGCTTGCCGAGCAGCTCGCGGGCCTCCGGGTCCTCACAGGCCTCGATGCCGGTCACGAAGGATTCGAAGATCCGGCGCTCCAGGTGGGCGCGGGCGACGAACAGCACGTGCTCGCCGAGCCGGTTGAAAGCCTCGAACTGGTCGCCGTCGGTGCGGGCGGCGACCCGCATCCGGCGGGCCAGCGACTCCAGCGAGTGCCGCTCCCGCTCGGTGAACATCAGCGCCTGCCAGCTGCGGTCGACCATCGCCAGCTCGTCGGGCTGGCGGCGGGCGGCTCGGGTCAGCCGCTCCATCAAGACGCCCGCGGACGTCCGCTCGGCCACGGTCTCGCCCACCACCCGGGCGGTGGCCTGGACGATGCCGGCCCGGTCGAGTTCGCCCCACAGCTGCCGGTAGTCGGTCAGCAGCGCTTTGGTCACCAGCTGCAGCAGCACGGTGTTGTCGCCCTCGAAGGTGGCGAAGATGTCCACGTCGGCGCGCAGCGCGGTGAGCCGGTTCTCGGACATGTACCCGGCGCCGCCGCACGCTTCGCGGCAGCTCTGCAGGGCCTGGTTGGCGAAGTTGGTGGACATCGCCTTGAGCCCGGCGGCGAAGGTCTCCAGCTCGCGCTGGTCGCGATCGGTGGACTCGCCCAGACCCTGCACCTTCACCAGCAGCAGGTTGAGGTCGTTCTGGGCGAAGCCGAGCGCGTAGGAGCGGGCCAGCAGCGGCAGCAGCCGGCGCTGGTGCGTGAGGTAGTCGAGCAGCAGGACGCCGTCGCGACGTCCGGCGGCCGGGAACTGTCGGCGCTTCAGCGCGTACCGGGTGGCGATCGAGAGACCGCGGCGGGCGGCGATCCCGGCGCCGGCCGAGATGCAGACGCGGCCGCGGACCAGCGTTCCGAGCATGGTGAAGAAGCGCCGGCTCGGCGATTCGATGACCGACGCGTAGCGGCCCTGCTCGTCCACGCCGCCGTAGCGGTCGAGCAGCATGCGGCGCGGGACGCGGACGTGGTCGAACCGGATCGTCCCGTTGTCGACGCCGACCAGGCCGCCCTTGTGGCCCTGGTCGGCGGTGGTGACGCCGGGCAGGTCGCGTCCGGCCTCGTCGCGGATCGGCGCCAGGACGGCGTGGACCCCGTGCCGGACGTGGTCGACCACCAACTGGCCGAAGACCACCGCCATCGAGCCGTGCTGGCCGGCATTGCCGATGTAGGCCTTGGTGGCGGTGGGGGTGGGCGAGTGCACCTCGAACTCGTCGGTCGCGGGGTCGTAGGTGATGGTGGTCTCGATGCTGGCCACGTCCGAGCCGTGGCCGAGTTCGGTCATGGCGAAGCAGCCGAGCAGTTCCAGCCGGGTCAGCGGCGGCAGGAAGGTGTCGTGGTGCCAGGTCGTGCCCAGATTCGCGATCGCGCCGCCGAAGAGCCCGAACTGCACCCCCGACTTGATGAGCACCGACAGGTCGCCGTGGGAGAGCAGTTCGAAGGCCATCACCGCGTCCTCGGGTGAGCCGTGGTCGCCCGCCGAGACCGGGACGCCGGCCGCGCCGATGCCCGCGTCCGAGAGTTCGCGCAGCCGGGTGAGCACCCATTCGCGGGCCTCTTCCATGGGCTGCTCGGGGTCGCGGAGCAGGTTCTCGGCCGGGATCGCAGCCCGGCCGCGGGCCCGTGGTTCGGCGAACGGGCCGTCGAGGGCGACGCGCAGCGCCTCGCCCAGCGTCGTGGTGTCGGTTGTGAGCAACATGTCAGTTCTCCTGTGGGGTCAATCCCGCGGTCAGTGCGGGGACGAACAAGCCGGTGATGTGGGCGACGATCTCGTCGGCGGGCGGACGCGGGTCGGCAGCCATCCAGCGGTCGGCGGCGGCGCGGACGAAGCCGACCAGGCCGTGCCCCCAGGTGGCTGCGGCGGCCGGACTCTCGCCGCGCTCGGCGAGCCGGGCGGCGATGGCGGCCTCGATGCGGTCGCCGATCAGGGTGGTGAGCCCGGCGGCCGGGTCGACCGGCTGGGCGGTGGGCGGGGCCATGACGAAGCGGTAGATCTCCGGGTCGCGTTCGACCAGAGCGAGGTAGGCGCCTGCCAGGTCGGCGGTGAGCCGTCCGACATCGGCGGGATCGGTCAGCCGCAGGGCGCGGATCAGGTCGGCCAGGATGTAGGCGTGGACGGACTGCGCCACCGCCGCGTAAACCCCCGCGCGATCCCCGAGATGCCGGTAGATCACGGTCTTGGAGGTGCCGGCCTGGGCGGCGATCTCGTCCATGCCGACGCCGGGGCCATGCTTGCGGATCGCCCGCAGCGCATGCTCGACCAGTTCGCGGCGCCGGGTGATCCGGTGGTGCGCCCAGCGGGTGTCGCGTCCGTCGGTGGTCACCACACCAGGGTACCCAGTATGAGCCGTACCTGCTACCTTTGGTATCGGATATTTTCTTCCGAAGATGGAGGCCCGATGCAGCTCCCCCGGACCGCGGTCGTCGTCGGCGGCAACCGCACCCCCTTCGCCCGCGCGAACGGCGCCTACGCCGCGGCGTCCAACCACGACCTGCTCACCGCCGCCATCGACGGTCTGGCAGCCCGCTTCGGCCTGGCCGGGCAGCGCATGGACGAGGTCGTCGGCGGCGCCGTGCTCAAGCACACCCGCGACTTCAACCTGACCCGGGAGGCTGTGCTCAGCTCGGCACTGGCCCCCGACTCCCCCGCCTGCGACCTGCAGCAGGCCTGCGGCACCGGACTGGAGACGGTGATCTACCTGGCCAACAAGATCCGCCTCGGCCAGGCGGAGGTCGGCATCGCCGGCGGCGTCGACTCGGCCTCGGACGCGCCGATCGCGGTGAGCGAGGGACTGCGGCGGGCGCTGCTGGCGGCCAACGCCGCCAAGACCCTGCCGGCGCGGTTGTCGGCGCTGGCGCGCATCCGTCCCTCCCATCTGGCGCCCGAGACGCCCCGCGTGGTCGAGCCGCGCACCGGGCTGAGCATGGGCGAGCACCAGGCGCTCACCACCGCCGCGTGGGGGGTCACTCGCGCCGAGCAGGACGAGCTGGCCGCCGCCTCGCACCATCACCTCGCCGAGGCGTGGGATTCCGGCTTCTTCGACGATCTGGTGACGCCCTACCTCGGTCTCACCCGTGACGCCACGCTGCGTCCGGACACCTCGGTGGAGAAGTTGGCCGCGCTGAAGCCGGTCTTCGGCGGTCCGGACGGGACGATGACCGCCGGCAACTCCACCCCCCTCTCGGACGGCGCCGCGGTGGTGCTGCTGGCCGATGCCGACTACGCCGCCGCCCAGCACCTGCCCGCGCTGGCCCGCGTGGTGGACGCCGAGGTCGCCGCGGTCGACCACCCCGGCGGCGCCGACCTGCTGCTCGCCCCGGTCACCGCCGTCGGACGATTGCTGGCACGACAAGGCATGACGCTGGCGGACTTCGACTTCTTCGAGATCCACGAGGCTTTCGCCTCGACCGTGCTGGCCACCCTGAAGGCCTGGCAGGACGAGGACTACTGCCGCTCGGCCGGCCTGTCCGGGCCGCTCGGCGAGATCGACCGGACGAAGCTGAACGTGACCGGCTCCTCGCTGGCCGCCGGCCACCCGTTCGCCGCCACCGGCGGACGGATCGTCGCCACCCTCGCCACCCTGCTGCACCAGCGCGGCTCCGGCTCCCGCGGCCTGATCTCGATCTGCGCCGCCGGCGGCCAGGGCGTCGCCGCCATCCTGGAAGGGGTGTGA
>CAZLWS010000031.1:7723-17177 GCA_964563205.1 uncultured Propionibacteriaceae bacterium | reverse complement strand
CGGCCTGGCCCGAGGGCCCTATCGTGCTCGCCTCGCTCGGCGGCGGACGCCTCGCTGCTGACACCCTGAAGCTGCTGGGCCGTGCCACAACCGACCCGATCTGGGACGACGCCGAACCCGTTCCCGGCTACCCCGGCAAGATCGGCGCCCTGGTGATCGACGCCACCGAACTGCGCCGGCTGGGCGAGCTTGAGCAGGTGCGCGCGGTGCTGCGTCCGGCGGTGCGGGCGCTGGAGGGCAGCGGACGAGTCGTGCTGCTGGCCCGCGGCGTGGCTGACGTCGACGACTGGGAGGCGAAGGCCGTTGCCCAGGCGCTGGACGGCATCGACCGGACGGTCGGCAAGGAACTCCGCAAGGGGGCCACCGCCAACCTGATCCAGGTCGGGCCAGAGGTCACCCCGGCCGCCGTGGCGTCAACCTTGAGCTTCCTGCTGCAGGGCCGCTCCGCCTTCGTCGACGGCCAGACCTGGCAGGTCGGACCGGCCGAGGTCCCCGCCGTCACAGCTCGTCCGCTCGCCGGGAAGATCGTCGTGGTGACCGGTGCTGCCCGTGGCATCGGTGCGGCGATCGCCAAGGTCATCGCCGGGCAGGGCGCGCAGGTCGTGGCGGTGGACGTCCCAGCCGCGGGTGAAGGACTGAGCGCGACCGCCAACGCGATCGGCGGCAGCGCCCTGCAACTCGACATCACCGCGGCCGACGCCGGCACCCGGATCGCCGCCCATGTGGCCTCCCGCTACGGCGGACGCCTCTACGGCATCGTCCACAACGCCGGGATCCTGCGCGACAAGCTGCTAGTCAACACCGACGCCGCGCGCTGGGCGTCCGTCCTCGAGGTGAACCTGGCCGCCCAGCTGCGGATCAACCAGGTGCTGCTCGACCCGGCGGCCGACGGCGGGCTCGCGGACGACGGCCGGATCGTCGGAGTCTCGTCCACCTCCGGGCTGGCGGGCAACCGCGGGCAGACCAACTACGCCGCCTCCAAGGCCGGGGTCGCCGGACTGGTGCGGGCGATGGCCTCCGACCTCGCCCGCCGCGGCATCACCGTGAACGCCGTCGCCCCCGGCTTCATCGAGACCGACATGACCGCGCGGATCCCGTTCGTGCAGCGGGAGATCTTCCGCCGGACCAACAGCCTCGGCCAGGGCGGCAAACCGGTGGACGTCGCCGAGACCATCGCCTACTTCCTCGACCCCGCCAGCGCCGGCGTGACCGGCCAGGTGGTGCGGGTCTGCGGCCAGAACCTGGTCGGCGCCTGATGTCCGAGGTCGTCGTCCTGCCGGAGCTGCCGAGCATGACGGCCGCCTTCTGGCGGGGGGTGCTGCCGAAGCCGCCGCGACCAGCGGCAGTCACCGACAAGGAGTTCCTCGTATCGGCCCACCGCCAGG
This sequence comes from uncultured Propionibacteriaceae bacterium, assembly GCA_964563205.1. Lineage (GTDB taxonomy): Bacteria > Actinomycetota > Actinomycetes > Propionibacteriales > Propionibacteriaceae > Propionicimonas. The sequence continues at coordinate 15,792 of CAZLWS010000031.1, read as the reverse complement.
ATCTCGACGCGCTCGCCCGGTACACCCGGGTCTGCGGGTTCACGCTGCGGGACGCGGTGCCGTCCACCTGGCTGCACGTCCTCACCTTTCCGCTGCACGTCCAGCTGCTGGCCGACCCGGCCACCACGGTGGCGCTGGCCGGCATCGTCCACGTCTCCAACCGGATCCGGCTGCACCGGGCCGTGCTGCTCAGCGAGCAGCTCGAGATCCGATGCGGGATCGGCAACCTGCGTCCGCACCGCCGCGGCGCCCTGCTCGACCTGACCGGCCGGATCCACGTCGGCGACGACCTAGTCTGGGAGGGCGTCAGCACCTACCTGGTCCGGGGCGCTGAGGCGCCGGGTGAACCCGCAAAGACGGCCGGGACACCGGGAACCGTCCTCAGCATTCCCCAAGCACGTTGGCATCTCCCCGCCGATCTCGGACGGCGGTACCGCGACGTCTCCGGAGACCCGAACCCGATCCACACCAGCCTGCTGGCTGCGAAGGCCTTCGGCTTCCCGCGTCCGATCATCCATGGGATGTGGACTCACGCCCGCGTGCTGGCGGCGCTCGAGAACCGCCTCCCGCCCGCCTACGAGGTCGAGGTCCAGTTCACCAAGCCGATCCTGCTGCCCAGCACCGTCGGCTTCGCCGCCCACCCGCGGAAGAACGGCTGGGACGCCGCCGTCACCGGCCGAGACGGCGCCAAACCCCACCTGCTGGCCGAGATCACCTGCTGAAGCTCGTGCACTTTCTGCCAAATAGCTGGCCCCCGCGACAAATACGTCTCGGAGAGTGGCTATTTGGCAGAAAGTGACCGCTAGCCTTCAGTGCAGGAGGAACCGTGTCCGACACCACCTGGGCGATCGTCGTCAACCCGACCAAGTTCGACGATCTGGCCGCGCTGCGGGATCGCGTCGCGGCGCACTGCACGGCCCAGGGCTGGGCCGAGCCACGCTGGTACGAGACCACCGCGGAGGATCCGGGCACCGGCCAGGCCGCCCAGGCGATCGCGGACGGCGCCACTCTGGTCTGCCCGCTGGGCGGTGACGGGACGGTCCGCTCGGTCGCCGCCGCCCTGCTCGACTCGCCGGTCTCCCTCGGGCTGCTGCCCGGCGGCACCGGCAACCTGCTGGCGCGCAACCTCAGCCTCCCGATCGACGACCTGGAGGCCGCCCTCACCATCGCGGTGACCGGCGGCGACACCGGCGTGGACGCCGGCATGGTCAGCTTCGACGAGCGGGAGCCCGAGCTCTTCCTGGTGATGGCCGGCATGGGTCTGGACGCCGAGGCCGTGGGCGGCGCCAGCACCCAGCTGAAGCGCCGCTTCGGCTGGATGGCCTACGCCGTCTCCGGGGTGAAAGGCCTGGTGCACTCCGGCTTCACCGCCCGCGTCGCCGCCGGCGGGCAGCGGGCCTTCAGCCAGAACGCCGCGACCGTGATGATCGGCAACTGCGGCGAACTCACCGCCGGGGTGCGCCTGATGCCGGACGCCCGCGTCGACGACGGCCTGCTCGACGTGGCCGTGGTGTCGCCGCGATCGCTGGGCTCCTGGATGGCGGTGGGCGCGTACATCATGACGCGACACCGGGTGGGCCACTCCGCGATCGCGCTGCTGCGCGGCCCCGAGGTCACCGTCTTCGCCACCCGTCCGGTGGACGCCCAGCTCGACGGCGACGTCGTCGGGCCGGTCACCACCGTCACCTGCTCGGTGCGCCCGGGGGCGCTGAGCGTCCGCGTCCCCGCCTGACCCCCACCTCCGTCATCCCCGCGAAGGCGGGGATCTCCGCTCAGGCTTCGGATTCCGCGGTGACGGCCGCGGGCGCCACCTCGTCCAGCGCGAGGGCTTCGGTGTGCGGGATGGGGACCCAGGTCGGGTCGCGGTAGAAAAGCACGACGATGTTGAGCACCGACCACGACAGCAGGTAGACCGGGAAGGTGGCCACGGTCAGCCAGGCCCGCGGCCAGGTCGCCTTCTCCAGGCGCAGCACCAGCAGCGCGACCGCGGCGATCGCCAGATAGCCGAACCCCGCGGCGAAAGCGACCCGCGACAGCAGCCCGAGCCAGTCGCCGGAGGCGAGCGTGTCGGCCAGCAGCGTGCCGGCCCAGGCCAGGCCGGTGACGCCGGCGATGGGCAGGCCGATGCTGAACAGGAAAGCGTCCAGCTTGCCGCGCCAGTCGGCGAGCGCCGCCCGCCACAGCGCCGGTCCGCTCAGCCCGATCACCTGGAAGCTGCCCACCGCCCATCGGTACCGCTGCCGCAGCGACTGGCCGAAGGTGAGCGGCTGCTCGTCGTAGAAGACGGCGTCCAGGGCGAGGCCCACCCGGTGGCCGGCGGCGATCGCGTTCAGGGTGAACTCGATGTCCTCGCAGGCCGAGCTGGTGTGCCAGCCGCGTCCTTCCAGCACCGCCAGGTCGAACATGAACCCGGTGCCGCCGACCGAGGTGACCGGCAGTCCGCGCCGGGCCCGCGGCAGGTGGAAGAGCCGGGTCTGCATGAGCCAGAACAGGCTGCTGCAGCCGCTCACCCAGGTGCTGGCCGGGTTCTTGCCGACCCGGTAGCCGACGGCGATCGGGTTGCCCGCGTTCAACTGCCGGTTCATGGCGGCCAGGAAGCCGGGGTCGACCAGGTTGTCGGCGTCGAAGACCACGCAGGCGTCGAACTCCGCCGCCCGCGCGAACCGCTCGAAGAACCAGGTGAGCGCGTGACCCTTCCCGACGCGGCTGGTGTCGAATCGCTCGGCCACGGTGGCGCCGGACGCTCGGGCCACGGCGGCCGTGTCGTCGGCGCAGTTGTCGGCGGTGACGAAGACCTCGAAGGCCTCGGACGGATACTGCTGCGCCCGCAGGCTCGCCAGCAGCTGCCCGATCACCGCAGCCTCGTCCTTGGCGAAGACCAGCACCGCGAACCGGTGCGTCCGGTCGCCGGCCGGAACGAGCGGCGGCAGCGTCCCCACGATCGGCAGGGCCAGAACCGCGTGGTAGAGCCCGTAGCAGCCCGCCACGATCAGGATGGCCTGACAGAGCACCGCGAATGCCGCGACAACCTCCACCGCCACTCCCCGTTCTCGCCTCGGACGCCTCCGCCATCCTACCTGCGCGCTGTCGCCCCCTGCGTGGGCGAAGGTGGACGGTCGCACGGCGATCCCAGAAGGCTCTGCGTGAACGGGGGCAGTAGACTGCTCCTTCGGAGGTGGAAGCAGGATGCTGATTCAGAACGAGGCCAGTTGGTCGCTGTTCTGGCTCAACTGCATCATCTACACCTTGCTGGTGGTGGCCCGAGCCTGGGTCGACGTGCTGATCCCCGACCGCTTCCTGCGCCGGGACAGCTGGTGGTTCCGCACCCGGGAATGGGAGCGGGACGGCGAGTGGTACCGCGACCAGCTGCACATCGATCGCTGGAAGGACCGGCTGCCCTCGCTGCGGACGGCCGGCCGGTTCTCCAAGAAGCGGCTCACCGAGGCCAGCCGCCGCTACTTCAACCTGTTCATCACCGAGACCTGCCGCGCTGAGTCCAACCACCTGCGGGCGATCGCCTCGGTGATGGTGATGCGGCTCTGGACGCCGGTCGACCTGTGGGCGGTGTGCATGCTGATCGGGGTTCTCGGCAACCTGCCGTTCATCATGATCCAGCGCTACAACCGTCCCCGGTTGATGCGCGCCCTGGAGCGGCTGGAGCGGCGCGAGCTTGCCGCCAACAGCGATCCGGAGCTGCGTCCGGCCACCGCGTAGTGGCTGCCGCCCTCGACCGGGAGGCCCGTCGCCGGCTGGACGCCGAGGTGTGGGCTCTCGCCCTCCCCGCCTTCGCCACCCTTCTCGCCGAGCCGTTGCTGGTGCTGGCCGACTCGGCGATCATCGGCCACGTCTCCACCGACGCCCTGGCCGGCCTGGGGATCGCGGCCAGCGTCATCGGGCTCGCCCTGGGGTTGTGCGTCTTCCTGGCTTACGGCACCACCGCCTCGGTCGCGCGGCGACTCGGCGCCGGCGATCTGCCCGGCGCCCTGGCCGGCGGCCTGGACGGGATCACCCTCGGGCTGGTCGTGGGCGTCGTGCTGGCGGCGGGGATCGGCGGCTTCGCCCCGGCGATCATCGGCCTGTACGGCGTGGCCCCCGAGGTCGCGGCGCCCGCGGGCGTCTATCTGCGCATCGTCGCCCTGGGCTTCCCGGCGGCCCTGGCGATGCTCGCCGCCACCGGCGTCCTGCGCGGCCTGCAGGACACCCGCACCCCGCTGCTCGTCGTGGGCTGTATGAACCTGGTCAACATCGCACTCAACCTGCTGTTCGTCTTCGGGCTGGGCTGGGGCATCGCCGGCTCGGCCATCGGCACCGTGATCTCCCAGTGCCTGGCGGCGGCCTGGATGGTGGCGGCGGTGCTCCGCGGGGCGCGACGCCGGCAGGTCCGCTGGCGGTGGCATCCCGCCGGAGTGCTGGCGGCGGCCGGCGCCAGCAGCTGGCTGATCCTGCGGACCCTCGGGCTGCAGCTTGCGCTGCTGACCACCACCGCCGTGGCCGCCCGCATGGGGACGACCGCGCTGGCCGCCCATCAGGTGCTGAACAGCCTGTGGATGCTGCTGGTCTTCGCCATGGACGCGGTCGCGATCGCGGCGCAGGCCATCGTCGGCCGCTACCTGGGCGCGGGCGAGCCCGGCGTGGTCCGGGCGCTGCTAGGCCGGATGAGTCGCTGGGCGATCGGGATCGGCCTGGTGGGCGGCCTGGCGCTGTGGGCCGGGAACCGGCTCTACCTGCCGCTCTTCACCCCCGATCCGGCGGTCGTCGACCAGATCGGACGGGTGCTGCCCGTCCTCGCCGCGCTGACCGTGGTCAGCGCCGTCGTGTTCGTGCTGGACGGCGTGCTGATCGGCGCCGGGGACGCCCGCTACCTGGCGCTCGCCAGCGGCGTCAACCTGCTCACCTACCTGCCGCTGGCGCTGGCGGTCGCCTGGACCGGCGCCGGGCTGGGCTGGCTGTGGATCGCCTACGGCGGGCTCGCCCTGAGCCGGCTCGTCACGCTCGGGCTGCGGGCCCGCGGCACCCGCTGGATGCGGTTGGGAGTCTGACTCCCCCAGACCGGGCGGCCCGGCTAGGGTTGGAGGCGACCGGCGGCAGAGGGGGAGGCACGTGACCGACGATCCGGCCGCAGCTGCGCGCGCGCCCTCGGAGGAGCCGGCGGGCACTCCCGCCGAAGCCCAGTTCCCGTATGCCGCCACGCACGGCCTGCAACCGGCAGCGCCCCCGACCAGCCTGCGCCGGCGACGCCCGGGCCGCCGCTCGCCCGTGCCGCTGGTGGCCCTCGGCGCCGCACTCTTCGCGCTGGCGGTGACCGCCGCCTACCTCCTATGGGGTCCCCAGCCCGACCCGCGCTCGCCGGCGGCCGCCAGCCGGCTCGTCCGCGGCTATCTCGATGCGCTCGCAAACGGGGACGCCGCGGCCGCGATGAAGTTCACTGAGGAGCCGCCGTCCGACCCCAGCCTGCTGACCGCTCGGACGCTGGCCGCGCAACAGAAGACCGCCCCGCTCAACCGGGTGACCGTGCAGGCCCCCGACGAGCCCGGCCGGGTGCCGGTCAGCTACCGGCTGGGCGTCGAACCGGTCTCGGCCGTGTACGAGTTGACCCTGCACGACCACGGCTGGGTGCTCGACCGGGTCGCGGCCGAGGTCGACCTGAGCGGTTTCGCGGTCCCGGTGGCCATCAACGGGGTGACGCCGGAGAGCCTTCGGCCGTCGCTGTTCCCCGGCCAGTACCGGATCACCTCCCGATCGCCTCGCTACGAGCTGGCTGACGACGACTTCACCGTCGCCCATCCCTTCGCGTCACCGGCGCTCGACACCCGGGTGGAGCTCAGCGAGGCCGGCCGGGCGGAGGTGATCGCCGCCGCCGAGCGGCAGCTCGCGAACTGCCTGGGCCACCAGGATCTCGATCCGCCCGGCTGCGGCTTCAACGTCGCCGACCCGCCGCAGACCGATCTGGACGATTCGACCGTCACCTGGTCGGTGACCGGCCCGGCTGACCTGTCCACCACCGAGGTCGCCCTCGACCACGCCGGCTCGGCCAGCGCCGACGTCGACCTGGTCATCCGCGGCGAGATCGACGGCGTCGACGGCTCCCAGTGGAAGGTGGACGTCCGGCTGACCCGGCTGCGCGCGGATCTGACCGGCCCGGTCGTCGAAGTTCAGTTCGGCTGAGACAGCTCGCGGGGGCGCTAGGCCGGTATCCTGCGGACGTGCCCGACTTCCCGACCGCGATGACCGCCGAGGACTTCCACCGGAACCTGGGGCTGGTCGAGCAGCGCATCGCCGCCGCCTGCGAACGCGTCGGACGGGACCGCTCGCAGGTGCGGCTGCTGCCGGTGAGCAAGACGGTGGACGAGCCCCGGATGAGGGCCGCCGCCGCAGCCGGGATGCGGGACTTCGGCGAGAACAAGGTGCAGGAGGCGAAGGCGAAGGCCGCCGCGCTGGCCGACCTCCCCGGGTTGTCGTGGGCCGTGATCGGCCACCTCCAGACCAACAAGGCCAAGGACGTGGTCGCCTTCGCGTCCGAGTTCCAGGCCCTCGACAGCCTGCGCCTCGCCGAGTCGCTCGACCGCCGGCTGCAGGCGGCCGGCCGCGGCCTCGACGTGTTCGTCCAGGTCAACACCTCGGCTGAGGAGAGCAAGTACGGCCTGGCGCCGGAGGAGGTGGCAGGGGTGCTGGCCGAACTTCCGCGGTACTCCGCGCTGCGCGTCCGCGGCCTCATGACACTGGCGCTGTTCAGCCGCGATGAGGCGGCCGTCCGGGCGTGCTTCGTCCGGCTGCGGGAACTGCGCGACCAACTGCGCGACCGATTCGAAGGCTTGGACGAGCTCAGCATGGGCATGTCCGGCGATTACGAGTGGGCGATCGAGGAGGGCGCGACCGTGGTGCGGGTCGGGCAGGCCATCTTCGGACGCCGTTCGACCCCCGATTCCCTGTACTGGCCCACATCCACCAACTGAGGAGTGCCGATGAAGACCTACCCGCTCGGAAGCAGCGACCTGCAGGTGCCCGCGGTGGTGGCCGGCATGATGCGGATCAAGGAGTCCACCGACGCCGAGATCCGCATCCTGTACGACACCTGCCGGGAGCTCGGCGTCGACTTCTTCGACCACGCCGACATCTACGGCGCAGGGTCATTCCACGGCTGTGAGCAGCGGTTCGGCGACGCCTTGGCTTTGTCCTCGGCGGAACGCGAGCAGATCGTGCTGCAGACGAAGGCAGGGATCGTGAAGGACGGCCCCTACTTCGACTTCTCCTACGAGCACATCGTCAAGCAGGTGGACGGCTCGCTGTCCGCGCTGCGCACCGACTACCTGGACGTCCTGCTGCTGCACCGTCCGGACGCGCTGGTGGAGCCCGAGGAGGTCGCCCGGGCCTTCGACGAACTCGCCGCCGCCGGCAAGGTGCGGCACTTCGGGGTGTCGAACCACACCCCCGGCCAGATCGAGCTGCTGCGCCGCCACGTCACCCAGCCGCTGGTGGCCAACCAGTTGCAGCTCTCGATCACCCACGCCCCGCTGATCGCTCAGGGCGTCGCCATGAACATGGCGGGCAACGACCAGGCGGTCGACCGGACGCTGGGCGCGCTCGACTACTGCCGGCTGCACGACATCACGGTGCAGGCCTGGTCGCCCTTCCAGGCCGGCTTCTTCACCGGCCCGTTCCTGGGCAACCGCGGCTACCCGGAGCTCAACGCCGTCATCAACCGGCTCGCCGCTCAGTACGGCGTGGCGCCCGAGGCGATCGCGGTGGCGTGGATCACCCGGCACCCGGCGGACATCCAGGTCGTGCTCGGGAGCACCAGCCCGACCCGCGTCCGGGCCGCGGCCGCCGGCGCCGATCTCGTCCTGACCCGTCCGGAGTGGTACGAGCTGTTCCGGGCGGCCGGGCACCTCGTCCCCTGACTCTGATCCGTTGCCTCGGGCTAGGTTGTGACCATGCTCTTGGACGTCCCCTCCATACCGCCGGATGCCTCCTCAGGGACCGCTGTCGGACCGTTCCTCCTGCTGGCGGTCGTGGCTCTCGCCGTGCTCGGGTTTGCCCTGTGGCGGTACTTCCGCCACCGCCAGTAGGCC
>CAZLWS010000031.1:2994-7623 GCA_964563205.1 uncultured Propionibacteriaceae bacterium | reverse complement strand
ACCCGCGCCGGGTCGATCGGCAGGTCGAGTTCTCGATAGCACTCGTCGACGACCGCTCGTAGCGGCGCGGGATCGGCGACGACCAGATTGATGCTGAGCAGGAACCCCCACGGCATGACCCGCTGGGCGATTCCCGCCAGCTTCGTCGTGCCCGCGGCGTTCACGCTGAACTCGCCGGGGCAGTATTCGCCCGGCAACTCGCCGACCTGTGCGGGCACCCCGAGGCGCCGCAACGCGGTGCAGATGGCCGTCGAGGCCCGTCCGAAACGATCGCGGGTGCGGAACTGGGCTTCCCTTTCGGCGGCGATCATGTCCACGACGAGGGTCGCTTCGTGGAGTGGCGCCAGGTGCCCGCCGACCGTGCGCAGGACGGGCTCGAAGCCGAGCGCGCGGGCCGCCTCGACCGCTGCGGCGTAGCCGGGCAGGCGGGAGTCGCGCCGACTGAACGCCGCCGTAGCCGTCGACGTGTACGCGCGGATCATCGGTCGCTGCGGCGGGAGGTATGGCTTGGCGAAGGACGGCGGACCCCACGGTCTGGTCGGGGCGTCCGCAGACTCGTCGCGCAGGTCTGGCATCCCCGGATTGTAGATCCGCCGATCGCCCACGCGCCGGTGCCGCCACCCGTCAACCGGTCCCAGCCGATCAGGTCTGCCTAGCCGGTCAGCCAGAAGACGGCCAGGCCGATCAGGAAGGACGCCGCGTTGGCGATGACGGCGATCAGCAGGGCGCTCTCGGCAGTGGTCGCCGTGCTGGGCTGCCGGGCGCGAGCGGTCGCCCACCAGTGCAGGCTGGCGGCTTCGACGACGGTGACCACGACCTCTGCGATCGCCACGGCCCAGACCTCGACCGGACCGACGAGCCACAGCACCGGGTGGGTCAGCTGCAGCAGCCAGGCCGTCAGCCAGACGCCGGGTGCCCGCTCGGCGCGCCAGCCCAGCCCGCGCACCAGCGCGACCACGAGCGGCATCTCCACCGCGCAGGTGACCAGGTACGCGACCGCCCATTCCCACACCAGGGCAGCGTAGCGACCGGCTGCCGCACCCTGGTGGAAAGGCTTTGCGGGCCCCTAGGGTGGGTCCATGCCCCAGGATGCCATCGCCCCCGCCTTCCCCCTCGGGACCGGACTCGGCGTCGTCATCATGCTCGTGGTCGTGATGCTCGCCGTGCTTGGGGTAGCGCTGTGGAGGTACTCCCGTAAGCGCAAGTAGCCTGCGCCTGCCGGCCGCCGGGCTGCTGCTGGTCGCGGCGCTGCTGGCGGTGCTGACTCTGCGGGCCCCGTTCGTCACCGCGACGTTCAGCGTGATGCTGCTCGGGCCGCTGCATGTGCTGCTGGCCGTCCGGTACCTGAGCGGACGGGTCGCTGGCGCGCTGCCCGGTTCGACGGGGTGGCTGCTGGCAGCCTTCGTCGCCGTGATGGCGCTCACCCGGGCGGTGTCGTCCGTCGCGCCGCATCTGGGGCACCAGCTGGAGCTGGTCGGGGGCATGGCCGGGATCGGGGCAGCCCTCGTGGTCGGGCTGCGCAGGCGGCTGCGGTGGTGGGCTCTGCTGCTGTTGGCGGTGATCGCGATCTGGTCGCTGGTCGAGCTGCCCTGGTACTGGCATCTGTTCGTCCACGGGCACAACCTCGTCCCGCTCGTCTTCTTGTGGGACTGGACGCGCGGACGTCCGCGCGGCCAGCGGTGGGGGTTCGTCGGCGTGAGCCTGGTCTGGCTGGCAGGCATTCCGGCGGCGATCCTCGCCGGGGTCACCGATCCGCTGCTGAACGGGGCGCCGCCCGCGATCGTCACCGAGCTGGTGGATCCGGCCGCCCTCGTGGCCAGCGCGTCCCCGCCCGGCGCCGATCCGGCCCTCGGGCTGCGCTTCCTGGCGGTCTTCGCGTTCCTGCAGGTCATGCACTACGTGCTGTGGATGGTCTTCTTCCAGGTCTGCGGACGCGCTGAGGTGCGGCGCTCACCGCTCCCGGCTGGCTGGCGGTTCTGGGCGCTGGCCGGCGCCGCCTCGGCCCTGGTCTGGGCCGCCTACGCCACCAGCTACTACGACGGCCGCGCCGCCTACGCCGTGCTCGGCGCCCTCAACGTCTACCTCGAACAGCCGATCGCCACGTGGCTGCTGCTGACCGCGCTGCCTGCCTCCGCCACCACCGCGCTGATCGGCCGGCTGCGCGGGTGACCCGGACGAACCTGCCTCCAGGGCCGTCCGCGGCTCACGAGTCGGCGCCGATGTCGGCAACTGGCGTCAGCTTTGTCCGTCCAGCGCCGCTCGGCGGGGAGGGTGGCCGGGGTGGTTCCCTTGGTAACGTACCCGCACTGACTCGCATCCCTGAGGAGCTGCCATGACCGCACCGGTTTCCGACACCACCGCCACCGCCGACATCGGCGTGGTCGGAATGGCGGTGATGGGCAGCAACCTGGCGCGGAACCTGGCCCACCACGGCTACACGGTGGCCGTGCACAACCGGACCTGGGCGCGCACCGAGGAGGTCATCGCCGCGCACGGCACGGAGGGCGCGTTCGTGCCGTCCGAGTCGCTGGAAGGGTTCGTCGCGAGCCTGAAGCGTCCGCGCAAGGTGATCATCATGGTGCAGGCGGGCAAGGGCACCGACGCGGTGATCGACTCACTGGTTCCGCTGATGGAGCCGGGCGACATCATCGTGGACGGCGGCAACGCCCACTTCCCCGACACCATCCGGCGGGAGGCCGCGGTGCGCGCGACCGGGCTGCACTTCGTCGGCTCCGGCATCTCCGGCGGCGAGGAGGGGGCGCTCACCGGTCCGGCGATCATGCCGGGCGGCACGGTGGAGGCCTATGCCGAACTGGGCCCGATCCTGGAGGACATCTCGGCCAAGGTCGACGGCGTCCCCTGCTGCACCCACATCGGCCCGGACGGCGCCGGCCACTTCGTGAAGATGGTGCACAACGGCATCGAATACGCCGACATGCAGCTGATCGGCGAAGCCTACGACCTGCTGCGCAAGGGCCTGGGCGCGACCCCGTCCGAACTGGCCGAGATCTTCGCCGAGTGGAACGCGGGCGACCTTTCGTCCTTCCTGATCGAGATCACCGCCGAAGTCCTCTCCCAGGTGGACGCCAAGACCGGCGGGCCGTTCATCGACATCGTGGTGGACGAGGCCGGCCAGAAGGGCACCGGACGGTGGACCGTCCAGAACGCCCTTGAGCTGGGCATTCCGATCACCGGCATCGCCGAGGCCACCTTCGCCCGGGCGCTCTCCAGCAGCCTGCCCCAGCGAGAGGCCGCGCGGGAGACCTTCGGCACCGAGACCGAGCCCTGGCAGATCCAGGACCGCGCCGCCTTCATCGAGGAGGTGCGACAGGCGCTGTACGCGTCCAAGGTGATCGCCTACTCCCAGGGCTTCGACCAGATCGCGGCCGCCAGCGAGCTGTACGGCTGGAACGTGAAGCGGGGCGACCTGGCCCGCATCTGGCGGGGTGGCTGCATCATTCGGGCCCAGTTCCTGAACCGCATCACCGAGGCCTACGAGCGCGACCCCGAACTGCCGCTGCTGATCGCCGACGAGTACTTCGCCGAGGTGGTCCGGGCCGGGCTTCCCGCCTGGCGCAAGGTGGTCGCCGAGGCCGCCCTGCACGGCGTCCCGACCCCGGCCTTCGCGTCCTCGCTCTCCTACTTCGACGGGCTGCGCGCGGCACGCTCGACCGCCGCCCTGATCCAAGGCCAGCGCGACCTGTTCGGCGCCCACACCTACCGCCGGGTGGACCGCCCGGGCGCCTTCCACACCCTGTGGGTCACCGACCACACCGAGGTCGAGGTCGGATAGGCCACCGACCTGAATCAGGGCCGGGCCAGCCGCTCCTGGGCTTCCCGGGCCGCCTGGCGTTCCAGCTTGCGGGCCTCGCGCAGGGCTCGCTCCGCCGCCCGCACCGCCTTCTGTGCTTCACGGAACCGGCGGTCGCCGGCGATCTCGGCGTCCTCCTGCCCTGCCCAGGGGCGGGGTTCGTCGCGCCGGCCGGTCTCGACGGCGGCGATGTAGGACGCGATCCCGTCCATGCACCGGGCGAGACCGATGGCGAAGGGGTCGCCCTGGTCGAGGAAGACCCCGGAGTCGACCGCTTCCCGCAGGTCGGGGTAGGCGTCCGCGGTGACCAGCAACTGGAACAGGGCGTTCTCCCGCGCGGCCAGTTCGTCGTCGGCCATCCCGGCCTCCCGCTGCAGGCGGGCGTATCCCGCCTCGACCGTGCCGGCCCAGCGGGCGTGCCCGGTCACCAGCAGGACGATCGAGATCTTCTCCAGCGGGGCCAGCCCGGTGCCGGACAGGACGCGGAGTCCGGCGTCCATCCAGGCGGCGGTGCTCGGGGTCGTGGCCGTGCCGTTGATGGGCACGTCGAGCACCCAGGGATGCTGCAGGTAGCGCCCCAGCATCTCGCGGTAGAGCAGCTCCATCCCCTCGCGCCAGCTCGCGACCGTCCGGACCTCCTCGCTCGGCAGCCCGGTCGCCTCCTCCAGCATCAGCAGGATGAGGTCGTCCTTCGCACTGACATAGCGGTAGAGCGACATCGGGGTGTACCCGAGACGGGCGGCCACGGCGGCCATCGACACGGCGCCGGCTCGACCTCGCACTGAGCTTCGTGGTGACCCCCGCTGTGCTCTTCCTCG
>CAZLWS010000031.1:0-2894 GCA_964563205.1 uncultured Propionibacteriaceae bacterium | reverse complement strand
CGCCGGCTCGACCTCGCACTGAGCTTCGTGGTGACCCCCGCTGTGCTCTTCCTCGACGAGCCGACCACGGGCCTCGACACCCGCAGCCGGCGCGAGCTGTGGGACGTGATCCGCGCTCTCGCCGGTGCTGGCACCACCGTCTTCCTCACCACCCAGTACCTGGAGGAGGCCGATCGGCTCGCCGACCAGATCGCCGTCCTGGCGGCCGGGCGGGTGGTCGCCACCGGCACGGCGGCAGGCCTGAAAGCACAGGTCGGCGGCGACACCGTCGAACTCCGCGACCGGGACGGCGAACTGCTCCAGGAGGTGCACACCGACGGCACCGTCGCAGGAGTCAGGGCGGCGCTCGACACCCTGGATGAAGCCGGAGCCGAGGGCATCGTGACCGTGCGACGTCCCAGCCTCGACGACGTGTTCCTCGCACTGACCGCGGCCGGCGGAGCGGCCCGCGACCGAAAGGAGGTCGCGTGACGACCATTGCGGGGCCCGGCCCGCGTCCTGGAGTCTCGGGCGTCACCGCCGAGATCGTGCTCACCCGGCGCTCCCTGCTGCACTCGCTGCGGGACGGCGAGTCGCTGCTGATGGCCGTGGTGCTGCCGGTGATGCTGATGCTGCTGTTCACCTACGTCTTCGGCGGCGCGATCGATCCGTCCGGCGGCTACACCGGCTACGTGGTGCCGGGGACCATCCTCACCTGCGCCGGATTCGGCGCCTCCTCGACCGCGGTGTACGTGGCCCGCGACATGGAGACCGGGATCATCGACCGGTTCCGCACCATGCCGCTGCGCGCCGGCGCCGCGCTCACCGGGCACGTCGTCGCCAGCCTGCTGCGCAACCTGCTCGCCACGGCGGTCGTGATCGGGGTCGCTCTGGGGATCGGCTTCCGTCCCGCCGCGGGGCTGTGGGGCTGGGCGGGGGCGATCGCGCTCCTGGCCGGCTACATCCTGGCCATCACCTACCTGTTCGCGGCGATCGGGCTGGCCTCCGGCAGCCCCGAGGCCGCCAACGGCTACGGCTTCCTGCTGCTGTTCCTGCCCTATCTCTCCACCGCCTATGTCGCCGTGGAGACGATGCCCGCCTGGCTGCAGCCAGTGGCCCGGCACCAGCCGCTCACCCCGATCATCGAATCGGTGCGGGGATTGCTGGCCGGCGTTCCGCTCGGTGACGAGTTGGGGTGGGCGCTCGGTTGGTGCCTGCTCATCCTGATCGGCGGGTACGGCTGGGGCGCCTGGCTGTTCCGGCGCCGGGCCGGGGTCGGCCGGGGTCGGACCGGATAGTAGCTGGCGAGCAAGCGGCCGCTCGCCGGTTCGATATGCTCGCGGTGCTCGGGCAGTTCACGTCCGTCCTCCAAGGAGCGCACAGCAGATGGCAGACAAGACCCTCAACCGCGACACCTCGAAGCTCGACCCCACCACCTGGGATCACCGTTGGGGGTACCGGGACACCAAGCTCGTGGTGGAGCCGGACGAGTGCGTGATCATGACCGGCTCGCGGTACAACCTGTGCGGCTACCCGATGCCCTACCTGATCCCGTTCGTGCGCACCGAGCTCGACTACGACATCGACTTCACTGCCAAGCGCCCGCTCACCGAGAACCCGCAGGTCTCCGCGGCGAAGCAGAACAAGCGCTTCCTGACCGCGCTCGGCAAGGCGCTCTCCGCCGATCAGTTCACCGCCGACGACCGGGAGCGGCTGATCCACTCCCACGGCCAGACCACCACCGACGAGGTGTCGCGGGTGCTCTACGGCAACCTGCCGCGCACGGTCGACCTCGTGGTCTGGCCGGAGTCCGAGGCGGACTGCGTCGCGATCGTGAACCTGGCCCGCCAGCACGACGTCTGCCTGATCCCCTACGGCGGCGGGACGAACGTCTCCGACGCCCTGCAGATCCCGGCGGAGGAGACCCGGATGGTCGTCTCCCTCGACATGAAGCGGATGGACGCCATCGAGTGGGTGGACGCCGAGAACCTGACCGCCTGCGTGCAGGCGGGCATCCTGGGCGGACTGCTGGAGGAGCTTTTGGCCGAGCAGGGCTTCACCTGCGGCCATGAGCCGGACAGCATCGAGCTGTCGACCCTGGGCGGCTGGATCGCCACCAACGCCTCCGGCATGAAGCGCAACCGGTACGGCAACATCGAGGACGTCGTCGAGAACGTGACGTTGGTGACCCCGTCCGGGGTGGTCGAGAACCTGTACTCGACCCCGCGGCAGGCTGCCGGCGTGGAGGCCTTCAAGGCGGCCTTCGGCTCCGAGGGCAACCTGGGCCTGGTCACCAAGGCGGTCATCCGCATTCACAAGCTGCCCGAGGCCAAGAAGTACGGCTCGGTGATCTTCTCCGACTGGAAGAAGGGCGTGGCGTTCATGGCCGCGCTGAACCAGACCGGCGCCAAGCCGGCCTCCATCCGGCTGGTCGACAACGTCCAGTTCCGGCTGGGGCAGGCGCTGAAGCCGGCGCCGTCCGACCGGGTGCACATCCTGAAGAGCAAGGCCGAGAAGCTCCTGGTCACCAAGATCAAGGGCTTCGACCCGCACAAGATGGTGGCCGCGACCATGGTGCTGGAGGGCGACAAGGACGAGGTCGACTACCAGTTCAAGGTGGTCATGGACACCGCGAAGAAGTTCGGCGGCATCTCCGGCGGGCCGTCCAACGGCGAGCGTGGCTACATGCTCACCTACGCGATCGCGTACATCCGCGACCTGCTGGCCGACTACTACATCGTCGGCGAAACCTACGAGACCACGGTGCCGTGGAGCAAGATCCACGAGGTCTGCGACGCGGTGCGGCGGGTGGCCGAGGCTGAGCACTCCCGGCTCGGGTTCCCGGGCAGGCCGTTCGTGTCACCGCGGGTCACGCAGATGTACCACACCGGCGTCTGCATCTACTTCACCCACGG
>CAZLWS010000030.1:0-24296 GCA_964563205.1 uncultured Propionibacteriaceae bacterium | reverse complement strand
TCATCGAGGGCACCCTGGGCCAGGACGGCGACCCGCTGGACGCCATGGTGCTGGTGCCGGAGGCGACCTTCCCGGGGGCGCTCATCGAATGTCGGGCGATCGGCATGTTCCGGATGAGCGACGAGATGGGCGGCGACGACAAGGTGCTGTGCATTCCTGTGGCCGACCAGCGGCAGACCAACATCAGGGAGCTGACCGACCTGCCGAACCTGACGCTGCTCGAGATCGAGCACTTCTTCACGGTCTACAAGGACCTGGAGCCGGGCAAGTCGGTCGAGGGCGCGGTGTGGGTCGGCCATGCCGAAGCCGAGCGTGAGATCCGGGAGAGCTGGTCCCGGGCGCGCGGCACCTCCTACGAGAACGGGTTCACCCGCTCCGACGAGGGCTCCTGAGCCGCTGGCGAGACGCCTGATCCGAAGGTTGCGCGCGGCCATGGCCTGGGCCGGTAGCCCGATGACCCGCCGGCTGTTCCTGATGCGGCACGGCCAGGCGGGTTTCGCGGGCACGGACCGCGAGCGTCCGCTGACCGTCCAGGGCCAGGCGGAGGCGGCCCGGGTCGGCGCCGCCCTGGCCGGACGGGGCATCGAGCGGGTACTGTGCTCCCCCGCCGAGCGGACCCGGCAGACCGCGGCGGCGCTGGGGCTCGCGCCGTCCGTCACCGTCGTCGACTCGCTCTACAACTGCTCGGCCGGGCGGATCTTGACCGCGCTCGCCGGGCTGCCCGAGCACGTCCGCGCCGCCATCGTGGTGGGGCACTACCCGGGCATCCCCGCCCTGGCGCACGATCTGGCGGATCGCCGCTCCGACCCCGCCGAGCTGCGCAAGCTCTCCGCCCAGTTCGCCCCGGCGACCCTGGTCGAGCTGGAGTTCACCGGCGACTGGAGCGACCTGCACATCGCCCGCCTGATCTCCGTCCGCCAACCCCGCTAGCACCCGCCTGTGCGGGAATGACAGGGCGGCGGACAGCAAAGTGGGACGGAGCGAACCCCGTCCCACTTCGTGTTTTGCCGACTAGGCCTTGATGTCGATCACGGCGTCGCCGGCCTGGACGTCGATGCCGGGCTTCGGGGTCACCGAGGCCAGGCTGGCGGTGTTGAGCACGACCACGATGGTGGTGGTGTCGTAGCCGGCCTCCTTGACCGCGTTGAGGTCGACGTTGGCCAGCGGCTCACCGGCCTCGACCCGCTGGCCGTCGGCGACCAGCACCTCGAAGCCGCTGCCGGCCATCTTCACCGTGTCGATGCCGACGTGCACCAGCACCTCGACCCCGTCGTCGGTCTTCAGGCCGAAGGCGTGGCCGGTGTTGGCGACCGTGATCATGGTGCCGCTCACCGGCGCCACGACGTGGCCGTCGCTGGGCACGATGCCGACGCCGTCGCCCAGCGCCTTGGACGCGAACACCGGGTCTGGCACATCGGTCAGGACGATGACCTTGCCGGCGATCGGCGCGGACACCTGCTCGGTGGCCACCAGGGTGGCGACCGCGGTGGCGGCAGCGCCCGCAGCGGCGGGAGCCGCAGCCACGGCCGGGGCGGCGGCATGCGCGGCGGCCTCGAGCTTGGCGTCGGCCTCGGCCTGGTCGCGAGCCTCGCGGAACTCGGCCTTCTCCTCCTCGGTGCGGTAGTCACCGGTCAGGATCAGGAAGAACGCCACGAAGAAGGCGCCCGCGATAGCCAGCACGTACAGGAACATCGGGGAGAAGATCGGGATGGTGAGCAGTGAGGTGAAGGCGAAGGTGTTCGCCCGCACGCCGTCCGTCCCGAGGATCAGCGAGCCGACCGCGACGATCAGGCCGCCGGTGAAGCAGCCCACCAGCATCCGCGGGTAGATCCGCTTGAAGCGCAGGTGGATACCGTAGAGCGAGGGCTCGGAGATGCCGCCCAGCAGACCGGCGGCGAGGGCGCCGGTGGCGGTCTGCCGCATTTCCAGATCGCGTTCTCGTGCAGAGATCACCAGCACGGCGGCGGTGGCGCCGAAGCAGGCGAAGTTCCAGGCGCCCATCGGGCCCTGGATGAAGTCGTAGCCGAGCCCCGCGGGCGGCGGAGCGAGGTTCGCCAGCATCAGGGCGTTCAGCGGCCAGTGCAGGCCCAGCGGCACCAGGAACGGGTACACCATCGGGATGATGATCGCGAAGATGAACGGAGCCGTGGTGTTGAGCCAGGACAGGCCCTGGCCCAGCACGGTGCCGATCCACAGGCCGAGCGGGCCGATCAGGAAGGCGGAGACCGGAACCATGATCAGCATCGAGAGGAACGGCACGAACACCAGGTGCAGGTTGCTCGGGATGATCCGCTGCGCGGTCTTGTAGACGATCGCCAGCACCGCGACCATGATCAACGGCACGAAGACCGCGCCGCTGTAGTCGTTGATCGGCATCGGGATGCCGAAGATGTTCGCCGTGCAGATGTCGGCGGCTCCCTCGATGGGGTTCGCGCTACACACCGTGGAGGCGACCAGCTCCGGGTTGGCGAGCTTCACGAAGTCGGGGGTCATCAGCGCCGCCATCACGCTGAACCCGACCCACGGGTCGATGTTGAGCGCCTTCGCCGCGTTGTAGGAGACCGCAAGCGGCAGGAAGTAGAACACCGCGTGCCAGATGGAGTCGATGAAGATCCAGCCGGCCGGCTTGTCAGCCGCGCGGAAGTCGACGATGCCGAAGGCGTCCAGGATGGCCGCGAAGGCGATCACCAGCGAGGCGCCCAGCAGGACGCCCAGCAGCGGACGGAAGCTGTTGGAGAGGTACTCGAAGAAGGAATCCAGCCAGGCCACCTTGCCGCGGGCCTTGGCCCGCGCCGCCGCCTTCACGTCGGCGTCGCTCTTGGCGCCGCCCGTCGCGGGCTTGGCGCCGGCCATCGACGGCAGGTTCATGATCTCGGTGAAGACGCCCTGGACGGCGCCGCCGATGACGACCTGGTAGCGGTCGCCTGCCTGCGGGACGACGCCGAGGACGCCCGGGGTCTTGTCGAGCGCCTTGGCGTCGACCTTGCCGGCGTCCACGAGTTCGAAGCGGAGCCGGGTTGCACAATGGGTCAAGCTCGTAATGTTCGCTGCGCCGCCGATGTGTTCGACGATCTGCTCAGCAGTACTGGATGCGGCCATCCTCAATCCTGTCTGCGCTGTCCGCCCGATGAGCGGGAGTGGGGGTCGACAGAACCCGAGGACCACGTTGTCGGGCTCCGGGCGCTGCCAGGTGCGGGCACGCGGCCCGCGAGAGCAGGATGCTCACGTCCCGTATCTAACACCGCCTGCCCGACTCCGCGCAAGTGTGAAACGCGAGCTCGGGGCGAATCTTCAGCCCGCGTTCAGGGACCACGATCCGGCAGCTCGACCCGCCCAGCGTGCACAACCGATCCCGCCGATCGCCCAGCGGCGACCCTGCCCCGGATGTCAGCTGTCCACCCCTTGGTCGGTTCGTCCAGGCTCGACAGAACGGCCAGGCCGCATGAGCCGAACGACCTTCGCCAAGCCAGGCGGTCCGGCCGGGGTCACGCCAGGGAGAGGAAGAGCTTCTCCAAGGAGCCGAGGTCGAGGTCGTCGCTGTCGGGATTGGCCAGGCATTCCTTCAGGCCGGTGGAGATCACGGCGAAGCCGGCCCGGTCCAGCGCCTTGGAGACCGCGGCCAGCTGGGTGACGATCTCCTGGCAGTCGCGCTCGTCCTCGATCATCTTGATGATGCCGCCGAGCTGGCCTTGGGCGCGCTTGAGGCGACGGGTGACCGTCGCCATGTCCTGCGCGTTGAGCTTCACCGGGCTTCCTGCTGGGCGGCGAGCTGGGAGCGGACGTCGTCCATGTCCAGCCCGCGGATGGCGCCGATCAGCTCCTCCAGGGCGGAGGCGGGCAGCGCGCCGGGCTGCGAGAACACCAGGATGCCGTCGCGGAACGCCATCAGGGTCGGGATGGACGAGATGCCGGCCGCCCCGGAGAGCTCGCGCTCGGCCTCGGTGTCGACCTTGCCGAAGGCGATGTCGGAGTGCTTCTCGGCGGCCTTCTCGAAGACCGGGGCGAACATCCGGCACGGGCCGCACCAGGCGGCCCACCAGTCGACCAGCAGGATGTCGTTGTCGTTGACGGCCGCCTCGAAGCTGTCGGCGGTCAGGTTGACGGTGGCCATGGGACTCCTCGGTTCTCGACGGGCGACCGGTTCTCGATGCGCAACCAGTGTAGCCGCCATACCCCCTTGGGTATTCCCAACCGGCCCGTCCGCCGTCCCCGCCCGGCGCCCCGCACAAACCGGGTGAATCCGGCCGGCCGCGGACGCATTGCACGCACCGGCCCTGGATTGCCCGGTTTGTGCGGGGCCGGGGCGGGTCGGGGTGGGCGAGCATCGCCGCCTCGGCGGCCGGATGCTACCGTGACACCTGCCCTAACCGGGCTGCTGCCTGCCTGGCCGGCGGCGACCGCCGGGGCTCCGCCCGGCGTCCGCTGGTCCGCAATCCGAAAGGGGATCCCCGCCCGTGAGCATCGACCTCGGCAACGCACGCATCCTGCTCACCGGGGCCACCGGATTCGTCGGTCAGGCGATCCTGGAGCGGCTGTTGAGCAGCCACCCCGGCACCACGATCACCGTCCTCGTCCGCCCCAAGGGCTCGATCTCGGCGGAGCGGCGGCTCACCAGCCTGCAGCGCAAGTCCGTCTTTGCCAACTGGATCGAGCAGGTCGGCTCCGACGAGGCGAAGCGGATCGTGGCCGAGCGGGTGCGGGTGGTCGAGGGATCCCTGGGCGACCTCGGGCCCGAGCCGGAGAAGCTCGACCTGGTGCTGCACTCCGCCTCGTCGGTGAACTTCGACGACCCGATCGACCAGGCTTTCGGCACCAACGTCACCGGCGTCGCGAAGCTCTACCAGGCTCTGCTGGCCGCCGGCGCCGACCCGCACGTCGTCCACGTCTCCACCGCGTACGTCAACGGCGCCCGCAAGGGGCTGGTCACCGAGGATCCGGTCGAGCACGAGGTGGACTGGCGGGTCGAGGAGCAGGCCGCGCTCACCGCCCGCACCCGGGTGGACGAGGCGTCCCGGCAGCCGGCCAAGCTGCGGCAGTTCCTCAAGGAGGCCCAGCAGAAGGTCGGCAAGGTAGGCCCGCAGGCGGTGGCCGAGGCCACCGAAGCCGCCAGGCGCGCCTGGGTGGACGAGCAACTGGTCGAGCACGGCCGGGCCCGCGCCCAGAGCCTGGGCTGGACGGACGCCTACACCCTCACCAAGGCGCTCGCCGAGCGGCTGGCCGAGGAGCTGTGGCTGGGCAACGGGCACCGGCTGAGCGTGGTGCGGCCGTCCATCATCGAGAGCGCGCTGCGGCACCCCTACCCGGGCTGGATCGACGGCTTCAAGGTGGCCGACCCGCTGATCATCGCCTACGGACGCGGCCAGCTGCCCGAGTTCCCGGGCCTGCCCGACAGCGTGCTGGACGTCGTCCCGGTCGACTTCGTGGTGAACGCCGTGCTGGCCGCCGCGGCCACCGAGGCGCCGCGGGATCGCGCCCGGTACTTCCACATGGGCTCGGGGGCGACCAACCCGCTGCCCTTCCACCAGATGTACGACGCGATCCGCACCTACTTCACCGAGAACCCGATCCCCGGCGCCAACGGCCCGACCCGGGTGCCGCCGTGGAAGTTCCCCGGCGGGGTCCGGTTCGAGGCCGAGATGAAGCGCAAGGAGGCCGGCGTCAAGCTGGCCGCACGAGCGCTCTCCCGGCTGCCGGCCGGCGAACGCACCCGGGAATGGCTGGGCAGCCTGGAATCGGCCGAGCGCGATCTCGGGATGCTGCGGAAGTTCTCTGACCTGTATCGCGCCTACGTGCAGTCGGAGGTGCTGTTCGACGACACCCAGACCCGCGCGCTGCACGCCGAGGTCTCCGACGGCCCGGACGACGACACCGGCTTCGACGTCGCGTCGATCGACTGGCACCACTACCTGCAGGACGTGCACCTGCCGGCGATCACCACGCTGACCCGGGCCTTCGCCAACCGCGGGGAGCGCAGCGAGCGCACCCGGCGTCCGCTCGCCCCGGGCGAGAACGTGGTGGCGGTGTTCGACCTGGAGGGCACTGTGCTGCACGCCAACCTGGTGCAGCAGTACCTGTGGCTGCGGGACGCCGAGCAGGACATCACCGCGGTGCCGCGCGAGGTGACCAAGATCGCCGCCCTGCTGCCGCGGTTCCTGGCCGCCGAGCGGCGGGACCGCAGCGAGTTCATCCGCAGCTTCCTGCGACTGCACCGGGGGATGCGGGTGGCGGATCTGCAGCGCTACATCGCCGGCCCGGTCGGACGGAAGCTGCGCGAGCACCTGCTGGCCGACGCCCTGGAGCGGGTCGCCGAGCACCGTGCCGTCGGGCATCACACCGTGCTGGTGACCGGCGGGGTTGACGTGCTGGCCGAGATCGCCGCCCCCCACTTCGACGAGGTGGTGGCCACCGGCCTGCACGCCACTGACGGGGTGCTGACCGGCTACCTCGCCTCTCCCCCGATCGTCGGCGAGGCTCGTGCGGCCTGGCTGAAGAGCTACGCCGAAGCGCGCGGCTTCAACCTCGGCGCCTCCTACGGCTACGGCGACAGCCAGGCCGACACCTCCTGGCTGCAGCTGCTGGGCAACCCGGTGGCGGTGAACCCCGACCAGCGGCTCTTCACCGTGGCTCGCGCCAAGCACTGGGAGGTCGCCGTGTGGAAGCGTCCGGAGCCCGCGAAGTAGCGGCCGTCGCGCGCCTCATCGTCGTTCCCGCGCACCTCCGTCATTCCCGCGCCCTCTCGTCATTCCCGCGAAGGCGGGAATCCCGCCGAGGACGTGGCTCAGTCGCGTCCGCGCAGGAACGACACCCGGATGCTGCGCAGCTCCCCGGTCATCAGCCCGCTGGCGATCGCCGGGTCCGCCGCCATCACCTGACGGGCCGCAGCCTCATCCTCGGCCTCGATGATCGCGACCCCGTCGTCGAGGACGCCACCCCAGGTAGGCCCGGCGAGGATCAGCCGCCCCTGCTCGAAGAGTTCGTCGAGGTAGCCGCTGTGCGGTCCCATCATGATCGCCCGCTCGTCCTCGGAGATGGTCGCGATGAAGTCGGGCCGCGGTGGGCGGATGAAGTAGATCCAGGTCGCCATGCGGCAAGCATCATCCAGACGCCGAGGCGCTGGCAAGCATCGGAGCCGCCTTGGGGAATCGAACCCCAGACCTTCTCATTACGAGTGAGACGCTCTGCCGACTGAGCTAAGGCGGCCTGGCCGGGTGAGCCGGACCGGAGCACAACTATAGGGGCACCGTGCGGGCTGACACGAACCGCGTGTCAGCGGCAGGTCGTGCCGTCGGCGGGGAGCTGGTCGCGCACCAGGTAGTCGACGACGATCTGGTCCACGCAGGAGGACTTCTGACCGTAGGTGCCGTGGCCCTCGCCCTCGTAGGTGAGCAGCACGGCCGACTCCAGCTGGCCGGCCATCGAGACGGCGTGCTGGTAGGGGGTCGCGTTGTCGCCGGTGCCGCCGATCACCAGGATCGGCGCCGCCCCCGCCCCGCGCAGGTCGAATTGGACGGCGGGACGCACCGGCCACAGCGTGCAGGTGTACTGCGGGCCGAAGTAGCGTCCGAAGATGGGGGCCTTGGCCTGGTCGTCGATCCAGACGCTGTCGGCGTCGACGACCCCATAGTCGACGTTGTCGGCGCAGCTGATCGCCGGGAAGGCGAAGTACATGGTCGAGTACCGCCCCTTCTCGTCCCGGCCCTGCATCTGGTCGGCGACCCACAGCAGCGCCTCGCCGCTGCCCTGCCGGGCCCACGCCACATAGGAGGCCAGCGACTTCCAGGCAGGCTTGCCGCCGTACAGCAGCTGCGCGACGCCGAGCATCGCCAGGCTCTGGGTGAGCAGCCGGTCGCCGACGGCCACCGGCTTGGCGTCCAGGTCGTCGAAGAGGGTGGTGATCGCGGCCAGCACCTCGTCCTTGGCAGAGCCGAGCACGCACTTCTCAGCGGCGCACCAGGCGGCGAAGTTGCCCAGCGCCAGATCGAAGCCCATCGCCTGGATCACCTCGTCGGAGTCGGTGATGTTGACGGCGGCGTCCAGGCCGAGGTGCCCCACATTGAACGGGAACAGCTCGGCGTAGGTGGCGCCGATCTGGGTGCCGTAGGAGTAGCCGTAGTAGTTGAGCTTCTCGTCCCCGACCAACGCGCGCATCAGGTCGAGGTCGCGGACGGTCTCGATGGTCGTGATGTGCTCCAGGAGCCGACCGCTGTGCTGCCAGCAGGAGGCGGCGAAGTCAGCGTTCGCCTTCACCAGGTCGGCCCGCTCGGCGGGGCCGTCCGGGGAGGCGTCGAGCCCGAGGAAGGCGTCCACCTCCTTGTCGCTGTAGCAGCGGACGGGCGTCGACTCGCCCGTGCCACGCGGATCCCAGCCGACGATGTCGTACTGCTCGAGGCCCTTCTGCTGGAAGCCGGCGGCCAGCCCGCGTCCGCCCGAGCCGGGGCCGCCCGGGTTCACGAACAGCG
This sequence comes from uncultured Propionibacteriaceae bacterium, assembly GCA_964563205.1. Taxonomy (GTDB): domain Bacteria; phylum Actinomycetota; class Actinomycetes; order Propionibacteriales; family Propionibacteriaceae; genus Propionicimonas. The sequence continues at coordinate 15,837 of CAZLWS010000030.1, read as the reverse complement.
AGCCGAGCCGGGGCTCGGCGGTGGCCGGCTTGCGGGCCAGCGACAGCGTGATCGCCTGGGCGCCCGGGTCGGCGTAGTCGAGCGGGGCCTTGATGGTGGCGCACTGCATGCCGTTGCCGCAGCCCTGCCAATCCAGCTGCTGGGCGAGGTAGCCGGTGAGCCCGTCGCCGCCCGGGGCGGCCACGAAGCCTTCCGGGGTGACCCCCGGGTCGGGCAGGAAGGGACGATCGACCACCGGCCCGATCTCGGAGGAGACCGTCACGCCGCCGATCTCGGTGGGCTCGCCCGGGGTGGGAGTCGGCGTGGGCGTGATGCTGGGGAAGGTGCAGCCGGTCACCAGCAGCGCAAGCGCTGCCAGCCCGCCGATCCCCCGCCGCATCCTCACAGGCCTCAGAGTAGTCGCAGCGGCAAGCCGAGCTGGACGGGGATGGTTCCTTTCGGTCCAGCCGGCTCGGCGGCTTTGGACGGGAGGAACGTCCCCGTTCCTGCCCAGGGCGCTTACGGGGCCAGCTGGCGGGCGGCCTTGTCCTTGGCGCGGGCGGAGCGGAAGCTGCGGTCGATGCTCCAACCGCCGCCGCCGATGCACAGGAACAGCAGGCCGACCGCTGCGAGCACCAGTTCGAGCTCACCGAGGAAGCCTTGCTGGCCCGCCACGAACGGGCTCCATGGGCCCCACCAGACGAAGGCGAGGGCGCCTCCGGCCACCAGCAGGACGCCCAGCCCGGCGACTCGGGTGAGCAGGCCGAGCAGCAACGCAAGGGCGATCAGCAGGTGGGCCGCGCCGACGACGATCGCGAGAATCTGCGCGTACGGGGCGAGCAAGGTGCTGGCGATCCGCTCCTGGGTGCCGGCCAGATCGCCGAGCATCTGGTAGCCCCGCACGGCGAAGACGCCCGCCACCACCAGGCGGAGGGCGAAGATGCCGAAGGCGCCGAAGAACTTGTCGTTGGTGCGGTGCTGGACGATGACCGGCTCGGGGGCGATCACGGGCACCGGGGCGACCGCGGCGAGGGCGGCGTCACGGGCCTCCTTGCGGGCGGCGCGCTCGGCGGCGAGCTTCTGCGCCTCCTCCGACTGCGGGTCGGCGTAGGGGTCGGGGATCGCGTCCAGTGAGTCGCGGAAGATGGCTTGGGTGGGCTCCGGCGCGGGTGCCCCGGTGGGCAGGGCGATCGTCTCGGAGAGACCGATGGGCATGGTGGGTGCGGTCACTTCGACCTCCGTCTCGGGTTCGGACACGACTGGTTCGGCGGCTGGTTCGGTCACCGCGATGGTTGGCTCAGCCTCGCTTGGGACTGGCTCGGCGTCGACGCTCTCCGCCACAGCGACAGTGGGCTCGGCGTCGGCGGCCGCCGGCTCCGCTTCCGGCTGGGCGGGTTCGGGCGCTGCCGGCTCCTCGTCCTGAGGAGCGAGCGGCATGCCCTCTTCGATGGCGTCCTCGATGGCTTCCTGGTCCTGCTCGTCCTCGACGGGCGGCTCGGTCTGAACCTCGGCAGGCGCCCAGGTGCGCGTCGGCTCGTCCTGTTCGTCGCCGCGTTCGTCTTCTGGCTGCTCGGTCACTGGGGAAGTCCTTCCTGCACGCTCCCCTCTATCAAAACACCACCGGCGTGAATAGCCGCCGAGCGACACCCGCAAACCGTGAGCGTGGACCGCACGCGCGCCGGATGTCTCCAGGGGAAGCGGAGCCGGACTCTCAGGGCAGCCTGTCGTCGGAGGCCGCCTCAGCCTCGTGCTGCACCTCGCGCACGGACTGTTGCGCGGTCTCGGTGACCTCGCCGGCCGACTCCCGCATGACGTCCTGGACCTCGCTCACGGCGTCGCTTCCTTCCTGCTGGACGTGCTGGACCGCCTCGGCGGCGCTCTCCTTCAGCGAGTCGAAAGCCTCCTGGGCCGGCTCGGCGAGGTTCTCCACAACCTCCTGACCAGCCGCGACGATCTGATCGGTCAGCGGCTTGGCCTGCTCTTTCACGGACTGCGCCAGCTCCCGCTCCTTGCGTGAGGGCGGGAAGGCCGCGGCCAGCAACAGGCCTACGCCGAAGGCGACCACACCGGCGGCGAGGGGGTTGCCCTGGGCCTGCCGGCGTGCGGCGACAGGGGCGTCAGCGACGCTCTCCACTACACCGCGTGCGCGGGCCGAGACGCCTTCGGCCGCTTCCTGCACCCCCTCCACCGCCTGATGCGCGGTGTCCACAGCAGCGTCGCGGAGATCCTCAGCCGTGCCCAGGATGCGGTCCAGGAATCGTCCGGCGGCCGCCTTTGCCTTGGACACCTGGCGCTTCGCCACGTGCGCCGGATTGGCCTGGTCAGCCAGGGCGTCGACGTTGTCGGACAGCCGGCTTCTGGTCTGCTCGATATCTTCCCGAAGCTGGGACGGATTGGTGTTCATCGGTTCTCCTCTTCATTGCCTTTGAGTGCATTCGGAATCTTTGCCACGGTTTCCGCCGTCTTGGGCAGCCCCCTCACGCGGGCCAGCTCGCGCCGTCCGGTCATGCCGAGCACCGCCGCCACGATGGCCCACAGCACCGCGACCGCGAGGGCCGACCACGCGTTCCCGATCAGCAGACCGAGACTCCACCACAGTGCGATCGAACCGAACAGCAGAGCGAAGACGGCGGCCACGCCCGCCGAGGTCAGCAGGCCTGCGCCGCGTCCGGCCTGGGCGGCCGACTCACGCAACTCCGCCTTGGCCAGCTCGAGTTCCTGCCGAAGCAGGGTGGACAGGTCGCGGCTTACGTCGCCCATCAACTCGCCGATGGATCGCTCCGCCGCGAACTCCGGGGCCACCGCATGCCTGGGCGCCATGGGCTCCATCGGGCCGCTCATCGCCAGTCTCCGCCGGCGGCGTCACCGGGCCAGCGTGCCGCCGAGCCGAGCCCGGGAGCGGAGAGCGGGGTGGGATTGGGGAAGGCGGTGTCGTCACTGAAGTCCTGCGACGCGCGAGCCGGAGCGCCGGCCGGCGTCGATTCTTCCGCCACCGCGGACGACGGCACGCGGCTCCTGGTCGGCGCCATGGCCTTGGCCGGATGATGCTCGTCGGCGGCCGCCATCATCCCTCGGCTCAGTCGTCCGACGACCACGCCGGCCAGGGCTGCGCCAGCCAGGAAGACGACCGGACGGCGGCGCGCGAACCGACGGATCTCGGCCAGCACGTCGCTCGGCTCGGCCTCCTGCAGCCAGTGCGACAGTTCGCCGGCGCGCGCCGCCACCTGCTTGGCGACGGCGGTCAGCGGGCCGTCCTGCTCCGAGCGGGACGCCATGTGCCCCAACTCGCCCGCGAGCGAGTGCAGCAGGTCGGCGGCCTGTTGCTTGCCGTTGACGGCCTGCTCGCGAAGCTGTTCGGAAGCCTGGGACCACAGTGACATCGCCTGGTGGCGAGCCTCCGCGGTCAGCTGGGTCAGCTCGTCCCGGGCCGCGCGAGCCACGTCGCCACCCCGCTCCATGGCGACCTCGCTGACCTCGCCGGCCCCGGCCAGCGCGGCGTCCTTCACCTTGCCAGCGCCCGCCACTGCTGCGTCCTTGACCGCCGGCCCGGCGCCGGCGCCACTGGCCGGCCCGAAGTCGGGGGCCGATCCTCTGCTCAGTGGGTCGGCGCCGGCGGTCGGCAGGTCGCGTTCAGGCGGCTGCTGTGAGGCTCCCGTGGAGGAAGGGCTCGTCGGCCGGTCGTTCTCCGGGTCGTGCTGGCTGACATGGGTCATGGTCACTCCTTGTTCGGCATGGGGCTCAGACTGTTGGAGACCACGGAGTACCCCGCGGCGCGGCAGACGTAACGCACCGACTGACAGAAAGAAGAAAGCGAGCCCCGGGCACGGCCCGCCTGAGCTAGTCGCTCCAGTTCGCTCACTGCCGGCGCTCGTCCACGTCGTCCCGGTCCGGCGGCGGGATCGAGTCAGCCTTGACCGCCCCGCGTTCGCCCAGCGGGCGGTCAGGCCCTCGGGTCGAGTCCTTGGCGGTCTGTTCTTCGGCCTCGGCATTGATCTCGGCACCCAGCAGCACCGCATAGCTGGTGAGCCACAGCCACAGCAGCATCACCACCACGCCGGCCAACGCGCCGTAGGTCCGGGCGTAGTTGCCGAACCAGGTGACGTACAACGAGAAGCCCGCCGAGCCGATCAGCAACAGGACGGTGGCGACCACCGCGCCGACTGAGACCCAGCGGAACTTGGACGCATTGCGGTCCGGCGCCACCCGGTAGAGCACCGCGAACGCCAGCATAACCAGGACGGCCAGCAGCAGCCAGCGAACGATCTCGGCGAGCCAGCGCCAGCCGCCAGTGAGGCCGACCCATTCCAGGACGATCGGAAGGGCGGCGACCATGGCCAGCATCACGACCATGAAGACCACGGCTCCGACCGTCAGACCCAGCGCGAGGAGCTTCTCGGCGACGACGCCGCGCCGGCGCTCCTCGTCGTAGGCGATGTTGATCGCTGTCACCAGGTTCCCGACGCCGCCGGAAGCACTCCACAGCGCGATCACCAGGCTCAGCGCCAGTCCCCAGCCCAGCCCCTGAGCGGGCGCGGACGCCAGCTGGCCCAGCTGATCCTCCAGCAACGCCCTCGCCTCGGGCGGGAGTGCGCCGCCCAGGGCGTCCAGTTGGCCGGCAATCGTCGCCGGGTCGGCGACCAGGCCATAGACCAAGGTGAGTGCGATCAGTGCCGGGAACAGCGCCAGGAAGCCGAAGAAGGCCACCCCGGCGCTCATCAGCGGCAGTTGGTCGGCGGAGGCCTCCCGCCAGCCGCGCCGGATGATCTGCAGCCAACCACGTGGCGGGATCTCGGTCGGCGAATCGGCCGTGGCGCCGGGTGCCTGCGGTCGGGTTCTTTCGGGGAGCGAATCAGTCATGGACGGTCCCTTACCCCGAAGTGTCCGCGTTCAACGGGTTTCGCCGCAGCCCTTACGACAGAGCCGATGCGCCGGGCTACGTTTGCCATGCCGGACGGCCGGGTGCCTGAAGGCAGCCATCAGGCCCCGTCCACAGACCATGGAAACTCGGTCCGCCCGGGTGGCGCCAACCGGGCTGTGCCTCTCTCAGGCCTCGTCCGGTTCCAGCCCGCTCTCGATCATCCGGCGGGCCACCTCACGCAACTTCAGGTTCCGATTGTGGCTGCTGGCCTTCAGCATCTGGAAGGCGGCGTTCGGCAGCAGCCGGTGCCGCTCGATGAGGATGCCGACCGCCTGACCGATCAGCCGGTGACTCTCCACCGCCTGCTCCAGGTGGGTCGCGTGGTCAGCAGCCTGCTCGGCCGCCAGCACCCCGTCGACCGCCAGCGCGAAGGCCTGCGCGAGCAGGTCGGCCACGATCATCTCATCGGGGCCGATCCGCCGGGGGCGACTGAACTGAATCCAGGCGCGGCAGTCCGCCGTGTTGCTCGCCGGCGCCAGCAAGATGCCTGGACGCGCGCTGGTGGCGTCCGGGTTCCGCTGGCCGGCCAGCCCGTTGCGAACCGCCTCCGACAAGTCCTGCGGCAGCGCCACGGCTCCGCCGCTGACGAGCAAAAGCCGGCTGTCGACGGTCAGCTGCACGGTTGTGCCGCCGTCGAAGAGCAGACTGAAGCCGTGCTCCGCGACAGCGAGCACCGTGTCCAGGTCGTCGGCTGAAGCGAGATCGGCGCTCACCTGGGCCGCCGCCAGGCGACGGTCCTGCGCCGTCTTCTCGCGGTCGATCCCACGAAAAGTCTGCACGGCCGCGGTGAGCCCGGTTTTGTGGCCGCCGATCCACCCGCCCGCCGACCACACCCACACCGGGCGGCGGTCACGCCGGTACAACAGGTACTCGCCGGCAAACCCGCGGCCGTCCTCAGACCGCTCGAGGGCGTGCTCCACCGCGGCCAGCGCCGCGGCATCCTCCTCCGGCGTCGGCCACCACGGATAAGGCGGAGCCAGTGGCCCGTCGTCCAGGCCGTAGCCGAGCAGCTCGGTGAAGGCCTGGTTGATCTCCAGCACCAGACCGTTCTCGTCATAGACCACCACGCCGTCTTGGATGGCGGTCAACGCAGCCCGCCGCCAGGCCACGTCGGCTGCCCGCTCGAGTTCGGTGAGAAAGGAATCCACGCCGCGCCGGGCGACCGAGGACCCGTCCGCCTCCGCCCCAGTTTCGGCCTCCATCGGGCTCAGATCGAGCATGGCCTCGACGACCCGGGCCAGCCGGACGACGTTGGCACGGGCCAGGCTCACTTGCCGGGCCAGGTCGGGGGCGAGTTCGGCACGCCGCTCGAACAGGTTCTCGATCGGCTCCGCGACAAGCGAGAGCGGCGTACGCAGTTCCTGGCCCACGCCCGTGAGGAAGGCATCGCGGGCACCATCATGCGGCGGCATCGCGCCTCCCTCACCGGATCGGATGGTCTCCGCTGTTGCGGCGACGGCCTCATCGATGAGGTGATCCTGCCACCAAAGCGCGTCGGGAGCGAGAGCGGACTTGACGGTGGGCGCGCGGGGACAGGTCAGCGTCAGGGCTGGGCGAGGGAGAGCATCAGGGCCTCCATGGCCAACAGGGGGGCGACGTTGGTCTCCAGTGCGGTTCGGCAGTCGAGGATGGCGTCCAGGCGACGAAGGGTCTGCGCGGGCGTGGAGCGGGCGGCCAGGTCGCGGATGGGTCCGGCGAACTCGGCGTTGATCACCGGGGAGCCGGCGCCGGTCTGCATCACCAGCACGTCGCGGTGATAGGAGGTGAGCTCGGTCAGCACCCGGTCGAGGGCGTCGCGCTGCAGCCGCTTGGCGCGCAGCTTCTGCTCGTCGGCCAGCGCGCTCAACGCGGCCTGCGCATTGCGCGGACGGGCGCCCTTCGTGCCCATGCCGAGGGCCTCGGCGAGCTCGGCCTGCTCGCGGGCGTCCAGCTCGGCGGTGATCGCGGCTGCCTCGTCGCCGGTGTTCTTCACCACCTGGGCGGCCGCGGCCAGGCATTGGCCCAGCGAGCCGAGCTGCTGCGGCAGCCGCAGGATGTCGGCCCGGGCCTCGCGGGCGGTCTCGTTGCGGGCCAGGGCGCGGGCCCGTCCGACGTGGCCCTGGGCTGCCCGGGCGGCGAAAGCGGCCAGCTCGGGCTCCACGTTGTCCCGACGGACCAGCAGTTCGGCGACCGCCGACTCGCTGGGCGTCCGAAGATCCACCCGGCGGCAGCGGGAGCGGATGGTGACGATGACGTCGTCCGCGGTCGGGGCGCAGAGCAGCCAGACGGTGCGGGCGGCGGGTTCCTCGACGGCCTTCAGCAGGGCGTCCGCGCCGCGCTCGGTGACCCGGTCGGCGTCCTCCACGATCAGCACCTGGTAACGGCCCAGAGTCGGCGCCATCGCGGCTCGGCGGACGAGTTCCCGCACCTCGTCGACACCGATCGAAAGCCGCTCGGTGCGCACCACGGTGACATCCGGGTGAGCGCCGGAGAGGGAGGTCACACAGGCCTGGCAGCTGCCGCAGCCACCGTCAGCGCACTGCAACGCGGCGGCGAAGGCGCGGGCCGCGTTCGATCGTCCGGAGCCGGGCGGGCCGGTGAACAGCCAAGCGTGGGTCATGGCGTGGCGCTCGCCCTCGACGGCGCGGCGCAGGGTGGCGACGACACGCTCCTGGCCGATCAGCTCGGCCCAGACCCCCGGCGCCGTCGTGGTACTCATCAGGACAGGGTGCCAGACGGATCCGACAGCAGCGGAAGCACCCGTTCCCGGACGGCGGCCGCGATCTCCTCGCGGTCGGTGCGGGCCGGCAGCACCAGGTAGTGCTCGGCGTCGCGGGCGGCCAGGGCGAGGAACTCGGCGCGGGCGCGGAGGTGGAACTCCAGGCCGGCACCCTCCACCCGGTCGGGGCGATCGATGACGCCCACGCCACGTTCCGGGTCGAGGTCGAGCAGCACGGTCAGGTCGGGCAGCAGGTCGCCGGTCGCCCAGCGGGCAATGGCTTCGAGCCGGTCGGTGCCCAGCTGCCGCCCGGCGCCCTGGTAGGCCAGCATCGAGTCGATGTAGCGGTCGCACACCACGACCGCCCCGCGCTCCAGCGCCGGACGCACCAGTTCGTAGACGTGATGGGCCTTGTCAGCGGCATAGAGCAGAGTCTCGGCCCGGGGTGAGAGGTCGCCGGTCGCCGGGTCGAGGACGATCTGGCGCATCACCGCGCCGGCCTTGGTGTCCCCCGGCTCGAAGGTGAGCACCACCGCGTGGCCCGCGGCCGTCAGCCAGTCGGCCAGCAGGCGCGCCTGGGTCGACTTGCCCACCCCGTCCCCGCCCTCGAAGACGATGAACACTCCGGCCATCGGCCCTCCCTTTCGTCGCGCTCAGCCTACGGCCTGTGCGCAGGTCGGGTCAGGCGGGCCATCGTGCCCGGCACCGCCGGCAACGGAACCGCCGATGTTGGCAATCGGCGCCACCTCACGGCTCAGGCCCTCTTGGTGGGCGCCTTTCTGGTTGTGGTGCGCTTGGCGGCGGGCTTGCGGGTGGTGCGCTTGGGGGCGGGGCCCTTGGCGCGCTTCTCGGCGAGCAGTTCGGCGGCGCGCTCGGGGGTCATGGCCTCCACGCTGTCGGTGCGACGCAGGGTGGCGTTCACTTCGCCGTCGGTGACGTAGGCGCCGAAGCGGCCGTCCTTGATCACCATGGGCTTGCCACTGGCCGGGTCGGGGCCCAGCTCCCGCAGCGGGCCGGACGCGGTGCGTCCGCCGCGGGTCTTCGGCTGGGCGTAGATCGCCTCGGCCTCCTCCAAAGTGATGTCGAAGATCTGCGCCTCGGAGGCCAGCGAGCGGGAGTCCGTCCCCTTCTTCAGGTAGGGCCCATAGCGGCCGTTTTGGGCGGTGATCTCCTCGCCGTCGGCTGCCTTCCCCACCACGCGCGGCAGCGACAGCAGCTGCAGGGCCTGCTCCAGGGTGACCGTCTCTACAGCCATAGAGGCGAACAGTGAGCCGGTGCGCGGCTTGGCGGTCTTGGGCGCGCCCTCCTCCAGCACCTCGGTGACATACGGCCCGTAGCGGCCCGACTTGGCCACGATCTGGCGCCCCGATTCAGGGTCGGCCCCGATCGACCGTTCCTCAGCAGCCGGCTTCTCCAGCAGCTCCCGGGCGACGTCGACGGTCAGCTCGGCCGGCGGCAGGTCGGGGTCGACGTTGGCGCGGCGGCCCTCGGCGTCCTCGATGTAGGTGCCGTACCGGCCGACCCGCACGTCGATGCCGGAATCCTCCAGCGCGAAGGTGGAGAGCGCGCGGGCGTCGATGTCTCCCAGCTCGTTCACCAACTGCTGCAGACCCTCGTAGCTGTCGCCGTCCGGGCCGAAGTAGAAGTCGCGCAGCACGGCCACCCGGGCGGCGTTGCCGTTGGCGATCTCGTCGAGGGTCTCCTCCATCTGGGCGGTGAAGTCGTAGTCGATCAGCCGCGGGAAGTGCTCGACCAGCAACCGGGTGACGGCGAACGCCAGCCAGGTCGGCACCAGCGCCGAGCCTTTCTTGAAGACATAGTCGCGGCTGGTGATCGTCCGGATGATCGCCGCGTAGGTGGACGGGCGGCCGATCTCACGACGCTCCAGCTCGGCCACCAGCGAGGGCTCGGTGTAGCGGGCCGGCGGGGTGGTGCTGTGCGGCTTCGGGGTTACCGTCTCGGCCACCAGCGGCTGGCCGGCGGTCAGCTCGGGCAGCGGGGCCTGGGCGTCGTCCGCGGCCTCCCCCTCGTCGGCGGAGGCGACGTAGACCTTCAGGAATCCCGGGAAGGTGATGGTGCGGCCCGAGGCGGTCAGCGTGGCCCGTCCGGCGTCCACGACCTCGCCGGTGCTGGCGTCGGCCACCCCCACCCGCTCGGCCAGGGTCGCGCCGATCCGGACGGTGACGGTGTTGCCCTCGGCGTCCTTCATCTGGGACGCGAGGGTGCGCTTCCAGACCAGCTCGTAGAGCCGCAGCTGGTCGCCGTGCAGGCCGGTCTCGGCCGGGGTGCGGAAGTGCTCGCCGGCCGGCCGGATGGCCTCGTGCGCCTCCTGCGCGCTCTTCACCTTGGACGCGTACACCCGCGGCTTGTCAGGCAGGAACTGGCCGCCGTAGAGGTGCTTGATCTGCTCCCGGGCGGCCGTGATCGCCGCCTGGGAGAGGTTCACGGAGTCGGTGCGCATGTAGGTGATGAAACCGCGCTCGTAGAGCTCCTGGGCGACCGACATCGTCCGCTGCGCGGTGAAGCCGAGCTTGGTGCCGGCCTCGCGCTGCAGGGTGGTGGTGCGGAAGGGCTCGTAGGGCTTGCGGCGGTAGGCCTTCGCCTCGACGCCGGCCACCGCGTAGCTCGCGCCGCGCAGCGCCTCGGCCAGAGTCTCCGCGGCATCGGCGGAGAGGTGCAGCAGCTCCTTGCCGGTCAGCTTCCCGGACGAGTCGAAGTCGCGGCCAGCGGCCAGCCGCCGGGTGCCGAACTGGCTCACCGAGGCGGTGAACTGCCGCGGCGACGCGTCGGCGCCGGCGTCCAGCAGGGCTTCGATGCCGGCGTAGTCGACGACGCGGAAGTTGATCCGCTCCCATTCGCGGTCGACCACCAGCCGGGTCGCCACCGACTGCACGCGGCCGGCCGAGAGCCGGGGCATGACCTTCTTCCACAGCACCGGGGAGACCTCGTAGCCGTAGAGCCGGTCGAGGATGCGGCGGGTCTCCTGGGCGTCCACCAGGTCGGTGTCGAGGTCGCGGGTGTTGTCGACGGCGGCGTGGATCGCCTCGGGGGTGATCTCGTGGAAGACCATCCGGCGCACCGGGATCTTGGGCTTCAGCTCGTCCAGCAGGTGCCAGGCGATCGCCTCCCCCTCGCGGTCCTCGTCGGTGGCGAGGAAGAGTTCGTCGGCTTCCTTCAGCTTGGCCTTCAGGTCGCGGATGGTGCCCTTCTTGTCGGCGTCCACCACGTAGATGGGGGCGAAGTCGGCGTCCACGTTCACGCCGGTGCGCGCCCACTTCTCCCCCTTGTACTTGGCCGGGATGTCGGCGGCCTTCTCGGGCAGGTCGCGGACGTGGCCGCGGCTGGATTCGACGATGTAGCCCGCGCCGAGGAACCTCGCCAGGCTGGTCGCCTTGGTGGGCGACTCGACGATGACGAGCCGGCGTTTGGTCGCTTGAGCCACGAGGTTTGCCTTCTGCTGCGGACGGACGGCGCAACGTACGGTGCGCCAGACCGCATAGTAGCCATCGCGGCGAACCTGTAAAGCCCGGACGGCAGGGATGAGTCGAGATCCCCGCCTGCGCGGGGATGACGGAATGGGGTCGCCGGGGATGACGGAATGGGGTCAGCGAGGACGACGGAATGGCGTCGGCGGGGACGACCAAGAAGCGGATGAACGCGGAGGCAGGTCAGTTGACCGGGCTGGCGTCCAGCACCACGGACGCTTCACGCTCCTCGCCGCGAGGGGTCAGCCACTCGACGGTGACCCGGTCGCCCGGCTCCAGGCCGCGGATGACGGTCGCCATGTTGGTGGTCTGGTTGACCTGGGTGTCGCCGACCCGGACGAGGGTGCTGCCGGCCTCCATGCCCGCCCGGCCGGCCGGCGAGTCGGCGACGACGTCGGTGACGAGGACGCCGTGGCGGGAGGCCTGGCCGATCACGATGCCCAGGTAGCCGGCAGGCCCGACCCGGACCGTCCCCACGTCCCTTCCGGCTTCGATCGTGCGGACGACCGCCATGGCGTCGGCGATCGGCACCGCATAGGAGCGTCCGGCCTGGGTGGAGCCGGCGGTGGTGATGCCCACCACCTCGGCCTCGTCGTCGAACATCGGGCCGCCGGAGTGACCCGGGACGGCCCCGGCGGTGGTCTCGATCACCCCGGAGAGGTCCTCCTGGGTTCCCCATGGCGAATCCGAGCTCACCGTCAGGCTGCGGTCGAGCCCGACCACCTTTCCCGGCGCGCGGACGAGTTCGCTGTGGCCGCCGGCGTTGCCGACCGCGGCCACCGCGTCGCCGACCGCCACGTCGTCGTCATCAAGGGTGACGGTGGCGAGCCCGCTCGCGTCCGCCAACTGCAGCAGCGCGACGTCCTTGGACTGGTCGAAGCCCAGCACTGTGGCGGAGTAGGTCGCGCCTCCGTCGGCGATGGTCACCTGCAGCGACTGGGTGCCGGCCACCACGTGGTAGTTGGTCAGGATCTTGCCGTCGGGGGTCAGCACCATGCCGGTGCCCGCCGCGACGCCGCCGGAGGTCTGGCCCTCGACGAACACCACGCCGGCCGACTCACTGGCCGCGATGGGGGCGTTGGGATCCTGGGAGGTCTCGGGCTGGCCGGGCTCCTCGGGCTGGGCCGGCTGCTGAGGTTGCGCCGGCTCCTGCGGCTGCGCCGGCTGGACGCTCGGCGCGGTGGGGTTCAGCGACTGCTCCAGCATCGGCCGCAGCGCCCAAGTGAAGCCGGCGATCGTCACGGCCACGGCCAAGGTGAGCACCAGGATGATCCGCCCGGCCCGGCGGCGGGGTGGGGTCTGCTGGGGGGCCGGCCACTGCGGGCCGGCCGCGTACTGGCCATAGGGGTTGTAGGGCGGCGGCTGTTGCGCGTAGCCGCCCTGGGAAGGCTGGGCATACCGCGCATAGGGCCCGGCGGACTGCCAGGGCTGCGGCTGTGGAGACCCCGGCTGCTGGTAGCCGGAGTAGCCGAACTGCCCGGGCTGGGCGTAGCCGGGGTGGCCGGCCTGGCCGTAGGCGGCGGACGGGTAGGCGCCGAGCTGGCCCGCGCCGGCGGAAGGCTGCGGGTAGCCGGTCGTCCAAGCGCCGGGGGCAGGGGCCCAGCCGGGCGCTCCGGCCGGCTGCTGGCCTAGGCCGGACGGCAGCGGAGGCGGCGTCCACGGCTGACCGGAGGCCCCGGGCGGACCGGCGGGCGGCGGCGGGACGGCGTATCTTGGCTGGCCAGCGGCCGGTTGCGAAGGCTGCGGGGGCGGCGGCACGTCGAATCGCGTGGTCGGCTCCGTCCCGATCACCCGAGTGGGTTCGGTCGGCTCGATCCGTTGCGTCTCGTCGTGCTCAGTCATCATGCTCCTTGATCCGCCCTCCAGTGTCGCGGGGGATCCAAAGCCGCGGCTATGCGATTGCTGTGAAATCGCGATGGACACCAGGGTAAACGCCGCTCCTCCTCCACGTCTTCCCGGGCTAGGGTGCGGAGCATGCTCACCCTGGACGATCTTGAGGACGCCGCCCGTCTCGTCGCCGCGCACCTGCCGGTGACCCCCGCCTACCGCTGGCCGCTGCTGGAGCGAGTGACCGGCGGCCCGACCTGGGTCAAGCACGAGAACGCGACTCCGACGGGCGCCTTCAAGGTGCGCGGCGGGCTGGTCTTCGTCGACCGCCTGCTGCAGACCGGCGCCGTCGTCCCGGGGCTGATCGCGGCGACCCGCGGCAACCACGGCCAGTCGGTCGCCTACGCGGGGCAGCGGCGGGGGCTGCCGGTCACGATCGTCGTCCCCGAGGGGAACAGCCCCGACAAGAACGCGTCGATGGCGGCCTTCGGAGCCGACCTGGTGGTGCACGGCCGCGACTTCCAGGAGTCGCTCGAGCACGCCCGCGCGCTGGCCGAAGAGCGAGGGCTAGTGTTCGTGCCCTCCTTCCATCCCGATCTGGTCGCCGGGGTGGCGACCGGGGCGGCCGAGCTGCACGCTCAGGCCGGACGGCTCGACGTCATCTACGTGCCGGTCGGGCTCGGTTCGGGCATCTGCGCCCACGTGGCGGTGCGCGACCTGCTGGGCGTCGGCACCGAGATCGTCGGCGTGGTCGCCGACCGGGCCCCGGCCCACGCGCTGTCCTTCGCGGCCGGACGCCCGGTGAGCACCACCGACGCCGACACCTTCGTGGACGGGGTCGCGACCCGCACGCCGGTTCCGGACGCCGTGGCGGCCATGGTCGCCGGCGTCTCCCGCTTCGTCCGGGTGCCCGAGGCCGAGGCGGAGCGGGCCATGCGGGTGCTCTGGCAGACCACCCACCAGATGCCCGAGCCCGCCGGCGCCATCGCCCTGGCCGGCCTGCTGAACGACCCGGGCCGCAGCCCCGACGCCACCGCGGCCGTGATCATGACCGGCGGCAACTGCGACACCGACCTGGTGCTGCGAGTGCTGTCGGGTGGCTCCTCCGTCATCCCGGCGTAGGCCGGGATCTCCCTCGGGAGGCTCGTCGGGCCCGCGCCTGTCCGCCGTCATCCCGGCGTAGGCCGGGATCTCACAGCACAGATCCCGGATCGGAGCCCGGAATGACGTGGCTGCGTCGGCTGGCCGCTCAGGAGACGGTGAGCAGCCCGTCGGCCAGCAGCGGACGGACCTTGTCGAGGATCTCCGTGGTCAGCGCAGCCTCGTCCACGTCGAGCAGGCCCGCGACCGCGTCCACCAGGACGCCCAGCGGAAGGTCGCCGTCGCAGGCGCCGACCACGGCGGCCAGCGCGGTGTCGGCGATCACCGCCCGGCCGAGGCCGCCCTGCTGCCGTAGCACGATGTGCTCCGGGTCGGTGGCGCCGGGTGACCCGATCGCCTCCTGCACGAGGTCGTCGGAGCGGCGCAGGATGGCGGCGAGCAGGTCGGCGTCCGGACGGCGCGACGGCTCGATGCCGGCGAAGTGGCCCAGCACCGCGTCCGCCACCGGCTGATGGACGGCGTGCGGCCATTCCTCCAGCCGGACGTCCGGCTCGGCGCTGCCGCTGTTGCGGACGAAGAGCCAGCCCATCCCGACGCCGGTGATCCGCTGGCGGCGGAAGTACTCCAGCCAGTCGCGGTAGCCCGGCAGGTAGTCGTCGCTGCCGGCAAGACCGGCGTCGGCGAGCCAGATCTCGATGTACTCGAAGGGGTCGAGGTGTTCCCGCTGCAGGACGAGCGCGTCGTGGCCGGCGGGGATCCACCCGGCCACACGCTCCTGCCAGGGCTCGCCTTCGGTCATGGCCCAGTTGCCCAGCACCACTAGCAGTCCACCGGGGTTGAGCGGCGCTGAGCGGACCACCTCGCGCATCAGGCCGTCGGCCTGGAAGCCGCCCTCGCGGTAGACCAGGTCGCCGCCCGGCGGCGACATCACGTACGGCGGGTTCGTGACCACGAGGTCGAAACCCTCGCCGGCCACCGGCTCGTACAGCGAGCCCAGCCGCAGGTCGGCCTCGATGCCGTTCAGGCCGAGGGTGACGCGGGCGAGGTCGAGGGCCCGCGGGTTCAAGTCGGTGGCGACGATCCGGTCGGCGTGATCGGCCAGATGGACGGTCTGGATGCCGCAGCCCGTCCCCAGATCGAGAGCGGTCCCCACCCGGCCTCGCGGCGCCAACTGAGCCAAAGTGGTCGAGGCCGGCGACGCGCCGAGCACGAAGTCGGAGCGCGGCCGCGCGATCCGGGCGTCGAGCGGCGTCTGGTCGGAGCAGATCCAGCCCTGCCGCCGCTCGGAGCCGTAGGGCTTCAGCTCGACGGTGGCGCGCAGGGCGTCCGTCCCTTCGAGCAAGCCGGCTTCGCGCAGCCCGGGGACGTCCAGCCGACCCAGCTGGCCCGCCGCCACCGGCTGCTGCAGCAGCCACAGCCGGATCGCCGTCGCCTGCGGATCGTCCGCGCCGTCGAGCGCCTGATCAGCCGCCACACCGGAGTTCCGGCCCAGCCCGGCCAGGCCGGCGGCGCCGAGCCGATCCGTGACCGCGTCCAGGGTGTAGCCGGCGCCGACCAGGTCGTCGCGCAGCCGGTCGATCGCCGCTTGTCCAAGCATGGCGCCAAGCCTCCCATGCCTTGCGGCGGGACTGTCGCCGGTCCCGCGGCCAGGCCGCGACACGTTCGCGGGCCTTAGTCGTCGCCCCGCTCCACTTCTCGCCATCCCGTCACTCTTGACCATCCCGCCCCGACTTTCGTCATTCCCGCGAAGGCGGGAATCCCGACCGCGTCAGAGATCCCCGCCTGCGCGGGGATGACGGAAAGGCGGGATGACGGAAGGAGCGAGGGGA
>CAZLWS010000029.1:4117-24921 GCA_964563205.1 uncultured Propionibacteriaceae bacterium | reverse complement strand
CCGCGATCAACGCGATCGCCAACCCGACCATGCCGGAGAAGGGCGAGCGCTACCTGGGCACGATCGTGAAGATCATGCCGTTCGGCGCCTTCGTCTCCCTGCTGCCCGGCAAGGACGGCCTGCTGCACATCTCGAAGCTTCGCGCGCTGGCCGGCGGCGGCCGCGTCGAGAACGTGGAGGACGTGGTGAGCGTCGGCCAGAAGCTGACCGTGGAGATCTCCGACATCGACGAGAAGGGCAAGCTCAGCCTGATCCCGGTCGTCGAGGAGAAGGAAGAGGCTCCCGCCGAGGCCTGATCGCCTGAATCACAGCGAAGCGCCGCCCTCCGGGGCGGCGTTTTCGCGTTCCCGCTGCCCGCTCGGCGATCTGATGTCGTGGCTATTCGGCCTCTCGTCCAGGAAGCCGAATAGTCGCAACGTTCAGAACGCAGCAGCTCCGGATGCTGGCGGATCGCCACCGAGGAATCGCTCCCTCGCTTCGTCCTACACTGTGGAGAAGAACGGCTACTTCGAGCAGGACGCCCGCTGAGAGGGGGCAACGTGATCCAGATCGATATCGACGCCGACCTCAACATGGTCGATGACGAAGACCGCAACATGGCGCGGCTCCCCAGGGACGTGTCAGGCCTCAAGGTAGGCAGCGTTGCCGTCGCGGGTCGACCCGGTTTCTGGTCCTGGGTGGTCATTGAGGAGATCACCGACACCTCGGTGTTCTTCCGCCAGGTCAGCGCTCATGAGGCGGCCGCGGCCCATGGCGACCTTTCGATCGCCGCGCCGTCGAGGTAGGGCTCCAATGGAGCCGGAGTCGAAGCCGCGGTGGCGCAAATGGCTGTGGTTGTTGCCGGCTATCAGCCGGCTGCCGTGGATGAGTACCTCGGCCAGCGACTGGTAGCGCTTGGATCGGCCGGAATCGCCAAGCATCTTGACCGAAACAGCTGAGTCGCTGCTCAACGTCGTTGCGCCTTGAGCGGTGGCTTCGCGTAGCGCCGCCAATTCGCGGTGGCCTGAGGTGAGGTTCGTCCTCGATCTCACTCCAATCCGAAGTAGCCGGGGTCGGCAAGGAAACGGCGGTAGAGGGCAACGGTCATCAACTCGTTCCAACTGCGCTCCTGGAAGCCGGCCTCGTCCAGCTCGATGATGCGCGCGCCCGGGGTGGCGGTGAGGACGGGGGAGTGGGTGGCCATCAGGACTTGGATGCCGTCCTCGCGCAGGCCGGCCAGTTGGTTGGCCAGGCTGATCTGGGAGAGCAGTGAGAGCCCGGCCTCCGGTTCGTCCAGCACAAGGAGGCCACCGTCGCGCATCTGGCCGAGCTTGGTGGCGAGGAGTTCGCTGAACGCCTGCCCGTGTGAGCGCTCGTGGTACAGCGTCTCCGGCCGGTACTGCGACGGATTCTCCTCCAGGTAGGTGAGCAGTCCGTGCATGGTCTCGGCGCGCAGAAAGTAGCCCCAGCGGGAGCGCGAGATCCCGCGGACCAGCCGGATCCGTTCATGCAGCGAGGATTCGGTCGGACGGTCGGACTCCCGCAGGTTCTTGCTGCCGCCCTCGGGACTGAGGCCGTAGGCCATCGCGATCGCCTCGATGAGGGTGGACTTCCCGACCCCGTTCTCACCGACCAGGATGGTCATCTCCGAGAGCTCCAGCCCGTCACGCAGCAACTGGGCGACAGGTCCCATGGTGAACGGCCAGCGGGCATCTTCCGGCATGGGATCGCCGATCACCTCACGGATGGGAAGGGTGCTGAACGCTGCCACGCCGCCCAGCCTAGACAGGCGTGCTGACAGCCGACTCAGCGTCCTGGAAAGAAATGTCAGAGCCGGTCTGTAGCGTTGTGGGCATGGAGATGTTGCTCACCAACGAGAGGCTGGCCGAGGTGGCCGGTGGTCTGGTTGCGCTGGGCGATGCCTCCAGGGACGTGGAGTTGATCGAGCGCATCCGGCTGCTCGAGGTGCTGAAGAACGCGGCCTCGGCGGCGCAGGCCCAGGCGTCGGTGGCGCTGCGGAAGCTTCGCGAGGACGAGCAGCGCGCCGCAGGGCGTCCAACGGCGAAGACGGCCGGGTCGGTGGCGGCGGAGGTGGCGTTGGCGCGGCGGGAGTCGCCGTATCGGGGCCGGATGTTGCTGGGGTTGGCGACGGTTCTGGGCCGGGAGTTGCCGTGCACCATGGCGCTGTTCGCGTCAGGTGAGATCTCGGAATATCGGGCATTGCTGATGGTCCGGGAGACGGCCTGCCTGTCGCGGTTGGATCGCGGGCGGGTGGATGCTGCGCTTGCCGGCGAGTTGGCCGGCCTGTCGGACAGGGAGATCGTGGCGCGAGCCAAGCAGACCGCGTATCAGCTTGATCCGCACAGCGTGGTGGAGCGGGTGGCCCGCGCTGAGGCGGACCGCCGAGTGACGATCCGTCCGGCGCCGGACACGATGACACTGGTCAGCGCGCTGTTGCCGGTCGCCCAGGGGGTCGCGTTGTACGCCGCGCTGACGCAGGCGGCTGACCGAGCCAGGGCTGCGGGTGACTCCAGGAGTCGTGGCCAGGTGATGGCCGACACCCTGGTGTGTCGTGCCACCGGCCAGACGGCAGCGGATGCTGTGGCTGTGGAGATTCAGTTGGTGATGTCCGATGACACCCTGCTGGGTGGGGCGGACGTGCCGGCGCGGATCGTGGGCCACGGCCCGATCCCGGCCGGTGTGGCGCGTCGGCTCGCCGGGTGTGCGTCGGAAGCTGGCCGGGCGGCGATCCGCCGGCTGTATGTTCGTCCGAACGGCGGCGGGCTGGCGGCGATGGAGTCGAAGCGGCGGACGTTCCCGGCGGGTCTGCGTCAGTTCATCGCGATCCGTGACGAGGTCTGCCGGACCCCCTGGTGCGGTGCCCCGATTCGCCACGCCGATCATGTGATCCCCGCCCACCAGGGCGGCCCGACCAGCGCATCGAACGGGCAGGGGTTGTGCGAGCAGTGCAATCAGGTGAAGGAGCACCCCGGTTGGCGGGCGAGACCGGACCCGGATGGCATGGTGGTCACCGAGACTCCCAGCGGACGGCAATACCCGAGCCGGCCGCCACCGCTCGTCGAGGCCGAACCTGGCCGGAACGTCCCGGCCGACTTCTTCCCTCCACGATTGCGGGTGTCTCTGGCGGCCTGAGGTCGGCGGATCAGTCCGGCAGCAGCAGCGCGGAGTCGCCGAACTCGTGCCAAAGATAGCCCTCGGCGACCGCCGCGTCGTAGGCGCGCTGGGTCAGTTCCGGGCCCGCCACGGCTTCCACCAGAAGCAGGTGGGAGGCTTCTGGGTTGTGCCAGCCGGTGATCAGGCCGTCCACCACCTGCGGTGGGTCGTCGACGCTCACAACGCGTTGCGTCCAGCCCTGGTCCGGGCGAGCCAGGCCGTCGGGCCCTACTGCGGATTCCAGGGCACGGGTCACCGTGGTGCCGACCGCGATGACCCGCCCACCCCGCCTGCGCACGTGATTGACCAGATCGGCGGTGGCGGCGGAAACCTCGAACCGCTCGGGCTGCGGGGCCTCGCCCGCCTCCTGGCTGGAGAGGCCGGTGTGCAGGGTCACCGGCGCGAAGAGCACTCCTGTGGTGACCAGTTCCGTCACCAGTTCGGTAGTGAATGGCCGGCCGGCCGATGCCATCTCGGCGCTGCCCGGGTGACGGGCGAAGACCGACTGGTACGCCGACAGCGGATAGTGCCGGCTCAGGTACCCGTAGCTGATCGGCCGCCCGAAGCGATCCAGCGCGGCTCGAACCTGCTGGCGGGGAAGCGCGTGCTCCGCACCCCGCAGGGTGGGAAGGGCCCGCCAGAGTCGATTGCCTTCGCCGGTGGGCGACGAGCCCTCGTCGGGATAGGCACGGACCAGTGCGAAGGTAATGCCGGCCGTCACGATCTCGTCGCCCGGCCGGGCGGTCAGCAGCGGACGCCCGCCAGCCGGGCTGGTACGCAGCTCGAGAACCCAACTCCCGTCCGGCAGTGGGGTAGCCACGTGGACGACCACAGGCCCCTGCCGTAAGGAATGACCGTCGACCTCCCCGGCCACGGTGGCCGAGGTGTTCACGACGACAAGGTCTCCCGACCGCAGGTGCTCGCCGATGCGCCGAAAGCGGGTGTGGGCGATGCCGTCGCCGCTGCCCACCAAGAGCCGGACCTGGTCGCGGGCGATCCCGCGATACTCGGCCGGCGCGGGCGCGGTGGCCTCTGCCGGCTCCGGGAAGCGGGTCGTCGGCGCGGCATGGGAGGTGAGGATCATCATGAGGCAACTCCCGTCGAAGCCTCGGAGACGGGTGTGAAGTCCGCGGCCCGGTAGCGTCCCGAGACCGGACGCTCATCCAGCAGCGCCAGCAGCCGCGGGACCACCGTGGCCGGCAGCGGCCGGTCGCTGATGTCCTCGCCGGGGAAGGCGCTGGCGTGCATAGCGGTCCGCATGTCACCCGGGTCGACGGCGTAGCCGGTGATGCCCGTCTCCGCCGCCCAGGTGAGGGTCAGGTGGTCCAGCGCGGCCTTGGTGGCGCCGTATCCGCCCCAGGTCTCGTAGTGCTCGACCGCGGCATCGGAGGAGATCGAGACCAGCACGCCATGGTCCGCTTTCAGCCGGGGCGCCAACAGCGCGGTGAGGGCGTTCGCGGCCACCACATTGGTGGCCCACAAGGCGTCGAGGTCGGTCGGGTCGAGCCAGGCGAGTGGACGCAGCGGGGTGGGGCCGAGGGTGCTGGCGTTGTGGACCAGCAGGTCGAGACGGCCGCAGTCGTCCACCCGGCGGGCCAGTTCGGCCCGGTGGCCGGGGTCGGTGACGTCCCCGGCCACGGCGACCAGCCTGCCGGCAGCCGACGGAGGTCCGTCCAGGATTTGGCTCGCGGCCTGTGCCAGGCGTCCGGCATCCCGGGCGTCCACGATCACCCGCCAGCCGCGGCCGAGCAGCCCGCGGGCGAGTTCGAGGCCGAGGCCGGCGCTTCCTCCGGTCACCAGTGCGGTCGGGGTCGTGGTCTTGTCGTTTCGAGTCATGCCTGCCATGATTCAAGTTCAAGTTAACTTGAAGTCAAGTCGCGGACTGCAAGGGAGTGCTGGCGCAAGCGGGGAGCGGGCCGCGCAAGGAGGAGGGGCGATGGACACCCATGACGTCCTGAGCGTGACCGAGGTGAGCCGGCGCAGCGGCTTCGCCGCCTCAGCGCTGCGGTTCTACGAAGACCGCGGACTCATCGCCGCCTCACGCAACCCGGCCGGCAGGCGCCAGTATCCGCGCAGCGTGCTGCGCCGGCTGGCGTTCATCCGCGCCGCGTCCAATGTCGGGCTCAGCCTGGACGAGATCGCCGCCGAGCTGGCCACGCTGCCGCAGGCGCGGACGCCCACCCGGGCCGACTGGCAACGCCTCTCCAGGCACTGGCGAGCCCGGCTGGACGAACAGATCAGCGCCCTAGAGCGGCTGCGGGACGGACTGGACTCCTGCATCGGCTGCGGCTGTCTGTCGCTGACCCGGTGCCGCGTCTCCAACCCCGACGATGCCGCCGGGGGAGTGGGGGCCCGGTTCCTGCCCCGCGCGCTACGACCGCGGTAGCGCGATCAGGCGCGTGCCTTCAGGTCGATCCCGGCGTTGGTGTAGGAGACCACCTCGACGCCGTTGTCGGCCAGAAGCTTCATGATCCGTGGCGACGTCACGAGTTCGTGGTCACGGAGGCGGATCAGGTGGAAGCTGCTGATCCCGAGCAGTTCGGCGTCCACGTAGCCCGGATGGGTGATCAGGATGCTGACCTCGGTAGCGAGGATCTGCTCCAGCTTGGGCTCGAACCAGGCGACGAGGTCCATGGCCGCTTGGCCGGTGGCGTCCAGCGGGGGATTGAGCATCCCACCGACCCACGGCAGCTCGCCGGTGCGGAGCAGGTCGTCGACAACGATCACGCCCTGCTCCGCCGCCACCTCGTGCAGCACTTGGTCGACCATGGTGGACGACAGGGAGTGGTGATGCACGTACGCCGGGGCGTGGCCGAACAGCGAGATGAAGCGCTCGACCTGGGCGCGGGCTTCGGCGAGGGTCTGGTCGTGGTCGAACGGCTCGACCTCGAAGTCCATGTAGGGGCCGTCGAGCTGCTTGACCGGGAACTCGGCCTTGATCTCGTGCGAGGTGCGGAACCTGCCCTCGCCGGTCACCAGGGTCGGCACCTCGGAGGCAGGGAGCAGCGGGCTGCCCGTGACGAAGTTGATGTCGATGCCGACGTCGACGCCGTCGATCCCGGCCACCTGGTCGGCGGCGAAGGCAGCGTCCGGACGATTGGTGAAGATGCCGGTGGTGCGCACCATTCCGTTCGTGATCCCATCCAGGATCCCGAGGGTGGCGGCGTGGGTGATGGCCAGATCGTCGGCCTGGACGATGAGTCTGCTCATCGGGAACTCCTGTTCGCGGGTTGATGATGTGGGTGGATCGGGTCGCCCTTCGCGTCCATGATCGGGATCTGCGAGGGATCGTCGAGAATCTCCTGACGGGCAAGCCGCCAGGCGCCGATGCGCGGCGCGTCGCGCCCGACGGAGGCCAGTTGGAGGCGCGGGATGCAGCCGGGCACGACAGCCGACCGTGCGTCCAGGAACTCGTCGATAGCCGGGGTGAGCCACGGGGCGAGACGGGCGATGGCTCCGCCGAGGATGATCAGTTCGACGTCCAGCAGGCCGCCCACGGAGCCGATCGCCGTGGCCAGCGCCGCTCCGGCGCGCTCGACAGCCGCGACTGCACGGTCGTCGCGTTCCTTCAGGAGCGCGATCAGGGCGTCCATGGCCTCGTCGATGCTGCCGCGCTCGGCATAGTTCTCCATTCCCGCGTTGGGAAGCAGGTAGGGCAGCCCGAGATAGGTCTCCAGGCAGCCATTGAGACCGCAGATGCAGCGGGCGCCGTCGAGACTGACCGAGACGTGGCCGGTCTCGCCAGCCATCGAGTGGGAGCCGAGGTAGACCGCGCCGTCCATCACGAGCCCGCCCATGAGCGACTCGGTGCCGGTGGCGAAGTAGGCCACCGATTGCGGACGCTGCTCCGGTGGCATGGCGGCATACTCGCCGTAGGCCGCCAGGCGCCCCACGTTGACGACGATGGTCTCCGGATGGCCGGGCCGGCGGCGGCCTAGGGCTTCCACCAGGTCGAACTGGTCGATCCGGAAGACGGGGATGCCGGCCGAGACCCGCTGGTCGATGACCGGCCCGGGCAGCGCCACCACCGGTGGGTGCGCCCACGCGCCGGGTAGGGCGGCGGCAACCTGCTGCGCGTCGTCCAGCATGCTCGCGATCGCATCGACGAGATCGTCGGTGACGCCGCGGCGGATGGCCGGCTTGCTGCGCTGTTGCCAGAGCACCTCGCCGGAGAAGTCCCGGATCTCTCCGGTGATCTCCAGGCGGGTGAGATGGACGGTCGTGGTGACGACCCGCTTCGAGTTCAGCCGCACCTGACGCCGGGGCCGTCCGGGGCCGGTCGGAGCCGAAGCTCCGTCGTCGAGGACGAGCCCTCGAGCGAGGAGGTCATCGACCAGGGTCGACACCGAGGTGCTGACCAGGCCGGTTGTGGCCCGGAGCGTGGTCCGGGAGACGGAGTCGCGAGCCGCGATGGCGCGCAGCACCAAGGCCAGGTTGTTGCGGCGCACCTCCGCCGTGTCGCTGGGCCCGGTCATCGCGCTCTCACCTTCTTCCTCAGTGGCGGGCTGCCGGGAATCCGGCAGCCCACCGCCCGCAGGTTACTTGCCCGCCATCGCGGCTTCGATATCGATGATGGAGGCACTGGAGCCGCTCTTGGGCGCTCCGGTGAAGTAGGCGACCACGGCCGCGGTGACGAGGGCGATGGCGGAGCCGATCAGCCCGTTGACGAAGCTGTTGGTCTCCGGACCGCCCAGGAAGGAGGCATTGGTGATGAAGCTCCCCACCGGGATGATCGTATACACCTTCACACCGGCGATGCCCATGTACAGGCCGCCCGCGAAACCGCCGGCAAGCAGTCCGATGAAGGGGCGACGGTAGCGGATGCCGAGGCCGTAGACCGCCGGCTCGGTGACGCCGCCGAAGAAGCTCGCGATAGTGAAGCCGCCGGCCAGCGCCTTCTCGTCGGAGTCCTTCAGTTTCAGCCACATGCCGAGGGCCATGCCCGCCACCGCCATGCTCGAGGCGATCGCGCCCGGGCCGACGACTCCTTCGAAGCCGTTCTCCGTCATGGCCACGATCAGGCTCGTGATGAAGACCAGGTGCATGCCGGTCATCACGATGAACTGCCATAGCGCGCCGATCACGGCGATCGTGAGAATCACGGCGATGCCGCCGACATTCGAGAACGAGAGCAGCGCGGCGCTGATGCCGCTGCCCACGAAGCCGCCCAGCGGGGCCAGCACCGACAGCGAGATCGGCAGCATGACCAGCATGGTCAGGAACGGCGCGAAGACCGTGCGCAAGGCGTGCGGAATGTACTTCTTGAAGAACTTCTCCACGTACGACATCGCCCACACCGAGAGCAGGATCGGCAGGACCGTGCTGGCGTAGTTCGCGGCGGCCGTCGGAATGCCGAAGACCGCGAAGTTGGCGGGCGGATCGGCCGCCGCCAGCGCCATCAGCGTGGGGTGGATCAGGACGGCGCCCATGAACATGCCCATGACCGGGGTCAGGCCCATCTTGCGGGCCGCCGTGTAGCCGACGATGATCGGCAGGAAGTAGAAGCCGGCGTCGCCGACGAAGGTGAAGAGGGTCAGCGTGTTGCTGCCCTCAGGAATCCAGCCCAGCATGGACGGACCGAAGACCGCGACCACCATCTTGAAGATCGAGGCGCCCATCAGCACCGGGATCACCGGCACCAGGCTGCCGGCCAGGTAGTCGAGGATGCGGTTGCCGATGTAGGCGGGGGTCAGCTTGGGCTTCTCCGCGTCCAGGTTCTCGTCGATCGCCTGCTCGGCGGCGAATCCGCCGGCGGCGCGCACGGCGTTGTAGGCCTCCTCCACGGTGGTGCCGATGATCACCTGGAGCTGACCGCCGGAGCGGGCCACGCCCAGCACGCCGGGGACGGCCTTGATCTGGTCGTCCTTGGCGGCGGAGTCGTCCCGCAGCGTGAAGCGCAGCCGCGTCATGCAGTGCGACAGACTGGCGACGTTCTCCTTGCCGCCGACGAGCGGGAGCAACTTCTCCGCCGTCTCGTCATACTTCGATGCCATATGTTCGATCTTTCTTTCGTTGGTTGGCGATTCCGGCTGGACGCCGATGTCGCTGATTCCACTCGGTCCGGGCGGACTCGAAGGCGATCATGACCCCAATCGGTCACGGCTGCTGTGCCGGCGACGTCGGGGTTTACGTCCTGCTCGACGAGGGCCGCGTCCCCTCGTCAGCACCAGTATGGGTGACGCAGGATGGATTTGGCAAGACTTGTCCAAATTATTCTCGCAGGGTCGTCTGCCACGTTCACTAGGATGATCGCGACGAGGAGGAGTCATGGTGAGAGTTGCCGTGTTCGGCGCGAGGGGACGGATGGGCGCCGAGGTCTGCCGAGCGGTCGAGGCCGCGGACGATCTTGAGCTGGTCGCGGCGGTCGATGCCGGCGATCCGCGGGACGAGGTCGAGGCGAGGGCCCAGGTGGTGGTCGACTTCACCACCCCCCAGGTCGTGATCGAGAACATCGCGTGGTGCCTGGAGCGCGGCATCCACGTGGTCGTGGGCACCAGCGGTTTCACCCCCGAGCGGCTCGACCGGGTGCGCGAGCTCGTGGCCCTGGCCAACCCGACCGGCGTCCTGATCGCGTCCAACTTCTCCATCGGCGCAGTGCTGATGATGAAGTTCGCCCAGCTGGCCGCCCCCTTCTTCGAATCAGCCGAGATCGTCGAACTGCATCACCCGAACAAGCTGGACGCACCCTCCGGCACGGCGCGCACCACGGCCGAGCAGATCGCCGCGGCACGAGTCGTCGCCGGCCTCGGAGCGGTGCCGGACGCGACAGTCGACGACCCGGACGGCGCCCGCGGCGCGGTGGTGGACGGCATCCACGTCCACGGCGTCCGGCTGCGCGGGCTGGTCGCCCACCAGGAGGTGCTGTTCGGGGCGACGGGGGAGACCCTCACGATCCGGCACGATTCCTTCGACCGGGTGTCCTTCATGCCCGGCGTGCTCACCGCCGTCCGCGCGGTCGGCGACCGGCCCGGTCTCACCCTCGGCATCGACGGGCTGCTGGGGCTGTAGATGGGCGCGCTCAAGGCCCTGGCGATCACCGGCCTCTCGCTCGCGGTGATCGGCGGCGGCGCGGTGGTCGGCGACGGGGTCGCCCGCTCCTACGCCGAGGGTCAGGCGGCGCAGCAGATCCAGACCGCGCTGGGGATGGCCCAGCCGCCCGAGGTCGAACTCGGCGGCTGGCCGTTCAGCCTGGCCCTGCTCACCCGCCGGGTCCCGACCGCGAGCCTGAGCGCCGCCGAGGTCCCGCTCGACATCTCCGGCCAGAAGGTCGTCGTCCAGGAGGTCGAGATCACGGCCGAGGACCTGTCGATCGACGGCGCCGAGATCACCGTCGGGTCCGGACGGGCGGACGGGCTGGTCGGCTACCCGGCGCTCACCCAGCTGGCCGGCGTGCCGGTCGAGGCCGGCGACGAGGCCGGGCGGGTGGAGGTCAGCTACACCGCCCAGCTGTTCGGACGAGAGCTGGTCGCCAGCGTCTCCGCCGTGCCTGCGCTGAGCGCCGAACGGGACCGGCTGCTGCTCGAGCACCCGCAGATCGAGGTGGTGGGCATCCAGCTGAGCGATTCGATCGCGCAGTGGATCATCGACCAATTGGTCGCTCCGATCCCGCTCGAACTGCCCTACGGGCTGACGCCGGAGGAGATTGCTCCCGGCGCGGACGGGGTGCGCGTCGCGGTGACGGCGCAGGACTTCCTGGTGCCGCAGGAGTAGTCGCTCAGGCGGAGATGTCGGTGTGCAGCCGGACGAACTTCACACCGCGCGCGTCGGCCTCGTCGCCCAGTTCGGTGTGGGCGCCGTCCGGGGCCCAGCCGGCGCCGGTGAGGAAGGCCCGCAGCGGGTCGTCGGAGGCCCGCACCCACCAGGTGGCGCGGGTGAAACCGTCCGCCCGCAGGGTGTCGGCGCAGGCCTGCAGCAAGCGCGAGCCGTGACCCAGCCGTTGCGCCAGTGGATCGACGGCGAACTCGGCGACCAGGCCGTCCTCGGCGGGATCAGCGTCCGGATCGTCGCTCGGGCCGACCGCCGCGAACCCGACGATGCGGTGGCGACCCTGGCTGGAGTCGACCGCGACCAGCACCCGCAGCGTGGCCAGCGGAGGACGCTGGATCGCCGTCTCCCAGGCCTGCGTCATGGCCGCCAGGTCGGTGGTGTCGAGCAGCCGGGCGGCCACCGGCTCGGCGTACAGCTGCGTCCAGGAGCGGCGCTGCACGGCGGCGATCCCGGCTGCCTCGGAGGGCAGCGCGAGCCGGACGGAATGGGGTTGCGCGGTCACCCGCGACAGATTACCGGTCGCCGCGATGTCGGCGGCGTGGGTTAGGGTGTCGGCGTGCGAGAGACCCTGAAGACACCCCCCGCGTTGCGTCCGGACACTCTGCGGATCACCCCCCTCGGCGGCCTGGGCGACGTCGGCCGGAACATGGCCTCCTTCGAGCTCAACGGCGAGCTGCTGCTGATCGACTGCGGGGTGCTGTTCCCCAACGAGGAGCATCCCGGCGTCGACCTGATCCTGCCCGGGCTGCACCTGGTCTCCGACCGGTTGAAGGACGTCCGCGCGCTGGTGCTCACCCACGGCCACGAGGATCACATCGGCGCCGTGCCCTACCTGCTGCGGCGGCGTCCCGACATCCCGATCTACGGCTCCCGGCTCACCCTGGCGCTGGTGCGGGAGAAGCTGCGCGAGCACCGGCTGCTGCGCGACGCCGACCTGCGGATCGTCGCCGAAGGCGAGCGGGTCCGCGCCGGCGGGTTCAGCCTGGAGTTCCTGGCCGTCAACCACTCCATCCCGGACGCGCTGGCGGTGGTGATCCGGACGGCGGCGGGCACCGTCCTGCACACCGGCGACTTCAAGATGGACCAGCTGCCGCTGGACGGCCGGCTCACCGACCTGCCCGGCTTCGCCCGCCTCGGGGAGGAGGGCCTCGACCTGTTCATGCCCGACTCGACCAACGCCGAGACCCCGGGATTCACCCCGCACGAGATCGACATCGAGCCCGCCATGGAGCGGGTCTTCGCCGCAGCCAAGCAGAAGCTGATCGTGGCCTGCTTCGCCTCCCACGTGCACCGGGTGCAGCAGGTGCTGGACGCCGCGGTCCGGCACGGCCGCAAGGTGGTCTACGTGGGCCGCTCGATGGTGCGCAACATGACGGTCGCTCGCGAGCTGGGCTACCTGAAGGTGCCGGAGAACACCCTGATCGACCTCAAGCAGATCGAGAACTACCGCGACGACGAGGTGGTGATCGTCTCGACCGGCTCCCAGGGCGAGCCGCTGAGCGCGCTGTCGCGGATCTCCAACCATGAGCATCCGGTGATCACCGCCGGCCCCGGCGACGTGGTGCTGCTGGCCAGCTCGCTGATCCCCGGCAACGAGAACTCGGTGTACCGGGTGATCAACGGGCTGGCGCGCAATGGCGTCAACGTCGTCCACAAGGGCAACGCGATGGTGCACGTCTCCGGCCACGCCAGCGCGGGCGAGCTGCTGTACTGCTACAACCTGCTCAAACCGCGCAATGTGCTGCCCGTGCACGGCGAGATCCGGCACCTGATCGCCAACGCCGAGCTCGCCCAGCGCACCGGCGTCCCGGCCGCCCGGACGCTGGTGGTCGAGGACGGCGCGGTGGTCGACCTGGCCCAGGGCAAGGCGCGCGTGGTCGGGAAGCTGGAATGCGGCTACATCTTCGTCGACGGCTCCACCGTCGGCGACATCGGCGACTCCGAGCTCACCGACCGCAAGATCCTGGGGGAGGAGGGGTTCATCTCCATCGTGGTGGTGGTCAACTTCCACGACGACACCATCGTCAGCGGCCCGGACATCCACGCCCGCGGCTTCGCCGAGGACGACACGGTCTTCGACGGCATCCGCACCGAGCTGGTGCAGGTCATCCTCAAGGCGATGGGGGACGGCATGGAGGACACCTACCAGCTGCAGCAGCTCGTCCGCCGGACCATCGGACGCTGGGTGAACAACAACTACCGCCGCCGTCCGATGATCCTGCCGATCGTGGTGGCGACGTAGGATGCTCCGCTTGGCGGATCGATTAGGTGCCCGTCGGGCATCTCGGGTATCGTTACTTGGTCCCCAGCTTTGACATGTAGGTGCCGAGCGTGCGCTCGGTGAGAGATTACGAGGAGAACTCCAGTGGCTGCCGTGTGTGACGTCTGCGCCAAGGGCCCGGGCTTCGGCCACAACGTGCCTTGGTCGAAGAAGAAGACCAACCGTCGCTGGAACCCGAACATCCAGCGTGTCCGCGCCGTCGTCGACGGCACCCCGAAGCGCCTCAACGTGTGCACCTCCTGCCTGAAGGCCGGTCGCGTCACCCGCTGAGACCAACCCGAAGAGACCCGCTCCGGCGGGTCTTTTTGCTTGTCCGGACCAGTTTGCCGGTGCTGTCCGAGCCGCCCACTACGCTAGGCGATCGTGGACCTCGAACTGAGCGGCTGGCGGACGGCGATGGCTGCGGCGCTGCATGCGCCGCTGGCCGACGTGCTGGGCGCGAAGACCGCCAAGGAGTTCACCGCGTTGCGCGTCCACACCGTGGGGGATCTGCTGCGGCACATCCCGCGGCGCTATCTCAGCGGCACCGAGCTGACCGATCTGGCCACCATAACCGAGGGCGAGCACGTGGCGGTGTTCGCCCGGGTGGCGCGGATCAACCGGGTGGAGGGCAGCGACGGCGGCGGCGGACGACGACCTCGTCCGGGCCGGCTGGAGGTGCTGCTCACCGACGGGTCGGGGCACCTGGCGGTCACCTTCTTCGGACGCTCCCACTTGCTGCGCTGGTGGGAGGACCAGCTCGGCAACGGCGTCGGCGGGCTGTTCGTCGGCAAGGTCGGCAGCTTCCGCGACCAGCCGCAGATGACCCACCCCGAGTTCGTCATGCTGGACGGCGCCGGCCGGATCGTCGGCAAGTCGGAGGAGAAGGCCCGCATGGCGACGCTCGCCCAGTCCGGACTGGTCGGCATGTACCCGGCCACCGCGAAGCTGCCCACCTGGACGGTCGCGGAATGCGCCCGGCTGGCGCTGGCGTCCCTGCCGGTCACCGAGGATCCGTGGCCGGAATGGCTGCGGGAGCGGGCCGGGTTGCTGGGCCTGGCGGACGCCTTCACCGCCGTCCACGCCCCGCTCGATCTGGACCAGGCCGAGCGCGGCGCGCACCGGCTGCGGTTCGACGAGGCCTTCGCCACCCAGCTGACCATGGCCTACCGGCGCAGCGACGCGGACGCGCACGCCGCGATCCCGCGGGTGCGGCTGGCCGACGGCATTCTCGACGCCTTCGACGCCCGGCTGCCGTTCCGGCTCACCGACGGGCAGGTGGAGGTCAGCTCGGCCATCTTCGAGGAGCTGGCCCGGCATCGTCCGATGCAGCGACTGCTGCAGGGCGAGGTCGGCTCCGGAAAGACAGTCGTCGCGCTGCGCGCCATGCTCGCGGTGGTGGACGCGGGCGGCCAGGCAGCCCTGCTGGCCCCCACCGAGGTGCTCGCCGCGCAGCACTACCAGACCATCAAGCGCCTGCTGGGCGACCTCGGCGGCGGGCGAATGCTGGGCGCTCCCGACGTCGC
Source organism: uncultured Propionibacteriaceae bacterium (assembly GCA_964563205.1). Classification (GTDB taxonomy): domain Bacteria; phylum Actinomycetota; class Actinomycetes; order Propionibacteriales; family Propionibacteriaceae; genus Propionicimonas. The sequence goes on along the minus strand of CAZLWS010000029.1, from coordinate 10,215 downwards.
CACCGACGTCGTGCTGTTGACCGGGTCGATGCCGGCGGCCTCCCGCCGGGAGACCTTGTTGCGGGCGGCCAGCGGCGAGGCCGGCATCGTGATCGGCACCCACGCCCTGCTGTCGGACCGGGTGCAATTCGCCGACCTGGGGCTGATCGTGATCGACGAGCAGCACCGGTTCGGGGTGGAGCAGCGGGCCGCGCTGGCCGACAAGGCGTCCGCCCGTCCGCACGTGCTGGTGCTGACCGCGACGCCGATCCCGCGCTCGGTGGCGATGACGATCTTCGGCGACCTCAGCGTCTCCACCCTGTCCGAGATCCCGGCCGGGCGGCAGCCGATCGGCACCGTGGTGGTGGACGCCGCGCTGCGTCCGGCCTGGGTGGAGCGGGCCTGGCAGCGGGTCGTCGAGGAGGTCGCGGCCGGACGGCAGGTCTTCATCGTCTGCCCGCGGATCGGCGGGCAGGGCGGCGCGGACGGGCTGGGCGTGGTTGAACTCGCCCAGCAACTGCGGACGGGGCCGCTGGCCGACGTCCGGCTGGGCGTGCTGCACGGCCAGCTGCCGACCGACGTCAAGGACCGGGTGATGGGCGACTTCGCCGCCGGCGCGCTCGACGTGCTGGTCGCCACGACGGTCATCGAGGTCGGCGTGGACGTCCCCAACGCCACCATGATGGTGGTCTGGGACGCCGACCGATTCGGCATCTCCCAGCTGCACCAGCTGCGCGGCCGGATCGGACGCGGCGAGCACCCCGGGGTGTGCCTGCTGGTCACCCGGGCGCTGCCCGGGGAGCCAGCCCGTGACCGGCTGGACGCGGTCGCCGCCACCACTGACGGCTTCCTGCTGGCCGAGCTCGACTTGGAGCAGCGTCGCGAGGGCGACGTGCTGGGGGCCAGCCAGTCGGGGACGCGTTCCAGCCTGCGGCTGCTGCGAGTGCTGGAGCACGCCGAGCTGATCGCCGAGGCCCGCGAACTCGCCGAAGAGGCCGTCCGCCGCGACCCCGCCTGCCGCGTCCCAGGCTTCGCGGATGCCGTCCGTGAGATCAGCGAGCTGGCGCCGGGGGAGTGGGATTCGTGAGCCGGATCATCGCGGGCACAGCCAAGGGGCGGCGGCTGACGATGCCGGCGCACCGCGACACCCGTCCCACCACCGATCGGGTGCGGGAGGCCGCCTTCGCGCTGCTGGCGGACTGGGCGGGCACGGCGGGGGAGCCGGCGGCGGAGGAGTTGGCCGGACTGTCCTTCCTCGACCTGTACGCGGGGTCGGGGGCGGTGGCGCTGGAGGCCGCCAGCCGCGGCGCGTCCGGAGTCTGGGCGGTGGAACGCGACCGGGGCACGGCCCAGGTGGCCGAGCGCAACGCCGGGCAGACCGGGCTGCCGGTCAAGGTCGTGACCCGGCCGGTGGGCGCCTTCCTGAGCGGACCGGCGCAGCTCTTCGACATCGTGTGGGCGGACCCGCCCTACGACCTCGCCGACGACGCCCTGGACGAGGTGCTGGCCGCCCTGGACGGCTGGCTCGCGCCGCGCGGGCTGGTGGTGGTGGAGCGGGCCAAGCGCAGCGCCGTCCCGAGCTGGCCGGTCTTCATAGAAGATTCATGGAAACGGGACTACGGTGAGACCGCTCTGCACTTCGCGATGAGAGGTGATGCATGACCGCGATCTGCCCGGGATCCTTCGATCCCATCACCTTCGGGCACCTCGACGTGATCGGCCGCGCTGCGGAGATCTTCGGCGACGTGATCGTGGCGGTCGGCCGGAACTCGGCCAAGAACTACCTGTTCGACCTCGACGAGCGGGTCGAGTTGGTCACCGCGGCGACCCAAGGACTGGCCGGGGTCCGGGTGCTGCCGCTCAGCGGCCTGCTGATCGCCTTCGCCCACGAGCACGACGCGAAGGTGATCGTGAAGGGCCTGCGGTTCGCCTCCGACTTCGACTTCGAGCTGCAGATGGCCCACCTGAACGCCGCGGTGGGCGGTGTTGAGACCGTCATGTTGCCCGCGTCCTCGCAATGGTCCACGCTGTCCTCAACGATGATCCGGGAGATCGCCTCCTTCGGCGGCGACGTCTCGGCCTTCGTTCCGGCGGTGGTGGCTGACCGGCTTGCGGCCCGACGGGCCCCTCACGACAAGGAGCGCAGCGATGGCTGATCGGACCAAGGCGGTGCTCGCCACCCTGCGCGAGCAGGTGCAGGGCGCCAAGGCGGTGCCGATGTCCGCCTCCTGCATGCTGAACCGGGCCGAGACCCTGGCCCTCATCGACAAGGCGCTGGCCGCGCTGGTGGACGACACCCGCGAGGCCGAGCGGGTGACCGCGACCTCGCTGGAGACCCTCGAACGCGCCCAGGACGAGGCGATCCTGATCATCAAGGCCGCCGAGGAGAAGGCGGTCTACCTGGCCAGCTCCACGCCGGTCATGGAGAAGGCGAAGGCGCAGGCCGCCGAGCTCGAGCGCCGTTCCATCGCCGAGACCGAAGCCCTGCGCCGCGAAGCCGACGCCTACGTGGACGCCCGGATCGCGTCCTTCGAGGCGGCCCTGCAGAAGACCGTCGGCCAGGTGCAGACCATGCGGCAGCGACTCGCACGCCGCTCCCAGCTGGACGACAGCGAGACCACCGCGCTGCCGCGGCTGAACCTCTGACCTGGTTCCGGCCTCGGTTTGTTCACCCCGCCGGGGTCACGGTAGAGTTGACCCTTGGTTATGACGCTGTCGTGCCGCCGATCGAAGGGATCCGCCGTGTCTCGCCGTCTCCCCGACCACCGTTCCGGTCTCGTCCTTGAGACCCACGAACTGGGCCGTCGGGCAGGAACGGTGAAGCAGGTACGGCAGACCGCCGACGCACCGGAGGGCATCGGCATCGCCATGATCGGAGTGCCACCCGGCTCGGCCATCGACCTCGATCTCACCCTCGAGGCCGTGGTGGAGGGGGTGCTGGTCACCGGAACCGCCGAGGTCGGTCTCGGGGGACAGTGCGCACGCTGCCTGGAGGAGATCACGGGAGCCACCGTGGTCGATCTGCAGGAGCTGTACCTGTACCCCGGCAAGGAACTCGACGACGAAGACGCCAGCCGCATCGAGGACGAGCTGATCGACCTCGAGCCCCTGCTACGGGACGCCGTGGTGCTCGACCTGCCGTTCACGCCACTGTGCCGGCCGGATTGCGCCGGGTTGTGCCCCACTTGCGGGGTCAGCCTGAACCGCGAGCCGGAGCACAGCCACGACGACGCCATCGACTCCCGATGGGCCGGACTGGCCGGCTGGACGCAAGCCTGAACCGACAACTGGCCCACCCGGGCCGCCTGACCGAGGAGTTACGCCGTGGCCGTTCCCAAGCGGAAGATGTCCCGCAGCAACACGCGGGCCCGCCGTTCGCAGTGGAAGACCTCCGCGCCGACGCTGGTGACCTGCGCCAACCCGGCCTGCGCCGCCAAGCACCTGCCGCACACCGCCTGCCCCGAATGCGGCCAGTACGGCCCGCGCGGCGCCCGCCGTCAGGTCACTGAAGCCTGAGCCGGCAGCGGCGATGAGCCGCACGCGGCGATTGCTCGAAGAGCTGGGGATCGAGATCGACCCCCAGCTCTATTCGCTTGCCCTGACCCACCGCTCCTACGCCTACGAGAACGGCGGCCTGCCGCACAACGAGCGGCTGGAGTTCCTCGGCGACTCCGTCCTGGGCGTGGTGGTCACCGAGTATCTGTATCGCACCTACCCAGATTTCCCCGAGGGCCGGCTCGCCAAGCTGCGGGCTGCTGTGGTGAACGCCCAGTCGCTGGCCTCCGTCGCCCGCGAGCTGAGGCTGGGCGAGGAACTGCTGCTGGGACGCGGCGAGATCACCACGGGCGGCGCCGACAAGGCGTCCATCCTGGCCGACTCGCTGGAGGCGCTGTTCGGCGCCGTCCTGATCTCCAATGGCCGCGACGCGGCCGACCGGCTGCTGCACCGCCTCTTCGATCCGCTGGTCGACAAGGCAGTCACTGTCGGCGCCGGCCTGGACTGGAAGACCAGCCTGCAGGAGATCTGCGCCGACCGGGATCTGGGCCTGCCCGGCTACCGCATCACCGAGACCGGCCCCGACCACGACAAACGCTTCACCGCCGTCGCAGTGGTGGGGGAGCAGACCTTCGCTCCGGGCCACGGCCGCTCCAAGAAGCAGGCCGAGCAGCAGGCCGCCGAGGCCGCCTTCCTCGCGCTGAACGGCTGATCCGATGCCCGAACTGCCCGAGGTCGAGGTGGTGCGGGGCGGTCTGGAAGCCGCGGTCCCCGGGCGCATCGTCGCCTCGGCGCGCGTGGCGAACCCTCGCTCGGTGCGCCGCCATCTCGCTGGCCCTGCTGACTTCGAAGCCCAGCTTCCCGGTCGCGCCTTCGGCGTCCCCCGCCGCCGCGGGAAGTTCCTGTGGCTGCCCTTCACCGACGGTGACGCGCTGGTCGCCCATCTCGGCATGAGCGGCCAGTTCCGGCTGGACGACGCCGCCGCGCCGCTGTTGCCGCACACCCACGTGGTGCTCGGCTTCGCCGACGGCGGCCCGCAGCTGCGCTTCGTCGACCAGCGCACCTTCGGCGGCCTGTGGCTCTCCCGGGGCGGCGCGGAGCTGCCGTCCGACCTGGCCCACATCGCCCCCGACCTGTTCGAACCCGGTCTCGACCTGCTCGCGCTGGCCCGCTCGATCAGGGGCCGCCACAGCGCCATCAAGCGCGTCCTGCTTGACCAGACGGTCGTTTCCGGGATCGGCAACATCTACGCCGACGAAGCCCTGTGGCAGGCGCGCGTCCACCCCGAGACCCCCGCCGACCACCTGGGCGAGCGTCGCATCCGCCACCTCCTGGCCGCCGCCCGCGACGTGATGGCCGAGGCGCTCGCCCAGGGCGGAACCTCCTTCGACAAGCTCTACGTCAACGTGAACGGCTCCTCCGGCTACTTCTCCCGCTCCCTCAACGCCTACGGCCGCGAGGGTGAGGCATGTCCCCGCTGCGCCGCCCCGATCCGCCGCGTCGCCTTCGCCAACCGCTCCTCCCACTTCTGCCCGCGGTGCCAACGACTGATGGCTCGATTCAGCAAGGAGCATCGGTGACGGTGGCGGCGGCGCTGGCAAACTGACTCTGTGAAGATCGAGGTGGTCAGGGGCGACATTGCCCAGCAAGCTGTCGACGCGGTGGTGAACGCTGCCAACTCGGGCATGCGCGGGGGTGGTGGGGTGGACGGCGCCATCCACGCAGCCGGCGGTCCTGACATCCTGGCCGACTGCATTCGCAGGTTCCCCAACGGTCTGCCCACCGGCGAAGCCGGGTGGACGACAGCAGGCCGGCTGTCGGCCCGCTGGGTGATTCACGTCGTGGGCCCGATCCACGGCCGCGGGACGCGCTCCCAACTCGAGTCTTGCTACGCCAAAGCCCTGGCGGTGGCTGACGAACTCGGGGTGCAGTCGATCGCCTTCCCGCTGGTCTCGGCGGGTGCCTACGGCTGGCCATTGGATGACGCCGCACGGGTGGCGGTCGACACACTCCGCGCTGCCAGCACACAGATCAAGCGCTGCGTGCTGGTTGGATACTCGAAGCAGGCCACGGCCGTGCTGCAGCAGACCCTGGCGCGGACCTGATCGACAGCCACATGCGTAGCGGCTTCGCGCTCCGTCATCTACACTTGAGGAGCGGCGGGCAGTAGCCCTAGGAACCTGGCAGTCTTCCGGACGGTACGACGGGCCAGGTTCACGCATTTCTACAGTCGAATGAGTCGTCCCTCGACGAGGGGTGCAGTTCGTCGAACCCAGTCGCCGCCGCTGGAGTGGCACCAGGCGACTGCGTCGCTGACCCACAGCAGCGGGTGTTCATAGGGCAGTGCATGGACGTACTCGATCTCAGGTGAGAGCTCAGCCCTGAGGACGGTAGCGATAAGGCTTCGATCAGCTGTGACCAGGGAGTCATCACGTTCGATGATGAGCTTGCTGGCCCCAGAGCGGCATGCCTCTATGACCACTGATTCGAGACAGAGGTCACGCGCTTCCTTATTCGGCCGCCCCCGCGTGACCCGGGTCGACCCAGCCGATCTTCACGTCGACGACTTGGGTGGCGTCCACAATGCCCAGCGAGGCGATGATCTGCTTTCCGTCGGGCGTCCA
>CAZLWS010000029.1:0-4017 GCA_964563205.1 uncultured Propionibacteriaceae bacterium | reverse complement strand
GACCGGTAGAGTGAACCCACTGTGAGCCTGAGCGACCTGTATCAACGCCACCGGCACAGCCTGTTGCAGTTCGTGCGGTTCGGGTTGGTCGGCGGCGTCGGCGTTCTCGTGAACCAGGTGGCGCTGGTGATCACCAACGTGATCGCCCGGGACTGGTTCGGGAAGCACAACAACGACGTGGTGTTTCCTCTGCCGCTCACCGAGTTCAACGTCCGCAACTACCACGTCTACGTGATGATCGCGTTTCTGGTGGCCAACCTCTCCAACTTCCTGCTCAACCGGCACTGGACCTTCCGCAGCGCCGGCCGCACCGGGGTGTGGAAGGAGTACTGGCCGTTCCTGGCGGTCGGGCTGGCCGGTCAGATGGTCGGCCTGCTGCTGATCACCGCGCTGATGCACCCGCATTCGCCGATCGGGCTGCCCAGCGACGTCTTCGACAACTCCACCGGCTTCCGCACCAAGCTCTATTGGGCGAACCTGATCACCATCGCCTGCGTCACCCCGATCAACTTCGTGCTCAACAAGCTGTGGACCTTCCGGGCCGTGCGACGCCACCGGGTCGAGGTGGGCTGATGCACCTCAAGAGCCTGACGCTGCGCGGCTTCAAGTCGTTCGCGTCCACCACCACGCTGCGGTTCGAGCCGGGCATCACCTGCGTGGTAGGCCCCAACGGCTCCGGCAAGTCGAACGTGGTGGACGCGCTCAGCTGGGTGATGGGCGAGCAGGGCGCCAAGACGCTGCGCGGCGGGAAGATGGAGGACGTCATCTTCGCCGGAACCTCCGGACGGGCGCCGCTGGGACGCGCCGAGGTGCTGCTCACCATCGACAACACCGACGGCGCCTTGCCGATCGACTACACCGAAGTCACCATCTCCCGGACGATGTTCCGCTCCGGAGGCTCGGAGTACGCGATCAACGGCGCCACCGCCCGGCTGCTGGACGTCCAGGAGTTGCTGGCCGACTCCGGCATCGGCCGCGAAATGCACGTGGTGGTCGGCCAGGGCCAGCTCGACAGCATCCTGAACGCCACCCCGGAGACCCGGCGCGGCTTCATCGAAGAGGCGGCGGGCGTCCTGAAGCACCGCAAGCGCAAGGAGAAGGCCGAGCGCAAGCTCGAGGCGACCGGCGCGAACCTGGCCCGGCTCACCGACCTGCTGAACGAACTCCGCCGTCAGCTCAAGCCGCTCGGACGCCAAGCCGAGGTCGCCCGCAAGGCTGCTGTCATCCAGACCGAGCTGCGCGACGCCAAGGCCCGCCTGATCGCCGACGACTACCTGACCGCGGCGACCTCACTGGCCAGCGACACCGAGGCCGAACAGAACCTCAAGGCCCGCCGCCAGCAGGTGGAGGCGGCGCTCGAGCAGGCCCGGCAGGCCGAGCAGGCCGCCGAACAGGCCTCCCGGGAGTCGGCGCCCGAGCTGACCAAGGCTCAGGAAACCTGGTACGCCCTGGCCGCGCTGGCCGAGAAGGCGACCTCCACCGCCGCCATCGCGGCCGAGCGGCTGCGGTCGGCGGAGTCGATGGGCGACGCCGAGCGTCCCGGACGCGACCCGGAGGCGATCGAGCGCGAGGCTGCCGCGGTGCGCGAGGCCGAAGCCGCGCTGCGCGCCGAGATCGAGGTCAAGGCCGAGGCCCTGGCCGGGGCCACCGCCGAACGGGAGGCCGCCGAGGCCGCCTACACCGCCGCCGAACGGCAGTACCAGGCCCACCAGCGCGCGATCGCCGACCGGCGCGAAGGCCTGGCCCGGCTCGCCGGCGAGGTGAACACGCTGCGCGGCCGGGCTGAGTCCGCCGTCGCCGAGATCGGACGGCTCAACGAGGCTCGCGACGAGGCGGCCAAGCGCGCCGCCGTCGCCCGCCACGACTTCGCCGCGCTGGAGACCAGGCTGGCCTCGCTGAGCGCGGGCGAGGCCGGGCTGGACGCCGCCTACGAGACGGCGGAAGCCGAGGTGGAGCGGTTGCGCGCCGAGGCGGACGGCCTGCGCGCCGCCGAGACCGCGGCCACCGCCGCGCGCGGGGCGCTCGCCGCCCGGGTCGAGGCGCTGAAGCTCGGCCTGGAGCGCCGGGACGGCTCGGCCGCCCTGCTGGCGGCCGACGAACAGCTGACCGGCCTGCTGGGCAGCGTCGCCGCGCTGATCTCCGTCCATCCCGGCGCCGAGGTGGCGATCGCGGCCGCCCTCGGATCCGCGGCCGACGCGGTCGCGGTCACCGGAGTGGACGCCGCCGTGGACGCCTTCGCGCACCTGAAGTCGGCCGACCTGGGACGGGCCGGGCTGCTGCTCGGCGGCCCCGGCTCGGTCGAGCCGGGGGACTGGCCGGAGCTGCCCGGCGACCTCCGCTACGCCCGGGACCTGCTCGACTGCGGGCCGGAACTGCGCGGCGCCGTCGACCGGCTGCTGTTCAAGGTCGCGGTCGTGCCCGACCTGGACGCCGCGGCCTCCCTGGTCGCCGACCTGCCGGACGTCACCGCGGTGACCTGCGAGGGCGACCTGCTCAGCTCCTGGTTCGCCGCCGGCGGCTCGCAGTCGCAGCCCTCGCTGATCGAGGTGCAGGCCGCCGTCGACGAGGCCGTCACCCAGCTGGCCCAGGCCCAGTCCGAGTCGGAACGGCTCCGGTTCGCGGTCGCCGCCAAGCAGGCGGAACTGGACGCCGCCACCGAGGCCGCCGAGGCCGCCCTCGCCAGGCTGCACGAGTCGGACGCCGCCCACGCCGGCCTGGCCGAAGAGGCCGCCGACTTCAGCCAGGCCATCCGCGCCGCCGCCGCCGAGCACGGCCGGCTGGAGGCGGCGATCGTCCGCGCCCAGGAGGTCCGCGACCAGGCCACCGCCGCCCTGGCCGGGCTGGAGGAGCGACTCACCCTGGCCAGCGAGGAGACCACGACCAGCGAAGCCGACCCGGCCGAGCGGGACCGCGCCAGCGACGCCACCCGGGCCGCCGCCGCCGCCGAGATGGAGGCGCGACTCGCGCTGCGCACCGTCGAGGAACGCGCCCGCGCCCTGGCCGGACGGGCCGACAGCCTCACACGCTCGGCTCAGGCCGAGCGCGAAGCCCGCGAGCGGGCCGCCGCCCGCCGCGAGCAGCTGCGCCGCGAGGCCACGGTCGCGGCCGCCGTCCAGCAGGCCGCCGGCTGGCTGGAGCAGCGGATCGCCGCATCGCTGACGAAAGCCGGAGCGCTTCGCGAGGCCGCGCAGACTCGGCGCAACGAGGCCGAAGCCGAGCTCTCCGCCGCCCGCACCCGCGGCCGCGAGCTCGCCCGGCAGTTCGAGCAGCTGGTCGACACCGCCCACCGCGACGAACTGGCCCGCGCCCAGCAGCAGATGAAGGTGGACGCGCTGGCCGAGAAGGCGCTGGCCGAGCTCGGACTGGAAGCCGAGGCCCTGCTCGCGGAGTACGGCCCCGACCAGCCGGTCGAGGTGCTCACCGACGCCGACGGCAACCCGCTCGGCCCCGACGACCCCCGTCCCGACCCGGTGCCGTACGTCCGCGCCGAGCAGGAGAAGCGGCTGCGCCGCGCCGAACGCGACCTCAACGTGCTCGGCAAGGTGAACCCGCTGGCGCTGGAGGAGTTCGACGCCCTGCAGCAGCGGCACGGCTTCCTCGCCGAGCAGCTGGAGGATCTGCGCAAGACCCGCGCCGACCTGGCCGGCATCATCGACGAGGTGGACGCCCGCGTCCAGCGGGTCTTCGCCGAAGCCTATGCAGATGTAGAGGTGGCTTTCGCCGACTCCTTCAACCGGCTCTTCCCCGGCGGCGAGGGACGCCTGGTGCTCACCGAGCCCGGCCAATGGCTCACCACCGGCGTCGAGGTCGAAGCCCGTCCCGCCGGCAAGAAGGTGAAGCGGCTGTCGCTGCTCTCCGGCGGCGAACGCTCGCTCGTCGCCGTCGCCTTCCTGGTCGCCCTCTTCAAGGCCCGGCCCAGCCCGTTCTACATCCTCGACGAGGTCGAGGCCGCCCTCGACGACGTGAACCTCGGCCGGCTGCTGGAGATCTACCAGGAGTTGCGCGGCAACAGCCAGC
>CAZLWS010000028.1:3143-25583 GCA_964563205.1 uncultured Propionibacteriaceae bacterium | reverse complement strand
GCTTCGGAGAGGCTCGGGTGGGCGTGGATGTTGCGGGCGACCTCGTCGGCGGTCAGGTCCCACTGCTGGGCCAGGGTCAGCTCGGGCAGCAACTCCGAGACGTCCGGGCCGATCATGTGGGCGCCGAGGATCTCGTTGTAGCGGGCGTCGGCGACCAGCTTCACGAAGCCGGTGGCGTCGCCCAGGCCGTGCGCCTTGCCGTTGGCGGAGAACGGGAACTTCGACACCTTGACGTCGTAGCCCTTGGCCTTCGCCTGCTCCTCGGTGTAGCCGAAGGAGCCGATCTGCGGCTGGCAGTAGGTGGCCCGCGGCACCATGTCGTAGTTGACCGGCATGGTCTCGGCGCCCGCGATGGTCTCGGCGGCCACGACGCCCTGGGCCTCGGCCACGTGGGCGAGCATCAGCTTCATGGTGACGTCGCCGATGGCGTGGATGTTCGGCACGTTGGTGCGCATGAAGTCGTCGATCGCGATGGCGCCGCGGTCGGTGAGGGCGACCCCGGTGTTCTCCAGGCCGTAGCCGGTGACGCGCGGGGCGAAGCCCAGTGACTGCAGCACCTGCTCGGCCTCGATCACGCGGGATTCGCCGCCGGCGGCGGGGCTGACCGTGACCCGGACGCCGTTCGCGTCCTCTTCGATCTTCTCGACCTTGGTGCCGGGGAAGACCTCGATGCCCATCTTCTTGTAGGCCTTGGCGAGCTCGGCCGAGACCTCGGGATCCTCGTTGGGGACCATCCGGTCGAGGTACTCAACGATGGTGACCTTGGCGCCGTAGTTGGCCAGCACGTAGGCGAACTCGGTGCCGATCGCGCCGGCCCCGCAGATCACGATCGAGGCGGGGACCTTGTCGGAGAGGATCTGCTGCTCGTAGGTGAACACGCGGTCTGAGACCGCGGTGCCCGGCAGCAGCTTGGTGGTCGCGCCGACCGCGATGATGCAGCTGCCGAAGGTGACGGTCTGCTTGGAGCCGTCGTCGGCGGTGACCTCGATGGTCTTGGCGTCGACGAAGCTGCCCCAGCCGTCGATCTCCTTGATCTTGTTCTTCCGCATCAGGAAGTGGACGCCCTTGACCATCCGCCCCGACACGTCGCGGCTGCGCGAGAACGCCTTGCCGAAGTTGAAGGTCACCTCGCCCTCGATGCCGAAGAGGTCGGCCTCCGAGGTGAACACGTGAGCCAACTCGGCGTTGCGCAGCAGCGCCTTGGTCGGGATACAGCCAACGTTGAGGCAGACACCGCCCCACCATTGCTTTTCGATGATGGCAACCGACTGCCCCAGCTGGGCCGCCCGGATCGCCGCCACGTAGCCACCGGGGCCTGCGCCGAGCACGACAACGTCGAAGTGTGAGGTCATGGGGCACACCCTATTGCCTGCTGCCCGGTCGCGTCCTCCCCCGGCCACGCACCGAGCAGAACTCCGGCAACCTCACGGCTGTGCTCATCTCTCATATGAGATACCCTCGCAGGGTGGCAGACCTTCTTCTACCCAGCAGCATCGGCACCCTGATCCGGGACGCCCGCAAGCAGCGCGGACTCACCCAGCAACAGCTGGCCACCGAGCTCGGCACCAGCCAGAGCGCAATCCACCGGATCGAATCCGGCGGCCAGAATCTCAGCATCGAGATGATCAACCGGATCGCCCACGCGCTGGAGAGCCCGCTCCTCACGGCGGGGCCGAGCGGGCCCACCCACCTGCGGATCGAAGGCCAGACCAAGCTGAGCGGCTCGATCGCGGTGCGCTCGTCCAAGAACGCGGCGGTGGCGCTGATGTGCGCCGCCCTGCTCAACCACGGCCGGACGGTGCTGCGCGGGATCGCCCAGATCGAGGAGGTCAACCGCCTGGTCGAGGTGCTCACCAGCATCGGCGTCTCCGCCCACTGGTCGGCCGACCGCACCGAGCTGGAGCTGATCCGCCCGGCGGAGCTGAACCTCGCGGGGATGGACGCGGCGGCCGCCCGCCGCACCCGCTCGATCATCATGTTCCTAGGCCCGCTGCTGCACGAGGAGCCGCGCTTCGACCTGCCCTACGCCGGCGGCTGCAACCTCGGCATCCGGACGATCACGCCGCACCTGCACGCGCTGCGGCACTTCGGGCTCGAGGTGCACGCCACCCAGGGCTTCTACCGCGCCCGGGTGGACGAGCCGACCGGCGACCATCGCTCGATCACCCTGATCGAGCGGGGCGACACGGTCACCGAGAACGTGCTCATGGCGGCCGCCGAGTTCCCCGGGACGACGGTGATCCGCAACGCCAGCGCCAACTACATGGTGCAGGATCTGTGCTTCTTCCTGCAGGAGCTCGGCGTCGAGATCGACGGCATCGGCACCACCACCCTGCAGGTGAGGGGCCGGGAGCGGATCGAGGCCGACATCACCTTCGCCCCCTCGGAGGATCCGATCGAGGCGATGAGCCTGCTCACCGCCGCCATCGTCACCCGCAGCGAGCTGACCATCACCCGGGTGCCGATCGAGTTCCTGGACATCGAGCTGGCGATCCTGGCCGAGATGGGGCTGCGGTACCAGCTCACGCCGGAGTACTTCGCCGAGAACGGACGCACCCGGCTGGCCGACCTCACCGTGCGGCCCTCCGACCTGCATGCCGCGGCGGACAAGATCCACGCGATGCCGTTCCCGGGCCTGAACATCGACAACCTGCCGTTCTTCGCGGTAATCGCCGCCGCCGCCGAGGGCCGCACCCTGATTCACGACTGGGTCTACGAGAACCGGGCCATCCACTTGGTCGACCTCACCAAGCTCGGCGCCGATGTCCAGCTGCTCGACCCGCACCGGATCGTGGTGACCGGCCCCACCCGCTGGCGCGGCCAGGAGCTGGTCTGCCCGCAGGCGCTGCGTCCGGCGGTCTGCCTGCTGCTGGCGGCGCTGGCCGCCCGGGGAACCTCGGTGCTGCGCGACGTCTACGTGATCAACCGCGGCTACGAGGATCTGCCCAACCGGCTCAACGCCCTGGGCGCCCGCATCGAGGTCTTCAAGGACTGAGCCTCACTTGGTGGCGTAGGCGCGGATGGCGTCCGCTTCGGAGGCGATGGTCTCGGCGTTGACCAGGTCGGACGCGCCCGCGGTCAGGGCGGCCTGCCAGGCGTCCACGGTCTCGGCCAGCAGGCCAGAGGTGAACAGCTTCGCCTTCAGGTCGACCAGCGCGGCGTCGTAGGTCGCCGACCACTCGGAGTTGGCCTTGAAAGCCTCGACCAGCGGGTTGGAGCGGCTCATCCCAGGACGGCCGCCGCCCTCACCGGGGAACTGGCCGCCGCCGGGGCCGCCTTCCGGCAGCTCGCCGTCGGCCGGCGGCTCGAACCCGCTGGGCGGGGCGCCGGTCGGCATGGTGCCGCCGGGCTCGCCGCGTCCGCCTCCGGGCATCCCGCCGCCCCGGCCGTTCTGCACCCCGAAGGTGAGGTTGTGGTCCCAAGCCACGACGGTGAACTTCTGGGTGGCCGAATCCCAGAACAGGTAGGAGTTGTTGCCCGGGCCGTCGATGTCGTCGAAGTTGTCGACCAGTTCCTGGAAGGCCAGATAGCTGGCGAACGAGTCCAAGTCGACCATGGCGGGCAGCTGCTCGGCGATCTCCGCCTCGGCGCCGTTGTTCAGCAGGTCGAGCAGCGTGATCAGCGGGGCGTAGTCGTCCGCGCCGGCCTCGATGTCGAAGGAGGCGGTGTAGTCGCCGTCCTCGCCGCGCCAGGACCAGTCGCCCTCGGCCTCGGACTTGTACAGCACGCTGTCGGCGCCGGCGTCCGGGAAGTTCTGGGTCACCCAGGTGTCGTCCAGGTTCTGCACGACCAGGCGCAGCTGCTCGTCGCCGCCGTTGACCGAGAAGCGGACGGAGATCGCCTGCTCCGAGGCCAAGCCCGCCTCGCTCAGCAGGCTGAGCGACACCGCCTCGTTCAGCGCGGTCTCGCTGTTGTTCGACCGGACGGTGAAGTCGCTGTAGCCGTCGATCGACTGACCCTCGACGTACTTGTCGAGCCGGATCCGCAGCGGAAGCTCCTGGGCGGGGGTGTCCAGGGTGATGCCGCGCAGCGAGGAGTTGCCCTTCAGCTTGATGCCGACCTCCTCGAAGGTCTGGCCGTCGATGGTCACCGTGGCCTTGAACCAGTCCTTCGCCCCGGTGTCGAGGTAGGTCTGGATCATCTCCGTCAGCGTCGCCTCGTCCACTTGCACCGAGATGGTGTGGACGGTGCTGGAGTCGAACACCGCGGCTGTGGCGGCGGAAGTGCTGGTCTCGGCGGACGGTTCGGTCGTGGTGGTCGTGGTGGCGCAGCCGCCCAGCAGGAGGAGCAGGGCGGTGGCGCCGGCGGCGACCCGGGTGCGGATGCGGGATGGCTTCATGGGTCGAGTATCGGCAGCCACCTTGTGGGGCGGCTGTGAGCACGTTGTCGGTCAGGACAGAGCCGTGACCTCGAAGCTGTGGGACGGGGCGACGATCTCGGCCTGGGCGGCCACCAGGGACAGCTCGGAGGAGCCGAGTTCGGTTGTGCGCTTCAGCACCGAGTAGACCGCGGCCGCGGTCTTGCCCAGCGCAGTCGCGGCGTCGCCGCCGGACGTGAGCCAGTGGGCAAGGAAGAGTGCGGCGGTGATGTCGCCGGAGCCCGTGAACGTCCGCTCCAGCCGCGGGGTGACGACCTGCCAGGCCCCTTCTCCGGTGACGGCCAGCATGGTGAGGGTCTCCGGGTCGACGCCGTCGGCGACCACGCTGGTCACCAGGACGACCTCGGGGCCGGTGGCGCGCAGCGCGTGGGCGGCGTCCAGCACCTCGGTGAGGGTGCGGGTCTCGCGTCCGGTCAGGAAGTCGAGCTCGAACTGGTTCGGGGTGACGATCTGGGCGGCCGGGATCACCTGGTCGCGCATGAACTCCGGGATGCCCGGACGGACGTAGAACCCGCGTCCGACGTCGCCCATCACCGGGTCGCAGCAGTAGACCGCCTGCGGGTTGCGCTCCTTGACCAGCGCCACCGCCTTCAGGATCTCGGCCCCCACCGCCTCGGCGCCCTGGTAGCCGGAGAGGACGGCGTCCACGTCGCCGAGCACCCCGCGCTCGTCGATGCCCGTGATCACCTCGCCGACGTCGGCGGCGTCCAGCAGCGGCCCGCGCCAGGCCCCGTAGCCGGTGTGGTTGGAGAAGTGGACGGTGAGCACCGGCCACACCTCGACTCCCAGCCGCATGAGCGGGAAGGTCGCCGCGCTGTTGCCGACATGCCCGTAGGCCACCGAGGACTGGATCGAGAGAATCGTGGTCACCCGCACATTGTGAGGCTCAGGCCTTACAGTTCATCGGTGATCTCACCTCGACGGGACCGCGCGAAGGGGCATCCCTACTTCGCGACCCGATTCCAGGCCTTCGCGCACCGGGGCGGGCTCTGGCCGGGGGTGGGAGAGAACTCGCTGGCGGCCTTCGAGCGCGCGGTCGCGGCCGGGTGCCGATACCTGGAAACCGACGTCCACGTCACCGCCGACGGCGTGCTGGTCGCCTTCCACGACGAATCCCTGGAGCGCGTGACGGACGGCCACGGCCTGATCGCCGAGCACACCGCGGCGGAGCTGGCCGGCGTCCGGATGGACGGCGCCCATCCGATCCCGCTGCTGGCTGATCTGCTGGACGCCTTCCCGGACGCCTTCTTCAACATCGACCTCAAGGCGCCCGGCGCCACCGCTCCGCTCGCGGCGCTGCTGGCCGAGCGCGGCGCCCAGCGACGGGTGTGCGTCAGCTCCTTCGCCCCGGAGCGGATCGGCGCCTTTCGTCGCCTCGCCCCCGAGGTCGCCACCGGGCTCAGCAAGACGGCGGTGGCGCTGCTGTGGCTCGGCCTCCCGCTGCTCACCCGGTGCCTCCGCGGCCAGGCGGCGCAGGTTCCGGAACGCTTCTTGGGCGGGCGGCTGCGGCTGGTCACCAGGCGGTTCGTGCGGACCGCTCACCGCAACGGCATTCGCGTCCATGTCTGGACGGTCAACGACCCGCCGGCCATGGACGCCCTGCTGGAGCTGGGCGTGGACGGTATCGTCACCGATCAACCGGACGTGCTGCGCGCCGTCCTGGAACAACGGGGTTTGTGGAAGGAGTAGCGATGGCACAGTCGGACTCGCGGCCGGAGGCCCCGGCCACCCGGCGCCAGGTCTACTCCTGGGCGCTGTGGGATTGGGCCACCCAGCCGTTCAACTCGGTCATCCTCACCTTCGTCTGGGCGCCGCTGTTCCTGATCTCCGCGAACCTGCTGCCGGCGGACGTCGCGGCCCTGCCGGAGGGCGATCCCCTGCTCGAACAGGCGCTGGCCGGCCTGTCGGCCAACTACGGGCTGGCCACCACCCTGGCCGGCGTGGCCATCTTCCTGCTCGCCCCGGTGCTCGGCCAGCGCGCCGACACCGCCGGCTACAAGAAGCGCGGCCTGCTGATTGCCACGGCGGCGCTGGCGCTCATCCAGTTCGCGCTCTTCTTCGTCCAGGCCGACCCCGCCTACTTCTGGTTCGGCGCGGTCACCCTGGCGGTCGGCGCGGTGGTCTCCGAGATCGCCGGGGTGAACTACAACGCCATGCTGGTGCAGGTCTCGGATCGGCACACCGTCGGCAAGGTCAGCGGGCTGGGCTGGGGCCTGGGCTACATCGGCGGCATCCTGGCGCTGGTCGTGGTGGTCGTGCTCACCCAGCTGAAATGGTTCGGCATGGACACCTCCAACGGCATGGCCTACCGGCTGATCGCGGTCGGCTGCGCGGTGTGGACGGTGGTGTTCAGCATCCCGATCTTCCGCAACGTGCCGGAGTCGGCGCCCCGCGGCGACCGTGACAAGGTCGGCTTCCTGGCCAGCTATCGCGTGCTGCTGGGCGACGTCGCGGCGCTGTTCCGCAACCACCGCTCGACCTTCTGGTTCCTGATCGCCAGCGCGGTCTACCGCGACGGGCTGGCCGGGGTGTTCGCCTTCGGCGGCGTGCTGGCCGCGGTGTCGTTCGGATTCTCGGCCACCGAGGTGATGATCTTCGGCATCGCGCTGAACCTGGTCGCCGGGCTCTCCACCATCCTCGCCGGACGGCTGGACGACCGGTTCGGCCCGCGAACGGTGATCGTCACCGCGCTGTGCCTGCTGGTGGGGAGCTGCCTGTTCGTCTTCGCCTTCCGCGACGGCGGAAAGCTGATCTTCTGGATCGGCGGCATGATCCTCTCCGCAGCGGTCGGGCCGGCGCAGGCGGCCAGCCGGTCCCTGCTGGCCCGGGTGACCCCGGCCGGGATGCAGGGCGAGATCTTCGGCCTCTACGCCACCACGGGACGCGTCGTGAGCTTCCTCTCCCCCGCGCTGTGGACCCTCTTCATCGCGATCGGCGGCGCCACCTACTGGGGGATTCTCGGCATCACGATCGTGCTGGCCGCCGGGCTGGTGTTCCTGCTGCTGGTGAGGCTGCCCAAGTACGTCCGGCCCGCCAAGCAGTGACGGCGGTTGATCCGCAGGACTACGGTTGGGGGTGTTCTCACCAGCTAGGAGCAGACCATGGCAGATCGCGCACTGCGGGGCTCAGGCCTCGGATCGAAGAGCTACGCCGACGGTCAGGGCGTCGAGCTTGCTCCCCGGCTGGAGGTCGGCTTCGACTGCCCCAACGACCACCATTTCGAGGTGGTGTTCGCCGCCGAGGCGGAGCTTCCCACCGAGTGGGAGTGCCCCAAGTGCGGTGAGCCCTCCCGGCGCAGCGACGGCGTCGAGCCCGAGGTGAAGGCCACCAAACCGCCCCGCACCCACTGGGACATGCTGCGGGAGCGCCGCTCCATCGAGGAGCTGGAAGAGTTGCTCGCCGAGCGCCTGGAAGAGATCCGCAACGACCCGACGGTGTAGCTGTAGCTAGTTCTCGATCTCGCCGCGGATGACGGTGGGGTCGGACGGCGGGGACGCCACGGTCTCGCCTCGGATGATCACCATGCCGGCGCCGCCGGTGGCCGCGACTCTCCGGGCCAGCAGGAAGGCGAGGAACCGGCGGATCAGCGGACGGGTGAAGGGCAGGATCATCACCAGGCCGAGCAGGTCGGTGAGGAAGCCGGGGAGCATCAGCAGGATGCCGCCGACCAGCACGAGCGCGGCGTCGGCGAGGCGTCCGGTCGGCAGTTGGCCGGTGCCGAAGGCGTTCACCAGCGAGTTCCACGCCTTGGCGCCTTCGCGGCGGGTCAACCAGGCGCCCACCACAGCGCTGACCACCAGCAGGGCGAGGGTGGGCCACAGCCCGAGCAGGCCCCCGATGCTGGTGACCACCCACACCTCGGCGATCGGGATCGCGATGAAGGCGGCGATCAGCAGCCAGCCCAGCAGACGCCGGGTCCGCTGCGGCTGAGGCTGGGACGAGGTCATCGCGACCGCCCTCCCGTCACCAGCGACTTCAGCTGGCCGAGCCGGTGCGCGATCCCCCACCGGGTGGTGAGCAGCATGGCCTCGATCACGATCCGCTGGCTCATCTTGGAGTCGCCGAACTGGCGGTCGGCGAACTCGATCGGCACCTCGGCGACCGTGAACCCGTTGCGGACGGCCCGCCAGGCCAGGTCGACCTGGAAGCCGTAGCCGTGGGCCTCGACGCCGTCCAGGTCCATGCCGCGCAGGGTGTCGGCGCGCCAGGCGGCGAAGCCGCCGGTGGCGTCCTTCACTGGAATGCCCAGCCACAGCCGCACCCACAGGTTGCCGCCGCGGGAGAGCAGTTCGCGCGACTTCGGCCAGTTCACCACCTTGCCGCCCGGCACCCAGCGGGAGCCCTTGACGACGTCGGCGCTCTTCAGCCGGGCCAGCAGCCGCGGGACGTCCTCGGGGCGGTGGGAGCCATCCGCGTCGTGCTCGACGAGCACGTCGTAGCCCTCGTCCAGGCCCCGCGCGAAACCGGCCAGATAGGCGCCGCCCAGGCCGTCCTTCACCTTGCGATGCAGCACGTGCACCTGCGAGTCGGCGGCGGCCAGCTCGTCAGCGAGGTCGCCGGTGCCGTCGGGAGAGTTGTCGTCGACCACCAGGATGTCGGCAGCCGGCGCCGCGGCGCGGAGCCGTGCGGTGATCGGGCCGATGTTCTCCGCTTCGTTGTACGTCGGAATGATGACCAGCACGCGGTCGAGCGACACGGGGGCTCCATCGTCAAAGCTCATTGGGCACTCCATTGTGCCAGCCGGCATCAACCGCTGCGGAACCGCCGCCTGCCGGTGAACGCTCCCCAGCCGGCCAGCGCCAGGGCCAGCAGAACGCCCGCGAGCTCCAGGATCGGCGCCACGGCGACCGCCGGCGTCACCCCCCCGCGCAGCGGCAGCTCGACCACCCCGGAGGCCGCGCCGTGCTCGCTCACCGAGAAGTCCACGCTGCCGTCGGCACGGATCAGCCCGGAGACTCCGCTGGTGGTCACCACGAGCACCTCGCGGCGCAGTTCGGCTGCTCGCGCCCGGGTGATGGCGAACTGCTGGTCGATCTGCCCGGTGCCCTGGTACATGGCGTTGCTGCTCTGCACAACCAGCGCCTGGCCGCCGTGGCGGACGGTGTCATAGACGATGTGGTCGAAGGACACGTCGTAGCAGATCAGGACGCCGAGCGGGAACTCGCTGGTCGCCGTCCGCGCCGTGATGACGCCCGGCTCGGAGCCGGGGATGGACTGGGCGCCGACGTAACGCAGCTGCGGGATCAGCGGCAGCAGGATGTCGCGGAACGGCACGAACTCGCCGAACGGGACGATGCCGCGCTTGATGTAGCGCTCGAGTTCGCCTTGGACGGGGTCGAGCCACAGCGAGGCGGTCTGGCGTTCGTCCGCACCGGGGCCGCTGAGGATGGTGCCCACCAGGATGGGCACCCCGGCGACTCGCAGCGCCTCGCTGACCATCGCGGCGGTCTCGGCGTCGTAGTGCGGGTCGAGGTCGGTGCCGTTCTCCGGCCAGATCACGAAGTCGGGGGCCGGTTCGGCGTCCGCCGCGACTCGCTCGAAGAGGGCCTTCGTCTCGGCGAGGTGGTTGGTCGTGGTGGTGCGCGGCGGACCGATGCCGTACACCCCGCCGCCGGGGGCGCCGCCCTGCACCCAGCCGACCGAGGTGGTCTCGCCAGTGGGGGCGCCTGGCGGGATGAGCGCGCCCGCGCCGGAGCCCAGGGCGATGATCAGCAGGCCGGCCAGAGACGTGAGCAGGCGCTTGCGCGCCGAGGCGGGACGGGAGATCCCGGCCTTCGCCGGGATGACGGAGGGAGAGGCGGGGTCGGCGGAGCGGGAAGCCGGGTCGGCAAGGCGAGGGACAGCGCGGAGGGAGCGGGCCGCGGGGTCCGTCAGCCACAGCAGGGCCTGGCCGATCAGGGCGATGACGAAGGTCATGCCGGCCACGCCGATCAGGGGGTAGAGGCCTGAGAGCGGGGCGTCGGTCATGGTGTAGCCCAGTCGCATCCAGCCGAAGCCGTCGAAGGGCCAGCGGGAGATGAGGGCCTCCACCGCCACCCAGGCCGCCGCCGCGCCGACCGGCCACAGCGGCAGCCGCCGCAGGGCGAAGATCAGCCCGGCCAGCAGGATGTAGATCAACGAGACGACCAGCACCAGCCCGACCATGGCCTCGATGAAGATGGCGCTCATCCAGTTCAGGCCCAGGCCCATGTAGCCCAGGCCGTAGCACCAGCCGAGCAGCAGGGCCTGCCGCAGCCGGGACGCGCCGAGCACGACCAGGGAGAGCCCGGCGACGCCGGGGAACAGCAGCGGCCACCAGCCGAACGGGGCGAAGCCGAGCGCGGTGGCGACGCCGGCCACGATCGCCAGCCCGGCCCGCAGGCCGAGGTGCGTCCCGGCCACCCGCTCAATCACGTGCCAGAGCTTATGCGCATGGCACGATGAGCCCATGCAACGGTCGCTGATGCTGCTCGACACCGCCTCGCTGTACTTCCGGGCCTTCTACGGGGTGCCGGACACCATCCGGGCACCGGACGGACGGCCGGTCAACGCCGTCCGCGGGCTGCTCGACTTCATCGCCCGGTTCGTCGACCAGTACTCCCCCGCCGAACTCGCCTGCTGCTGGGACAACGCCTGGCGGCCGGAATGGCGAGTCGCCCTGCTGCCCAGCTACAAGGCGCACCGGGTCGCCACCGGCGACATCGAAGTGGTGCCCGACCCGTTGACCGAGCAGGTGCCGCTGATCCTGGACTCGCTGGCAGCCGCCGGTCTGCCGGTGGTCGGCGCGGACGGCTACGAGGCGGACGACGTGATCGGCACGCTGGCCGGCCGCGCGTCCGGGCCGGTGGAGGTGGTCACCGGCGACCGCGACCTCTTCCAGCTCGTCGACGACCGCGTGCGGGTGCTCTACTGCGCCCGCGGGGTGGCCAAGCACGAGCGGGTGGATGACGCCTGGCTGACCGCGAAATACGGCATCACCGGCGCCGGCTACGTCGACTTCGCGGTGCTGCGCGGCGACCCCTCCGACGGGCTGCCGGGCGTCGCCGGCATCGGCGAGAAGACAGCGGCCGCCCTGATCGCAGCCCACGGCGGCCTGGAGGGCATCGTCGCGGCCGCTGAGCGCGGCGAGCTCTCCCCGGCCGTCACCCGCCGGCTGCGCGAGGCCGTGGACTACCTGGGCCCGGCCCGGGAGGTGGTGGCGGTGGCCACCGACGTCCCGCTGCCGCCCCTCGACCTCACCCTGCCCGCCGCGCCGCCGGACCCGGCCGCCTTCGCGGCGCTGGCCGAATCCCTCGGCCTGGGCGGCAGCGCCGACCGGCTGCTTCAGGCCCTGGCGGCTGCCGCCGGACGCAACACGTAGACCCCGGTCGAGGCCAACAGGTTCGCCCACCGCGGCCCTGCCTTCAGCGGGTCGCCGGTGGCGCCCAGCGGGATCGTCCGCTCGACTTCGAGGCCGACCTCGTCGAACAACAGCTGCAGGTCGACCAGGGTCGTGTAGCGCACGTTCGGGGAGTCGTACCAGGAGTAGGGCAGGTCCTTGCCCATCGGCAGCCGGCCGCGCAGCATCCGCAGCCGGTGCCGGTACCAGCCGAAGTTCGGCACCGAGACGATCACGCGTCCGGCGATCCGCGCCATCTGACGCAGCACCCGATCCGGGTAGCGGACGGTCTGCAGGGTGCGCGACAGCACCACCACGTCGAAGGAGTCGCCGGAGAACTCGTCCAGCTCCCGGTTGATGTCCAGCTCGATCACCGACACGCCCAGCCGGATCGCGGCCAGCACCTTTTCCGGGTCGATCTCGACGCCGGTGCCGTTGCACCCCTGCTCCCGCATCAGATGCGACAGCAGGTTGCCCGACCCGCAGCCGAGGTCGAGCACCCGGCTGCCGTCCGGGATCAGGCTCGCCACCAGGGCGAGATCCTTGCGAAGCGTCATCGCAGTCCCTCCTCGAGCGCGCGGTCCAGGAAGGCCCGGATGGTGGCGTGGTAGCGCTCCACCGGCAGCAGGAAGGAGTCGTGCCCCCAGGTCGACGGGATCTCCCGGAAGGTGACCGGCTGCCCGGCCGAGCCCAGCTTGCGGACGATCCGGCGGGAGTGCTCGGTGCCGAACCGCCAGTCGCTCTCGAAGGAGACCACCAGCCACTGGACCGGATTCGCTGCGACCTTGGCCAGGGCGTCGGCGTCGGCGAACGGGTTGAAGTAGTCCATCACGCGGGTCAAGTAGAGGTAGCTCAGCGCGTCGAACCGCTCCAGGAAGGCCTGTCCCTGGTGGTCGAGGTAGCTCTCCACGGCGAAGTCGATGCCGAACCCGGGGCCTAAGGACGGCTGGCGCCGGTTGGGCTCGCGTCCGAACTTCTCCTCCAGCGCCGCCTCGGAGAGGTAGGTGATGTGAGCCATCATGCGGGCGATCGCCAGGCCGGTGGCCGGGCTGACGCCCTCCTCGGCGTAGCGGCCGTCCTTGAAGAACCGGTCGGTCATGATGGCGCGCCGGGCCACCGCCGAGAACGCGATGTTCTGCGCGTTGAGCCGGCTGGAGGCGGCGATGACCAGGGCGTTCGCGACCTGCTCGGGGTGGGTCAGCGCCCACTGCAGCACCTGCATGCCGCCCAGCGATCCGCCGAGGGCGGCCAGCAGCCGGTCGACGCCCAGATGCGCCAGCAGCGCCCGGTGCACCTCGACCAGGTCGGCCATGGCGAAGAGCGGGAAGTCGAGGCCGAAGACGCGTCCGGTCTCCGGGTTGATCGAGGAGGGGCCGGTGGTGCCCTGACAGCCGCCCAGCAGGTTCGCGCTGATCACGAAGAAGCGGTCGGTGTCCAGCGGCTTGCCCGGGCCGATCAGGTTGTCCCACCAGCCCGGACGCTCGGCGCCGGCGTGCAGTCCGGCGGCGTGGGCGTCCCCGGTGAGGGCGTGGCAGACCATCACCGCGTTGTCCCGGGCCGGGCTGAGCTCGCCGTAGGTCTCGTAGGCGACGTCCACCGGGCCGAGGCTGACGCCACTCATCATTCGCAAGGGCTCCTCGGCGGTGAACAGCCGGACGTGCTGGGTCTCTACGACCCCGACGGATCCTGCGGGCATGGCGCGCCTCCTTCCCTTGGTTTCTGGCGGACGATGCGGCCTCAGACTACCCATGCGTGACGTGGAAGAATGGCCACCGATTGTCAGGAGGACAGATGTCGGAGTTGAAGGACAGGCTGATCGCCGATCGGGACGAAGCCCGGAAGGCGCGCGACGAGGTGGTCAAGAACACCCTCATCATGGCGCTGACGGCGATCACCACCGAGGAGAAGGCGGGCGACGTCGCCCGCGAGCTCAGCGACGACGAGGTGCTCAAGGTGCTCACCCGCGAGGTCGCCAAGCGCAAGGACTCTGCCCAGGCCTACACCGACGGGAAGCGTCCCGAGCTGGCCGAGAAGGAGCTGGCCGAGGCCGCCGTGCTGCAGTCCTACCTGCCCGCCGCCCTCACCGAGGCGGAACTGGACGCCATCGTCGCCGAGGAGGTGGCCGCTGCCGCGTCCGCGCTCGGCGAGGCCCCGACCATGAAGCAGATGGGCCTGGTGATCAAGGCCGTCAACGCCCGCGCCCAGGGCCGAGCCGAGGGCGCCGTGGTGGCCGCGAAGGTACGCGCCGCGCTCGGCTGACCGGTTGCGTTGGAGATCCCCGCCTTCGCGGGGATGACGGATAGATGAGCGCCGTCATTGCCCGCGTGCTGAACTCCGTCATCCCCGCGTGCTGAACTCCGTCATCCCCGCGCAGGCGGGGATCTCACTCCCGCGCGGCAGGCTCGGCAACGTCCACGGTGTAGTTGCGGAAGGCCTTCACCGGCCCCGCGACCGCCAGGGTGACGATCACGACCAGGACGCCGCCCAGGGCGGCGGTCAGCGGCGCACCCAGCCAGGACGCCGCGAGCCCGTGAAGCACGTCGGCGATCCTCGGACCGCCGACCACGACGACCAGGAAGACGCCCTGCACCCGGCCGCGGACGGTGTCGTCCACGGCGGCCAGCAGCATGGTCTGCCGGAAGGCGGCCGAGGCCATGTCGGCGCCGCCGCCGAGGGCGAGCATGGCAATGGCCAGCACCAGCATCGGCGTTCGCCAGACCGGCGCCAGGCCGACGGCCACCCCGAACAGGGCGATCGCCACGCCCCAGATCACGATGCACACGATCACTGCAAGGCCCTGGCGGCGCACCCGGGAGTACCAGCCGGAGAAGACCCCGCCGAGTAGTGAGCCCAACGGGATGCCTATGAACAGCAGCGCGTAGACCAGGCCGCCCTCGGCCGGCTCGCCGAAGGAGGCATGGGCGAGCTCGGGGAACAGCGCCCGCGGCATGCCGAAGACCATCGCCACCAGGTCGAGCCCGAGGCCGACCAGCACCACGACGTGCCAGCGCAGGTACTTCACGCCTTCCACGATCGACTTCAGCCCGGGCGAGCCGGTGCGCCCCTCGACCGGCAGGCGCGGCAGCCGAATCACCGCGCTCAGCGTCGCCAGCAGGGTGAAGGTGTCGACCAGGTAAAGCCAGGAGAATCCGATCACGGGTATCAGCGCGCCGCCGACCAGCGGTCCGGCGATCGCGCCGGCGGTCATCACCGTCATGTTCAGCGCGTTCGCGGCGGGCAGCTGCTCCGCGGGCAGCAGCCGCGGCAGCACCGCCGTCCGGGTGGGCTGGTTGATCGCGAAGAAGGCCTGCTGCACCGAGAACAGGCCCAGCAGCAGCCACACGTTGTTCAGCCCCAGCGCCGCCTGCGCCCAGAACAGGCCGCTGGTGACGATCAGGCCGGCGGTGGTGACGAGCAGCAGCACCCGGCGATCGAAGTGGTCGGCGAGCGCCCCGCCCCACAGCCCGAAGACGATCAGCGGCACCAGCCCGAAGAGCCCCGCCAGCCCGACGTAGGCTGAGG
Organism: uncultured Propionibacteriaceae bacterium; assembly: GCA_964563205.1. Classification (GTDB taxonomy): domain Bacteria; phylum Actinomycetota; class Actinomycetes; order Propionibacteriales; family Propionibacteriaceae; genus Propionicimonas. Next base: position 10,326 of record CAZLWS010000028.1, on the reverse strand, counting down.
AACCGGTGATCGCGTACAGCTGCGCGGGAACCGCCACGACGGTGAGCTGCGCCCCGATGACGGTGATGATGTTGGCGACCCATAGCCGCCTAAAGGCGGCGGTCTGAAGCGGCGTGGTGTCAGCGAGCATCCCTCTGAGTCCGGCCACGTCCCAGCAGCCTACGCGCCCTCATCCAGCCCGCAGCGGGCCGTCCAACGTAGCGATTCTTCGGCAAAACCGACGGGAAGCCGAAAAATCGCTACGTTCGGCGCGAAGATCCCCGCTTTCGCGGGGATGACGGGGAGGTTGAGGGGAACATCGGGCGTTGCGGCGCAGGTGACTGTGTCGGCGGGCACCCGGTCGGCGCCAAAGCGCCGAGTTGGGAGGGTTATGGTGTCGGGGTGCCCGAACTCGGCCTGGAGGCCCTCCTGCTGCTGGTCGTCTCGGCCTTCCTGGCGGGCGCGGTGGACGCAGTGGTGGGCGGCGGCGGGCTGATCCAGCTGCCCGCGCTGATGCTGGCCTTCCCGGGAGCGGCCCCCGTCCAACTGCTGGCCACCAACAAGCTCGGCTCCATCGCCGGGACGTCCATGTCGAGCCTCACCTATCTGCGCCGGGTGCGTCCCGATCTGCGGACGGCGGCGCCGCTGGCGGTGGCCGCCTTCGCCGGCTCGGCGCTGGGCGCCCTGGTCGCCTTCCACATCCCGCGGACGGCGTTCAACCCGATCGTGCTGGTCGCGCTGATCGCGGTCGGCGGCTACATCGTCTTCAAGCCCGATCTGGGCCGCATCGAGCAGCTGCGCCACAGCGGACGCCGCCACTACGCCTCGGCCGCCGTCATCGGCGCGGCGATCGGCTTCTACGACGGCGCACTGGGGCCCGGGACCGGCTCCTTCCTGGTGTTCGCCCTGGTCAGCTGGCTGGGCTACGCCTTCCTGGAGGCCAGCGCCAAGGCCAAGATCGCCAACTTCGCCACCAACCTCGCCGCCCTGGTCGTCTTCATCCCGCAGGGCGCGGTCATGTGGCGGGCCGGGCTGATCATCGCCGTCGCCAACCTCGCCGGCGGCTATGTGGGCGCCCGGGTGGCGGTCGCCAGGGGCGCCGGGTTCATCCGGGTCGTCTTCATCGTCGTGGTCTCGGCCTTCGCGCTCAAGATCGGCTGGGACATTCTCGCCAGCCGGTGACCGCGCGCGGGACGCCGGGCCCACCCGCTACGGTGAACCATGGACGCTGTGCTGTGGCTGATCGCAGGCCTGATCGCCTTGATCGCCGGAGCCGAGCTTGTCGTCCGCTATGGCTCGCTGCTGGCCGCCCGGATGGGCGTGCCGCCCATGATCATCGGCCTCACGATCGTGTCGATCGGCACCAGCGCCCCGGAGCTCGCGGTGGGCGTGGACGCCATGCACCGCAATGCCGGATCCCTCGCGCTGGGCAACATCGCCGGCACCAACATCGTCAACATCATGTTGATCCTTGGGCTCAGCGCCGCCGTCCGCGCCATCCCGTTCGGCCGCCGCACCCTGGTGCTCGACCTGCCGGGCATGGCGATCGCGGCCGTCCTGGTGCTGGTCTTCTGTCTGGACGGCGAGCTGCAGCTGTGGGAGGGCATCCCCCTCGTGGCGGGCGCGGTGGTCTACACGGTGCTGCTCGGGCTGTGGACGCGGCGGGAGAACGGCCGTCCGGTGGAGGTCCCGGGGGTCGGGCTCGTCGGGGCGGCGGAGATCGTCGAGGAGCCCGACCTGCCCGCGCGTCCCAATCGCTGGTCGGCCGGGTGGTACACGCTGGTGCTGATCGCGGGCATCGTCGTGATCGTGGTGGGCGCCGACTGGCTGGTGACCGGCGCGGTCAGCCTGGCCCGGGCGGTCGGGGTGTCGGACGCCTTCATCGGGCTCACCATCGTCGCCATCGGCACCTCCGCGCCAGAGCTGGTGACCACCATCGTCTCGACCGTCCGCGGCGACCGGGAGATCGCCATCGGCAACCTGATCGGCTCCAGCGTCTTCAATCTGACCCTCATCCTGGGCGTGCCCGTGCTGGTGGCCAACGGCTCGGGCCCGATCGACACCCACCTGCTGCACATCGACCTGCCGATCATGGTGGCCGTGTCGCTGCTGTGCGTCCCGCTGTTCCTCTCCGGGAAACGGCTCTCCCGCTGGGAGGGCGCGGCCCTGGTGCTGGGCTACGTCGTCTACTTGACCTACGTGATCACGGTGCGCGGGTAGGCCCTGCCGCCACCCGCGGCGTTGGCCTAGACTGCCCAGGTTCGGTCCCTTCCAGGAAAGTGAGGGCGCATGCCCACCAAGGTGATTCTCGACGTCGACACCGGGACGGACGACGCGGTCGCCCTGATGCTGGCGGCGTTGCATCCCGAGATCGAGCTGATCGGCGCCTGCTCGGTCAACGGCAACGTCTCGCTCGACTTCACCACCGAGAACACGCTGCGGGTGTTCGACCACATCGGCGTGCCCGTCCCGGTCTACCGCGGGCTGGCCAAGCCGCTGGTCCGGGAGGACTTCCCGGTGCCGCGGGGCGCCCCTAACCCGGGGACGACCAACGTCCACGGCGACTACCTCGACATCCCGCCGGCCACCTCGACGATCCAGGACGTCGGCGCCGTGGAGTTCCTGATCGAGACCTACCGGGCGGCCACCGAGGAGATCGTGCTGATCCCGGTCGGCCCGCTCACCAACATCGCGGCCGCGCTGCGGGTGGAGCCGCGGCTGGCGCAGTGGATCCCGCGGACCATCATCATGGGCGGCGCCCACCGCACCGGCAACCTCACCCCGCGCGCCGAGTTCAACATCTGGGCCGACCCGGAGGCCGCCCACGTGGTCTTCCACGCCGGGCTGCGCGACCTGACCCTGGTGCCGCTCGACGCCACCCACAAGGCGCTGGTCTCGCTGGTGGACTGCGCCGCGCTGCGAGGCCTGGGCACCCCGGCCGGCGAGGCGACCGCGACCTTCGTGGAACGCCGCATCCGGGGCTACGACGAGGGCCAGCCGATGAGCCGGCCCGGCGCGGCGCCCGTCCACGACGCCCTCTGCGTGGCGGCCGTCTTCCAGCCCGACATCATCACCACCGAGCAGCTCTACGTGACCGTGGAGACCCACGGCGAGGTGACCGTCGGCGAGACCGTGATCGACGTGGCCGGACGCTCCAAGCAGCCGCCGAACATGGCGGTCGCCTTCGACGCCGACGAACAGGCCTTCGTCCAGATCCTGCTGGAGACCTTCGCGGGCTGATCCGCAGTCCGGCGACTCCGAATGGTGGCAGGATCGAGTCGTGACGAACGTGCCGGCGCTGATCGAGCAGATCGATGAGTTGCTGCAAGGACGCGGCAGCCCGGAGCGGGCCGTCCAGGAGCAGCGCTACCTCAAGAGCGAGCTGGACCACTACGGGGTGACGGTGCCCGCCGTCCGGGCGGTGGTGAAGGAGGCGACCGGCAAGCTGGCGCTCTCCCACGACAAGTTGATCGACCTGGCCGAGCTGCTGTGGGCCGTGCCGGTGCACGAGCGCCGTGCCGCTGCCGCCGAACTGCTGGAACAGCGAGTGGCGCAGCTGCAGGCCGGCGACATCGTCCTGCTGGAGCGATTGCTGCGGGAGTCGCGGACCTGGGCGCTGGTCGACAACCTCTCGGCCAGCGTGGTCGGCCCGCTGGTCGAGCGGGAAGAGTCGCTGGGCGCGGTGCTGGACCGCTGGGCGTCCGACGACGACTTCTGGCTCCGCCGCTCCGCGCTGCTGGCGCAGCTGATCCCGCTGCGGCAGGGACGAGGCGACTTCGACCGGTTCGCCCGCTACGCCGACGCGATGTTGGACGAGAAGGAGTTCTTCATCCGCAAGGCGATCGGCTGGGTGCTGCGCGACACCGGCAAGCTGCGTCCCGAGCTCGTCACCGAGTGGCTGCTCCCTCGCGCTTCCCGCGCCAGCGGGGTCACCCTCCGCGAGGCGGTCAGGCACCTGCCGGAGGCCGATCGCGCCGCCATCCTGGCCGCCCGCTAACGGAAGTCGCGGGAGCTCTGCTTGACGCCGACCAGCAGGGGCTCGATGCGGTCGGCGAGCAGGTTGGCAACCCCTTCCGGGGAGCGTTCCAGGGTGCCGCGGACGATCAGGGCGGACGAGCCGCGGGCTGCCTGGCGGTGGCGGGCCCAGACTCCGGCCGAGCAGATCACGTTGATCAGGCCGTGTTCGTCCTCGAGGTTGACGAAGGTGATGCCCGAGGCGGTGGACGGACGCTGCCGGTGGGTGACCAGGCCGGCCACCTCGACCCGGCTTCCGCTCTCGGCGGTGCGCAGGTCGGCCGAGGTGAGGACGCCGCGGGCGTTCAGCCGTTCGCGGTAGTGGTTGATGACGTGGTCGTCGACCGAGACGCTGGTCGACCACAGGTCGTCGGCCAGGGTCTCGAAGCCGGTCGGGTCTTCGAACAGCGGCGGCTGCAAGGGGGTGATGGCGCCGGGCAGGGTGTCGGCCCGGTCGAGGGCCGCGGTGCCGGCCCGCCACAGCGCCTGCCGCCGGGTGAGCCCCAGGGCATCGAAGGCGCCGGAGGTGGCCAGCGTCGACAACTGCTTCTCGGTCAGTCCGACCCGGCGGACGAGATCCTCCAGCGAGCTGTAGTCGCCGTGCGCCTCACGCTCGGCGACGATCCGGGTGGCGAGCTCCTCCCCGATCCCCCGGACCCCCGCCAGCCCGAGCCGCACGACAAACCCGCCGTCACGGCGATGAGCCGCGCCGTCGTCCGGCGCCGTGGGGTTGAACTCGGGGACCGGGTTGTTGTTGTGATGCAGGCAGGAATCGAGGCCACCCAACCTCTCCGCCGTCCCCGCTCCCTCGATCGTTCCTGCTCTCTCTGTGACGGTGGTGGGGTGGAGTTCCAGGGTGGGATGCACCCCTGAGCGGACCAGGTCGGGGCGCAGCACCTGGACGCCGTGGCGGCGGGCGTCGGCGGTCAGGGTCTCGGGTGAGTAGAAGCCCATCGGCTGAGCGCGCAGCAGGCCGGCGAGGAAGGCGGCCGGGTAGTGCAGCTTGATCCAGGAGCTGGCGTAGACCAGCAGGGCGAAGCTCAGCGAGTGCGACTCGGCGAAGCCGAAGTTCGCGAAGGCCTGGATCTGCTTGTAGATGACGTCGGCGGCCTCCCCGGTCAGTCCGTTGCGGGCCATTCCCTCGTACAGCCGCGTCTTGACCGATTCGATCCGTTCCAGACCGCGCTTGGAGCCCATCGCACGGCGCAGCAGGTCGGCGTCCTCCCCGGAGCACTCGCCGATCACCATGGCCATCTGCATCAGCTGTTCCTGGAAGATCGGCACCCCCAGCGTCCGCTCCAGAACAGGTTCCAGCTTGGGGTGGGGGTAGGTGACCTCTTCCTGCTTCAGCTTGCGGCGGACGAAGGGATGCACCGCGCCGCCCTGGATCGGCCCCGGACGGATCAGCGCGATCTCGATCACCAGGTCGTAGAACTTCCGCGGCTGCAGCCTGGGCAACAGCCCCATCTGGGCGCGGGATTCTACCTGGAAGACCCCGATCGAATCGGCCCGGCAGAGCATGTCGTAGACCGCCGGCTCCTCCTTCGGCACCTTGGTGAGATTCCACTCCTCACCGGTGGCGGAGCGGATCAGGTCGAAGCAGTACTGCAGCGCCGACAGCATCCCCAGCCCGAGCAGGTCGAACTTCACCAGCCCCATCCAGGCCGCGTCGTCCTTGTCCCACTGGATCACCGTCCGGTCCTTCATCCGGGCGTGCTCGATCGGCACCACCTCCCCCACCGGACGCTCGGTGAGCACCATCCCCCCGGAGTGGATCCCCAGATGCCGGGGAGCCTTGAGCAGTTCGATGGCGAGCTCCCGCACTTTCAGCGGGATCTCCATCTCTCCACCGGCAGTCCCGCCCGTCTTGCCGATCCCACTCTCACCGTCGATTCCACCCTCTTTGCCGTTCCCTCCCTTTCCGTCATTCCCACCTTCTCCGTCATTCCCACCTTCTCCGTCATTCCCGCGAAGGCGGGAATCTCCGTCGTGCGCACCGTAGGTGGTGAGATCCCCGCCTTCGCGGGGATGACGGAAGGAAGGAGGAGCGGGATGACCTGACGAAGGGGGATCGGAAGGATCTGACGAAGGAGGATCGGAATGGTCTGAGGCGGGGGTCAGCGCGTCCCAGCGTTCGATCTGGCGGGAGAAGGCGTCCTGCTGGCCGGGGCCGTAGCCGAGGGCTTTGGCGATGTCGCGGACGGCGTTCTTGGGGCGGTACTGGATGACATTGCAGACTTGGGCGGCGCGTTCGCGTCCGTAGGTGTCGAAGACCCACTGGATGATCTCCTCCCGGCGCTCGGAGTCGAAATCCACGTCGATGTCGGGTTCCTCGTCGCGCAGCGAGGAGATGAAGCGCTCGAACGGCAGGTTGTAGAAGATGGCGTCCACCGCGGTGATGCCGAGCACGTAGCAGACCGCGGAGCTGGCCGCCGAGCCGCGGCCCTGGCACAGGATGCCGAGTTCCCTGGCCTTCTCGACGATGCTGTGGACGATCAGGAAGTAGCCGGGGAAGTCCTTGGCCTCGATCACGTCCAGCTCGTGCTCGATCCGCTGCCGCTTCGCCTCATCGAGCGAGTTGTCGTACTTCTCGCGGGCTCCCTTCCACACCAGCTCGCGCAGCCAGGACATCGGGGTGTGCCCTTCGGGCGCCTTCTGCTTGGGCAGCGCCGGCTTGGCCCGGCGCAGCGGGAAGGCCAGCTCGTCGGCCAGCTCCACGGTGCGCTCCACGGCGCCGGGGTAGCGGCCGAACCGGGCTCGCATCTCCGCCCCGGAGCGCAGGAAGGCGGCGCCGGCGGCCGGCAGCCAGCCGTCCAGGGCGTCCATGCTGCGGTTGGCGCGGATCGCCGCGACCGCCTGGGCCAGCTGGTGCTTGCCCGGGGTGGCGTAGTGGACGTTGCCGGTGGCCAGCACCGGCACGCCGGCCCGCGCGGCGATCGTCGCCAGCGCGTCGTTGTGAGAGGAATCCAGCGGGTAGCCGTGGTCGGTGAGTTCGACGTAGACCCGTCCGAACCGCGCTCTCAGTTCGTCCAGCTCCCGCGCGGCGGCTTCCGGCCCGGCGCTCAGCAGCGCCTGCCGTACCGCCCCTTTGCGGCAGCCGGTCAGCACCGCCCAGTGTCCGTCGGCCCGCTCGGCCAGGTCGTCCAGGTCGTAGTGCGGCCGGCCCTTCTCCTTCCCGGTCAGCTGGGCG
>CAZLWS010000028.1:0-3043 GCA_964563205.1 uncultured Propionibacteriaceae bacterium | reverse complement strand
TCGGCGTACGGGACGGCGTCGGCCGGCCGGACGATCGGCGGCGCCTGGTAGGGCTTCCGCTTCCCGGAGGAGGGCGATTCCCGGTCCTCCGGCAGGCGGCGGCCCGACAGCGTCCTCTCCAGCTTCGACCACGTGATCGGCGGGTTGTGATAGCCCATCAGTCGTACCTGCCTTCGGCCCACCAGCCGCCGCCGGCGTCGTGCACCAGCAGCCAGGCGCCCCCGGTGTCGTCGGCGACCTGGAAGCGGCAGCCCTGGCGGGCCCGCTCCGCATCCCAGCCGCGTTCCGCGACCGGCCACGGGCCCGCCCAGCCGGCCGTCCGCAGCCGGACGGCGCCCACCACCAGCTGGACGGGCTCGCCGGTCAGCAGCAGCCGGTCGTCCACCCGCACCCGGACGCCGTCGGCGTCCAGCACGTCCACCTTGCGGGGGGTCGGGAAGACGGTGGCGGGCAGCGGATCCGGCAGACTGCCCGGCCAGGGCAGCCCCGGCGGCTGCGGCAGCAGCGTTCGGTCTCCCCAGGGCACCAGCACCTGCCGCTCGTCCAGCCAGCGGCCGCCGCCGATCGCCGGGGTGACGACCCCCTCGTGACCCAGCATCGCCTGCACCCGGGAGAGCACGTGATGCACCTTCTGCTCGCTGCCGGGGCCGAACAGCCCGGGGGCGTGGTGGGAGACCGCGTCGGTCGCCACCGGCTCCAGCCGGACGCGCACCACCGGGCTGCCGATCGCGTCGCCGGCGGCGGCCTGCAGCTGCCAGCGCACCCGGTCGACCACCGCCGCGGCGTCGAAGCAGGCCGGATGCAGCCACACCCGCTCGACCCGCTCGCCCTGCTCGGCGTACAGGGTGACCCGCAGTTCGGTGCAGACCAGGTTGAGCGCGGCGAGCGCGGCGATGAACTCCTCGGCGGTGGCGCGGCTGCTGAAGGCCACCTGCTCGGCCAGTTCCAGCGGCGGCTCGAAGTCGAGCTGCCGGGCGAGTTCGGGCGGCGGGGTGCGGGGCTGCACCGGACGGGAATCCGCCCCGGCGGCCAGCGCGTGCAGCCGCACCCCGCGCTCGCCGAACCGGTCGCGCACCTGGGCGGCGGTCATGGCGGCGAAATCGCCCAGCCGGCGGATCCCCAGCCGCGGCAGCAGCGAAGTGAGCTCCGGGTCGCCCAGCCGGCTGATCGGCAGGCACGCCAGGAAGCCGGCCGACCCGCCGGCCGGCACCACCCGGATCGGGTCGGCGCTGCGGGCCGCCTGCTCGGCGGTGAACACCCCGTCCGCCACCCCGGCCCGGCCGTCGCCGACCCCCAGCTCGTCGCTGCCGGCCAGCAGCGCGGCAGCCGCCTGCGGCTCGCCGCCGTAGTAGCGGGCCGGACCGCGCGCCCGCAGCGCCACCAGCCCGGGCCGCACCACCTGCACCCCCGGCGCGGCTTGCTCGACCAGGTGGAGCAGCGGGGCGAATTCGTGCTCGTCACGGGCCGGGTCGGCCGGGATCACTGTCAGTTCGGGGCAGCGGGATTGGGCTTCCCGGCGGCGCTGCCCCATCCGCACCCCTTCTGCCCGCGCCTGCGCGGAGGCCGAGATCACCTGATTGGCCTCGACGACCGCCGCCGGGCCGTCCGGGGCGTCGGTGGCCAGCCGCCAGGCCGACACCGGCCAGTCCGGGTACCACAGCACCAGGCTGCGGGTGGGGGTTGCGCCGGACATCAGCCCACCGCCCGCAGCTGGGACAGCTGGTCAATCACAGCCTCCTGCACCGCAGGGGTCGTCGTGGCTGGCGCCAGCCGTCCGAACTGATCCGGCAGCAGCAGCCGCACCGACCGCGTGCCGCCGTGCCGGCTGCGGGCCGTCACCTCCACCTCGCGACGGTCGAGGAAGCCGTGGCCCTCCCCCAGCCCGGACCAGCGAGCCGAGCCGAGCGACAGCACGGCCTCGGCGCGGGGCCATTCCCCGCAGACCAGCAGGACGCAGCCCCGCTCCCGCAGCCGGGCGGCCAGCCGGTTCGCGTCCGCCTGGCCGACCTGACCGGGCGGGCGGACGGCGACCACCCCCATCACCTCGCTGAGCGCGGCGACCACCGAGAGCCAGCGCTGCCCGGGCTCCGGCACCAGCGCGAGCTTTTCCAGCGCGACGCCCGCGCTGCGGGCCGCCTCCGCCCCGAACTCCGGAACCCCCACCACCGAGCACCACGCCCCGCCCGCCGAGGGCTCGGCGAGCAGCGCGAGCAGCAGCGCTCCCCCGGCCACCCGGTAGGCCGCACCCGGTCGCAGACCCCTATCCGGCAGCAGCCCGGCCAGCGCCGGAGGAACGGCCACGACCTGCGGGACGCGGGCCTGCGTCCGGGCGCGCAATTGCTGCAGCAGGAGCTCCCTGCTGACTGGCTCTGCGACGCGTGCCGACACCCCACCATCTTCGAACGCATGTTCGAATCAGTCAAGAGGCAGGCGGACCTCCGTAGCGGACCCAAGGACCAGTGCCCGGCATCAAATGCGTCACCAAGGATCCCTTCCTCGACAGCCCACCATCGCCGAGCCCTGGTGCAACAACTGTCACTGATGTTCTAGTGCAAGCCGTCACCGATGTCCTGATGCAGAACTGTCACCGAAGTCCTGAGACATCACAGCAAGAAACCACGCCCGAAGACTTGTTTTAGAACACTTGTTCTATTATAGTGGGTTCATGGAAACGGCACCCGCAGCGAAACTCGACTGGTGGACGGCGTCCGACCAGATCGGACAGCTGTCGGGCCAGATCGCGCAACTCCACGCCCAACTGGTCGTGACCGCGGCCCGGGTGATCGCTGACGAGGCGTGGACCGGCGACGGGATCCGGTCGGTGGAACACTTCCTGGAGTTCAAAGCCGGGATCGACCGCAGCACCGCCCGCAAGATCGTGACCTGCGCCCGACGCGTCGACGACCTGCCCGAAGCGATGGAACTGCTGCACGCCGGACGGTTGACCCTGGACCAGGCGGCGGTGGTCGCCGCCCGCACCCCCGCCGGCTACTCCAAGGACGTGACCCAGCTCGCCGAACACGCCACCGTCTCCCAACTCCGC
>CAZLWS010000027.1:0-26042 GCA_964563205.1 uncultured Propionibacteriaceae bacterium | reverse complement strand
AAGTTGTCCATCAGGAGGGTCCCCGGACCTGATCGATCAGGCGGTGGCGGCGTCCGGGAGCGCGTCCTCGGAGTCGAGGGCCGAGGACGCGCGGGCGTCGCGGCGGGCCTGGCGCTTGGCGGCGCCGTTCTCGCGCCACTTCTCGAGGATGTCGTAGAGCACGGGCACCAGGATCAGCGTCAGCAGGGTGGACGACACCAGCCCGCCGATCACCACGATCGCCAGCGGCTTGGAGATGAACACCCCGCCGCCGGTCAGGCCCAGGCCCATCGGGATCAGCGCGAAGATGGTCGCCAGCGCGGTCATCACGATCGGACGCAGCCGCAGCCGGGCGCCCTGCTCGATCGACTCGTCCACCCCGGCGCCGGCCTTGCGCTTGGTGTTGATCAGGTCGATCAGCACGATCGCGTTGGTCACCACGATGCCGATCAGCATCAGCAGGCCGATCATCGAGGGCACCCCGATCGGGGTGTCGGTGATCAGCGAGAGCCCCAGCGCCCCGGTCGCCGCGAACGGGATCGACACCAGCAGGATCAGCGGCTGCAGCAGCGAGCCGAAGGTGGCCACCATGATGAGGTACACCACGGCCACCGCGACTGCCATCGCCAGGCCCAGCTGGTTGAAGGCGTCCTGCTGCTGCTGCGAGACGCCGCCGACCCGGACGGTCACCCCGTCCGGCAGGTCGAGGGACGCTAGCCCCGCGGCCACCAGGGCGGTGGTGGTGCCCAGGTCACCGCTCTCGACGGTCGCGCTGAGCGTCGCCGCCCGCACCCCGTTCACCCGGGTGATCGTCCCCGGTGCCTCGACCAGATGGACGTCTGCCACGTCCTTCAGCCGCACCGGCTTGGGGTTGAGCTTCTGCGCGGCCTTGGCGTCGTCGGCCAGGTCCTGCTGGTCGGCCGCCGAATCCAGCGACTTCTCGCGCTGCTCGCTCAGGGCCTTGAGCTGGGCGTCGATGGAGGAAACCTGCCCGCGGGCGGCCGCCACCCCCTGGCTCAGCTGGATCACCTGGGTGGTGACGCCGCTGACCGCCTGGGTGAGCTGGAAGACCGACTGCGTGACCGTGGTCGGGTCGAGCCCGGCTTCGGCCGCCGCCTGCGCCTGCTCCAGCGCGGCCTGCAGCTGTTTGAGCTGCTTCTGGGCCTTCTTGAGCTGCTTCTCCGCCTTCTTGGAGGCGTTCTTCGCCGCCGTCCGGGCCTTCTTGAGCTGCGAGACCTGCTTGTTGTAGGCCTTGGTGCCTTCCTTCTTGGCGTCCTCGGTCATCTTCTCCTGGCGGTCGGTGACCTTCTCGGCGGCGTCGGTGCGCGCGTCCATGGTCATCTTCTGGGTGACCGGCAGCTTGATCGCCCGCAGTTCGGTGATGTCCTTCACCGGCTCCTGCGAGCGCAGGTAGACGTCGAGGGTGGTGTCGCCCTGGGTGAGCGTGCCGATCAACTGGCCGCGGACGGCCCGCGCCACCGCCTGGCCGATGCCCGCCTGGGTCATCCCCTTGTCGGCGGCGAGTTGCTCGTCGACGTCCACCGACAGCATTTGCTGGGCGTCCGACAGATCGGACGAGGCGTTGCCCAGGCCGGGGATGTCCTTCAGCATGGCCAGCACCTGATCGCTGCCCTTGGCCAGCGCTTCGGAGTTCGAGCTCTCGACGTAGAGCACCATCTCGCTGGCTTGGGAGTCCGACCCCTGGGAGACCTCGATGACCCCGATGTCGCCGGCCTCGGCCAGCTTCTCGCGAAGCCCGGACGCTACAGCTGTAGAGTCGCTGCCCTTGGCGAGGGTGACGGTGAAGGTGGCGTGGTTGGTGCTGGTCTGGCTGCCCAGGAAGAGCGAGCTGGAGCCGCCGATGGTGGTCTGGTAGGTCTCGACCTCCCGGGTCGCCTCCAGCACCGCCTCGACCCGGCGGGTGGCGGCGTCCGTCTGCTCCAGGCCGGTGCCGGTCGGCAGCTCCTGCGAGATCTGCAGCGACTCGGCGCCCATGGAGCCGATGAAGTCGGTCTTCAAGTGCGGGGTGAGCGCGATCGTCCCGCCGAAGATCCCCATCGCGATCAGCAGGGTCAGCACCCGGTGCCGCAGCGACCAGCCCAGAACGGGGTGGTACGCCTTGTGCAGCAGAGTGTTCGTCTCGCGCTCCTCGGCATGCGGGTCGGCCAGCTGCTTGGCCGAGGGCTTCATGAACCACGAGGCCAGCACCGGGATGACGGTGAGCGACACCAGCAGCGAGCCGAGCAGGGCGACGGTGATGGCCAGCGCGAACGGCCGGAACATCTCGCCGGCCTGGCCGCCGACCAGGCCGATCGGCAGGAAGACCGCCACCGTGGTGAGGGTGGACGAGGTCACCGCGCCGGCGACCTCCTTGACGGCGCGCACGATCGACTCCGACCCGAACTCGCCCATCGACTGGTGGCGTTTGATGTTCTCGATCACCACGATCGAGTCGTCCACCACCCGTCCGATCGCGACCGTGAGCGCGCCCAGGGTGAGGATGTTGAGCGAGTAGCCGCCCACCCACAGCCCGGCCAGCGCGATGAGCAGGGCGAGCGGGATGGAGACGGCGGTGATCAGCGTGGGACGGATGGAGCCCAGGAAGAGCATGATCACCAGCACCGCCATGGCCAGGCCGATGCCGCCCTCGACGGAGAGGTCGTGGATCGACTGCTCGATGTAGGGCGACTGGTCGAAGACCACCGCGAAGTCGGCCCCACGGCCGAGCTGGGCCGTCAGCTTCTCCAGTTCGGCCTTGACCTCGTGGGCGACGGAGACGGTGTTGGCGCCGGTGTTCTTGGTGATCGAGAGGGTGAGCGCGGGGCGTCCGTTCACCCGGGAGACCGAGGTGGTCGCCACCGGCTGCTCGGCGACCGTCGCGACCTCCTTCAGCGCGATCGGGCCGTCCGTGCCCTGCAGCAGCAGGTTCTCCAGATCCTCGGTCGACGAGTAGGTGGCGCCGGTCTGCACATCCAGGTTGGCGTCGCTGCCCTGGATGGTGCCGGACGGGATCGCCGTCGCGTTGGCCATGAACAGCTGCCCGATCAGCGAGGGGTCGACGCCGGCGTCGCGCAGCTTCGCCTCGTCGTAGGTGATCACGACCTCGTTCGCCTGCTGGCCGGTCAGGGTGACGTCCCGCACCCCCGGCAGCGCCTTGAGGTTCGGCAGCACGACGTCCTCGGCCTGCTGCGCGAGGGCGTCCGCGTCGCCGTCCCAGGAGAGGGCGAGCATCATCACCGGGATGTCGTCGAAGCTGCCGGTGATCACCCGCGGGTCGACGTTGGCGGGCAGGCTGAGCGAGTCGACCGCGGAGCGGATGTCGGAGGCGACCTTGTCCGCGTCGTTGCCATACTCCCACTGGAAGCTGATCTGGGCGATCGAGCTGGAGCTGGTGGAGGTGACCTCGGTGACCCCTTCGACACCCTTGACCACCGACTCGATCGGCTTGGCGACCTCGGTCTCCACCACTTCCGGGCTGGCGCCGGCGTAGACGGCGATCACCGAGCCGCGCGGCAGGTCCATGGACGGGATGAGTTCCTGCTTCAGCGCCGTCGCGGAGTAGACGCCGAGTGCGATGGTGAGCAGGGCGAGCAGCAGCACCACCGTCCGGTGCGCGAGGCTCAGCTTGGCCAGACGAGTCACGGAGTCTCCTTCTCGGCGCGAGGCGCGCAACTGGTTAGCATCGTACTAACCAACGCGAAATGTTAGCATGACGCTAAAGAAACGCCGATCGACGGCGGTCATGGGCTTCGAAAGGCCGGGCCAACGTTCCCTGAGCTTGTCGAAGGGCGGTTGATCAGCGTTTCGAGCTGTCGTCATGAGGAGTGGATTCGGTGTTCAGCGGGCCGCCGGCAACGGGAGATCCCGAGCGAGATCGCCTGCTCGGGGAGATCTTCGCCCTGCACGAGCGGATGCGAACCCTCTCCGTCGAACTGGTCGGCCCCTTCGAGCTGCCACCCGATCTGACCATGCAGCAGCTTCGGGTGCTCGGGCTGGTCGCGCAGGAGCCGGGCCTCACCGGCCAGGAGCTGGGCGCCCGGCTCGGGGTGAGCGCGCCCACCGCCAGCGGCCTGATCGACCGCCTGGTCGAGAAGGGCGTCCTGGAGCGGACGGATGACGCAGCCGACCGCCGGCGCCGCCGGCTGCGACTGACCCCCGAGGGGGTGGAGCTGCTGGGAGGCATCGACGCCACCATGGGCCGGATGTTCGAGGCCGTGATCCCGCCCATCCCCACCGAGGACTTGCAGGCCATCAAGCTCGGCACCGAAGCCATGCTCCGCGCCATCGAGGCCGCCCTGGCCAACCGCCCGGTCTAGCCCGCTTCGCCAGCCCGCGCCCCCTCCCTCCTCGTAGTCCCCGCCCCTTCTCTTTCGTCGTCCCCGCCCTCCTCTTTGTCATTCCCGCGAAGGCGGGGATCTCTCCTTGTCGGCGAGCTCCAGAGATTCCCGCCTTCGCGGGAATGACAAAAAGGGGAGGCGTGACGGAGGGGGTCAGGCGTGACGACGGGTGAGGATGGACGCATCCTTGAGTTGTCTCAATATACGAGATGCATCTCTGGGCGCAATCGGCTCGTTCGTCACGTCCGTCACACGACACGCCGGAGACACGCCGACAATGGTCGAACCCATGGGAATCGCCGGAAATTGAGGCCTTGCCCCGGTTGTGCGCGGACGACTAGAAATAACCCATCGGGTTGCTTCGGCACCTCGGTAGCCGAAAGAAGGAAGCCACGCTTCCCGGGTGGGCTCCGGCCCTCCGGATCGGACCGGTGATGCGGTCAGTGGGCGCGGGGGAGAGCTTTTGGAAGGCGCGGATCATCGCTCCGGCGCCGGGCAAGGCCCCCGGAGTCTCATACATTCCGGGGGCTTTGCTCATGCCCCGAACCCTGGACGTCCCCTCGCTGCACGATGGTCGCTTTGGGCTGAGTGCGGGCAGCCGAAGCCTCTATCGCTGCAGGATGGTCGTAGTCAGCCGGTGAACTCACTCCAGAACAGCATTCCTGCAGCGAAACTCCAGGCGGGTCGGTGAGACCGCCCTCAAAACCGCAGTCCTGCAGCGCAGCGACCGGCGACTGGGCTCAGCCGAGCCGCCACTGGGTGGTGGTCGTATAGGTCTCCCCGGGACGTAGCACCACTGAGGGGAACTCCGGGTGGTTCGGCGCGTCCGGGTAACCCTGGGGTTCGACGGCGAGGCCCGCGCGGCCCAGGTGGTCGGCGGTGTACAGCTGGACGGCCGGCGCGTCGCTGAGCACCACGACCGTGCCCGCGGGCCCGGTCAGGCGAACGTGCTCGCGCAGGCCCTCGCCGTCGATGATGAAGTTCTGGTCGATGCCGCCGTTCTGCGCGATGCCCTCGGCGATGGCGGCAGCGCAGGCCTCGCCGATCAGCCGTCCGGCCCGCAGATCGAAGGCGGTGCCCTCGACCGAGCGGATCTCCCCGGTCGGGATCAGCTCGTCCGTCGCCGGGGTGTAGCTGCCGGACGCCACGGCGAGCAGATGGTCGTCGACGGTGCCGTCCCCCAGCACGAAGTACGGGTGGGCGGTGAGGTTGACGACGGTGGGCGCGTCCGTGGTCGCGGTGTAGCTGACCTGGGCGCCGTCCGGAAGCAGCGAGTAGGCAGCGGTCACCTGCAGCGCGCCAGGGTAGCCCTGGTCGCCGTCCGGGCTGGTGAGCCGCAGCACGACCTGGGCCTCATCAGCGGCGACGACCTCCCACTGCCGTGAGGCGAAGCCGTCCGGTCCGCC
Source organism: uncultured Propionibacteriaceae bacterium (assembly GCA_964563205.1). Taxonomy (GTDB): domain Bacteria; phylum Actinomycetota; class Actinomycetes; order Propionibacteriales; family Propionibacteriaceae; genus Propionicimonas. Next base: position 20,320 of record CAZLWS010000027.1, on the reverse strand, counting down.
GTGCAACTGGTTGGCCCCCTCGTTGGCCGCAAGTTCGTAGGTGATGCCGTCCAGGGTGAACGTCGAGCCGCCGACCCGGTTGGCCAGCCGGCCCACGGTCGCTCCGAAGTAGGACGCGTCGAGGGTTGCCGTGTCGGAACGGCTCAGGATGATGTTGCGCCAACTGCCGTCCGGCTGCCGCACCCGGAAGGAATGCAGGGTCGCCCCCAGCGGAAGGATCTCGATCTCGACCCGGTCATTGCTCAGACGCAGCGGCATGCCGTCACTCTTTCACGCCCTGCCTTGCCGTCCGCGCACCACGCGGAGGTGATGCACGAAGCGGTCCGGGTGGCACAGTAGGGTGTGGCCGTGAGCTCAGCGACGAGACGGGTGGCTGTGGTCGGCGCCGGGCCGTCCGGGCTGTTTGCCGCGCAGGCGCTGCTCAACAACGCGCCGTTCGAGGTGGCGATCGACCTCTTCGATCGGCTGCCCACGCCGTTCGGGCTGCTGCGCTACGGCGTCGCCCCTGATCACGAGAGCATCAAGGGGATCGCCGGGGTGCTGGCCCGCATCCTCGACGATGACCGGGTGCGGTTCCGCGGCCTGGTCGAATTGGGACGCGACGTGACCGTGGCCGAGCTCACCGCCGGCTACGACGCCGTTGTCTACGCGGCCGGGGCCAGCGAGGACCGTCACATGGACATCCCCGGCGAATCCCTGCCGGGCAGCCGCTCGGCGCGGGAGTTCGTGGCCTGGTACTGCGGCCACCCGGACGCCACCGCCCAGTCGCTGGCCGGCGTCCACACCGCGGTGATCGCGGGCGTCGGGAACGTCGCGGTGGACGTCGCTCGCATCCTGCTGAAGCCAGCCGCCGACCTAGCGGTCACCGACATGCCCGAACCGGTGCTGGACGAACTGGCGGCGGCCGACATCGGCGACGTCTGGGTGATCGGACGCCGCGGCCCCGAGCACGCCAGCTTCACCACCACCGAACTGCGCGAACTGGTGAACACGCCAGGGGTGGAGGTCAGCGTCGCAGGGGTCGACCTGGCAGGCGTCGACGACGCCGATCTCGACCGGCGCACCCGGGCCAACGTCGCCGCCCTCACCGACGCCGATCAGCGCACCACCCTCGACGCCCGAGCCCGGCTCCACTTCCTGTTCTGGCACCGCCCGGTGCGGCTGGAGGGCGAGGAGCGGCTGGAGCAGGTCGTGGTCGAGCGCACCGCGCCGGCCGGGCCGGGCCGGGTCGACGGCGCCGGTGAGTTCAGCAGCATCGGAGCCCAGCTGATGCTGCGGGCGATCGGCTACCGCGGCATCCCGCTGCCCGGCGTCCCCTTCGATGCGGCCACCGGCCGCATCCCGAACCTCGAGGGCCGGGTGATCGACGAGGCCGGCGAGGTCAAGCCCGGCGAGTACGCCGTCGGCTGGATCAAGCGCGGCCCGATCGGCGTGATCGGCACCAACAAGGCCGACGCCTCCGAGACCGTGGCGCATCTGATCGCCGACCTGGCCGAGGCTCCGCAGCGCGACCTCACCGACCTCGACCAGGTGCTGGCCGAGCGCGGCTTCGTCCCGTCGACCCTGGCCGACTGGGAGCGGATCGACGCCGCCGAGCAGGCCCGGGGCGCCGCCTCCGGCCGGCAGCGCGCCAAGATCGAGGCTTGGCACGAACTCCTCGATCTGGTGCGCTTGGGCCGCCCCGGCGGCCCGCCGTCGGCGGCCGATGGATTTCGCGACAGCGCGCCAAGCCCTCACTGAACAACCCCCGCAAGGTGTGGGAATCGGTCCGCCATCGGGTCATCGGCCACATCCTGCGGGAAAGGGCGGCAACCCGCCCCTCCCGCTCTCGCAAAGTGTGGGAAATGGTCCGAGGACGGACCATCGGCCACACACTGGGCGGAGACGGCTTCCTATCATGGAGGGCATGATCAAGCGAGTCGCGCTGGTGCTGGGGTCGGGCGGCGCCCGGGGGTACGCGCACATCGGGGCGGTGCAGGTGCTCAAGGAGCGCGGCTATGAGATCGCCGGCATCGCCGGCACCTCGATGGGAGCGGTCATCGGCGGCCTGGAGGCGGCCGGCAAGCTCGACGAATACACCGAGTGGGTGACCAGCCTCGGCCCGCGCGACGTCCTGCGGCTGATGGACGCCACCCCGTTCGGCGCCGGCGCGATCAAGCTCGAGCGGGTGCTCAGCCGGATGAACGAGATCCTGGACGGCGCCCGCATCGAGGAGTTGCCGATCCCGTACACCGCGATCGCCACCGATCTGGGAGCCCGCCGCGAGGTGTGGTTCACCTCCGGACCGGTGGACGTCGCGATCCGCGCCTCGGTGGCCATCCCCGGCGCGATCACCCCGATCATGGTGAACGGCCGCCTGCTGGTGGACGGCGCGGTGCTCAACCCCGTCCCGGTGGACGCGGTCGCCGGCGTCGACGCCGACTTCACCCTGGCGGTCTCGCTCTCGGGCTGGACGCCGCGGGACTTCAACGCCACCCCGGCGAAGGCCAGTTCCGAGGCGAGCCCGCCGGCGGAGTGGCTGGAGCACTTCCGCCGCAGCGCCGCCGGCATCTTCGAGAACGAATGGGTGAGCTCGGTGCTCGCCCGCTTCGGCGGCCGCGGCGAGGAGAAGCCGGAGCCCGAGCCGCCGGAGTTCGAGGACGCCCCGTCCGGGCTGGGCATCCCGGAGGTCGCCCAGCTCTCCATCGACACCATGGGCTCGTTGATCACCCGCTACCGGCTGGCCGCCCAGCCGCCGGACGTGCTGGTCACCGTCCCGGGCAATTCCGCCAAGGCCATGGAGTTCCATCGCGCCGCCGAGCTGATCGAGCTGGGCCGCAAGCTCACCGCCGCGGCGCTGGACGAGGCTTTCGGCGTCGAGGGGCCCGCTGAGCTGACGGCGGGGGCGAAGTAGCCCGGTCAGTCGTCCGACGACGGAGGCTGGGGAAGGCGGAGGACGACCGAACCGGAGTCGAGGTCGAGGGGCTCGGGGCCGGAGCCGCCCTTCTCGGCCTCCACGATGAGGATCTTCTCCAGGTCCTTCTGCTCGCGCAGGTGGCGGAGGCCTGGCTCGAAGATCTCGAAGAACCCGGTCATGCGGCCAGGTTACGCGCGCCGCACCAGCGAACCAAGCTCGGCGATCCGGTGGACGGAGACGCCGTCGGCCTGCTCGGCGGCCAGCGGATGGTCCTCGCCGACGATCAGCAGCGGGGCCAGCCCGGGGTCGCGGGTGTGCACCGTGACGGGCAGCCCGCCGGTCGCCTTCTCGTAGGGGAGCTCGTTGGCCAGCCGGCCTTCGATCGGCGGGATGGCGGCGCGGTTCGGGTTCGACCACCAGCGGGCGACCTGCTCCATGGAGCCCTGGTCGAGTTCGACCCACACCGACCAGACGAAGACCGGGGGCGGCCCGTCCACCACCGGCAGCGAGAGATGGCCGCGCAGGAAATGCCGGGTCCGGCCGTCGTCGGTGAGGATGCACACGTCGGGGGTGAGCTCGGATTCCAGCTGCTCGCCGCGGGTCACCGCCAGCCACGCGTCCGGCGCCGACGGCCCGAGCACCGGCGCGATCCGACGGTGAATCTGGTGGCATTCCGAGCACAACACTGAGCTTCTTTTCCCGGCAGGGATCATGGCCCCATTCTCGCCCAGCGCCCCGTTCCGCGGGCCGGAATCGACGAACTCGTCAGTCGGGCTGACGCAGCTGCAGGCCGAGCTGGTCGGCGTCCAGCCGGGTGAGCATGTCGTCCAGCAGGGTGGACGGATAGCCGCCGTGGTCGCGCAGCTCCAGCAGGGCCTCGCGCTGGGCGGCCAGCAGGGCCAGCCGCAGGCTGAGCAGGTCGGCGTGCCGGACGGCCGCAGCCGGGCTCGGCGGTTCGTCGGCGGTGAGCTTGCTCAGCAGTTGCCTGGCTGCGGCGAGGCTGGCCTCCGGGTAGGGGGCGCCGTCGGGACGGCGCAGCTCGTCCAGCCGGGCCAGGGCGGCCCGGTTCAGGTCGGCCTGCAGGGCGCGTTCCTGTGCCGGGTCGTTGCCGGACTGCCCGGTCAGGCCGAGCCGGCCGGCCAGCCCGGAGAGCGTGGCGCCCTGGACGACCAGGGTGCCCGCCGCCACCACGAAGGCGATCAGGATGAGCAGCGAACGGTGCTCGGTGGCCCGCGGCAAAGTCTGCGCGGCGGCCAGCGTGACCGCCCCGCGCATCCCCGCCCAGACCAGGATCACGCCTTCCCGCTTGCCGAACCGTTCGGCTGCCAGGTAGTCGATGTCCGCCAGCCGTCGGTTCAGCATGGCCTGCATCCGGCTGACCCGGCGGGCCGGAGTGTTCTCGCTGACCTGGTCGAGCCGTTCCTGCAGGAGTTCGAGCCGCTCCCGACCGGCGGACGCCCGTCGCTCCCGTCGGGCGAGCAGCCACAGCGACCAGGCCACGAAGCCGGCCCGGACGACCAGGACGGCGGTGGCCGCCAGCGCGCCCAGCCCGAGGGCCACCAGGGCGCTGTCGTGGGCTTCCCGGACGTCGGCGATCAGGGCGGCCAGCTCCAGCCCCATCAGCAGGAAGATGGCGCTCTCCAGCATGAGTTCGACCGTCTTCCAGGCGGCCACCCAGGCCAGCCGGGTCTCCGGGCCAAGGTCGCGTGGGGAGCGTCCGCCGATCACCAGGCCGGCGGTGACCGCGGCGACCAGTCCGGAGCCGCCCAGGTGCTCGGTCGGCAGGTGGGCGGCGAAGGGGATGACCAGCGACAGCGCGACGACGGAGCTCGTCTGCCGCAGCCGGCTCATCACCAGGCTGGTCAGGCGTCCGACCAGCCAGCCGATGCCGAGCGCGACCGCCACCGCGTAGAGGAAGTCGAGCCCGACCTGCCAGATCGACACCGCCGTCCCGACCGCGGCGATCGCCGAACGCAGCAGCACCAGGGCGGTGGCGTCGTTCAGCAGGCTCTCGCCCTCCAGGACGGTGGTCAGCCGGGTGGAGACTCCGGCCTTCTTCACGATCGAGGTGGCCACCGCGTCGGTGGGGCTGACGATGGCGCCCACCGCCACGCCCAGGGCGAGCGGCAGGCCGGGGATCAGCCAGGTGAGCATCACGCCGACCACCAGCGCGGAGACGACCACGAGCACCACCGAGAAGGCCGAGATCAGCCGCAGGTTGCGCCGGAAGTCCATGGACGGGATGTTCACCGCCGCGGAGAACAGCAGCGGGGGCAGCAGCCCGCCGAGGATCCACTCTGGCTCGACCTCGATCGGCGGCATTCCGGGGATGAAGCTGACGGCGGTGCCCAGCAGCACCAGCACCAGCGGCGGCGCGACGCCGAGCTTGGGGGTGAAGGCGGTGACCGCCACCACCAGTGCGATGCCGGCGATGCTGATCAGGAGGGCGGTCTCCATGGCGTCCTCTCGGGTGGTCGGTGGCGACCCAGGCTACTCAGCCCAGATCCACCGATGGCCGCCGTCGCGAGCGGCACCAGACGGGTGTGATGGCGAGACGGTTCCGCGAAGGCAGACCGGGTCGTCTTTCGAGCGGGGCCGGCGCAGCCAGCGCGCCCGTATGGGGTCGCGTAGCAGGCGGAAATCGGTGGATCTGGGCTCAGTGCCCGGCGGGCATGCCCTCGGTGTCGGCGGGCTTGGTGAGGAAGGCGGAGGCCGCGATGCCGGCCAGCCACAGCACGCCGACCACCCAGAAGGCGGCACGGGCGCCGGCGGCGAGCGCCTCTTCCGGGCTGCCCGGCGCAGTGGCCGAGACGGTGGACATGATGGTGACGAACAGGGCCGTGCCGGCCGCGCCGGCGACCTGCTGGACGGTGCCCACGGTGGCCGAGCCGTAGCTGCGCAGGTGGTGCGGCAGCGAGCCCAGCGCGGTGGTGAACAGCGGGGTGAACATGTTGGCCAGCCCGAAGCTCATCAGCAGGTGGGCGACCAGCAGATGCCACCAGGGGGTGGCCGGGGTGACGGTCGCGAAGATCACGAAGGAGACGGTGGCGACCAGGCCGCCCGGGATCACCAGCCAGCGCGGGCCGACCCGGTCGTAGAGCCGTCCGATGGTGGGGGCCAGGGCGCCCATCAGCAGCCCGCCGGGCAGCAGGATCAGCCCGACCGTGAGCGGCTCCAGGTGCATGGCCTGCTGCATCAGCAGCGGCAGCGCGATGACCGAGCCGAACAGCGCCGCCATCACGATGGCCATCACCACGATGGCGGTGGTGAAGGCGGGGACGGTGAAGGTGCGCAGGTCGAGCAGGGCGTCGTCGGCGCGCTGCAGGCGCAGCTGGCGCCAGCCGAAGCCGAGCAGCGCCAGCACCCCGACCGCGAAGACGGTCGCCAGCTCCCAGCCGGGCACCTGGTCGTTGCCGACCAGGCTGAGGCCGTAGACCAGGCCGCCGAAGCCGAGCGCCGCGAGCGGGACGCTCCAGCCGTCCAGCCGGAGCCGGCCGGGGGCCTCCAGGTTGTACACGAACCGCTGCCCCAGCAGCAGGATGGCCAGCGCGATCGGCAGCACCACCACGAAGACGAACCGCCACGGCAGGAAGTGCAGGATGGCGCCCGAGATGGTCGGCCCGATCGCCGGGGCCACCGAGATCACCATGCTGGTCATGCCCATGACGCGGCCGCGCATCCACGGCGGCACCACCTCGATGGTGGTGGTCATCAGCAGCGGCATCATGATCGCCGTCCCGATCGCCTGGACGATTCGGCCGCCGAGCAGCAGGGGAAAGGCGAAGGCCACCGCGCAGATGGCGGTGCCGAGCGCGAACAGGCTCATCGCCAGCGTGAAGGCGGCGCGGGTGGAGAACCGGCGCAGCAGCCAGCCGGTGGTCGGGATCACCACCGCCATGGTCAGCATGAAGCCGGTGGTGAGCCACTGCGCGGTGCGCTCGTCCACGTGCAGGTCGGTCATGATCGTGGCCAGGGCGACGTTCATCGCGGTCTCGTTGAGGATCACCACGAAGGCGCCCACCATCAGCACGCCGAGCAGCCGGACGGTCGCGGGCGGCAGCCGGTCGGCGCGGTGCGCGTCCGGGGGTGCCTGGAGGCCGGTCTCGGGCTGGGTCATGGGGTTCCTCGGTGATCGGTTCGCGGGCGTCGTGTGCCGCAGGCGCCAAAGGGGTACAAGCCAGATCCGGGACTGGCTATTCCCGCGCTTATAACATGAATAAGGCAGGCGCGTGCGGTTTCTGCGAAGCCTTCAAGATACTCCCTCTTGACTCCGGTGAATCACCTTGTCATTCCCATGTCTACGACGCTGTGTAGGAGATCGGCGTTCTGAGGGATTCGGTCAGACCATCTCGCCAGGCGGGCATTACACGATGCGCGAAGAATCTGAAATACGTAATAATGCCCACTCCGTGGACAGCTGAGGCATGGATTGCCTAAGTTTGCGTACGGCGAAGCGCTTGACAGCCGAACTCTGGAACGCACGACAGGGACGGTGGCGCTGGGCACTAGGCAACCGGAATCCGTGCGCAAAGAGAAGGAGTGAGTCGTGGCTACTGCGGCTTCTAATGGCTCGAAGGTGCGTCTCGTCGGACTGATCGCAATGATCATCGGCGGTGTCTTCATCGTTGCGGGCATCACCACCTGGGGCATGGTGAGCAGCAAGCTCGCCGCCGAGCGGATCACGGTCTCGGGCGACGCCCCGGCGTTCGCCGGCGCGACCGTCGCGGATCCGTTCACCGCGTTCGTCCAGGCCGACATCATCAACAAGCACGCCCTGGCGGCGACCGAGGGCAAGACCTACGCCGAGCTCGACAAGGAGGACCCGCTGCGCGCCGTTGCCATGAACGGCTCCTTCCTGCGGGCCTCGCTGTTCACCTCGGTGATCGCCTTCGGCGTCGCGCTCTTCGCCATGGGCGTCGGCGCCCTGTCGATCCTGCTCGGCTGGGGCATGCGCCTGGCCGGCTCGACGGTCGACGCCTCCAGCAGTGCGGATCGCGCTGCCGCCTGACCCCGGTTGCCGCCCTGCCCACGGGTGGTCGTGCAGCTTCGGCAGCGCTTCCACCCGGGGCGGAACCGGATGCGCATCTGCCCTTCTGGAACCTGGTTCCAGAGGGCTTTTGCCGTCCCGCATCCGCGGACCGGGGCAGGGGACGGTCCCTCGTCCCGCCTTCTGACCGGGACCCGCGGTTCAGCCCAGCTGGTCGGCGAGCAACTCCAGGAGGTGGCGGTAGGGCTTGCCGGTGGCGCGGGTCATGCCGAGTTCGCAGGTGCGGTTGCAGCTGGCATGGGCGGTGGCGTCCAGGCGAGCCACCTCGGCGGCTTCGGGGGCGGTGGCGCTGGCGGTGAGTTCGGGGTGCAGCATGCCGCGGTCGCCGGCGAAGGCGCAGCAGCCCCAGTCCAGCGGAAGGTTGACCTGCTCGGCGGTGGCCTGGGCGACGGCCACCAGGTCGGGGTTCAGGCCCAGCTGGGTGGACGAGCAGGTCGGGTGCAGGGTGACCGAGTCGATCCGACGGTGCTCCCCGAGCAAGGGCAGCACGCGCCGGGCGACGAAGCTCACAGCGTCGATCACCTCGACGTGCAGGGTCGGGTCGCTCTCGATCAGGTGGACGAAGCCCTCGGTGCAGGACGAAGCGTCGCAGACCACCGGCAGCCGGCCGTCCTCGGTGGCCGCGCGGATCACCGGCAGCACCTTGGCCGTCATCGCCTGGTAGCCGCCGGGCACCCCCTTGCTCGACCACGGCGTCCCGCAGCACAGCGAGTCGATCTGCTCGGGCACGAGCAGGTTCAGCCCGGCCTTGGCGCACAGCGCCTCGAAGCTCAGTTGGACGCCGGCGCCGTCCACCGGCCCGAACATCACGTTCACGCAGGCCGGCAGGTACACGGCGTCCACTTCCCCGGACGGACGCGGCCGCGCCCGGGAAGCCCCGCCGCCCGGCAGCTCGCTCGACCACAGCGGGACGTTCTCCGCCCCCAGCACCGCCCGGGCGGCGTGGTTGACACCCCGCACCAGCGGATCCAGCGGCTTCGGCAGCGCCTCGGTGACGCTCAGCAGCGCCGAGAAGGCGCCGGTCGTCGGCTGCCAATGCTTGGCCAGGGTCGTCCACGCCGCCTTCGCGACGGCCGGGGTGGTCTGCTCGCGGCGCAGCCTCTTCACCAGCAGCCCGGTGTTGATGTGCACTGGGCAGGCGGTGCCGCACATGCCGTCCACCGCGCAGGTGTGGACGACCTGGTAGTCGAACTCCTTCTCCAGCCGGGCCACTGCCGCGGCGTCGCCGGCCTCCTCGAGCGCGGCGATCTCGCGGCGGACGGCGATCCGCTGCCGCGGGGTGAGGGTGAGGCTGCGGGAGGGGCAGACCGGCTCGCAGTAGCCGCAGGAGGTGCAGCGATCCACCTCCTCGTCCACGCTCGGGTTGAGCTTGATGTGCTTGACGTGCAGGTCGGGGTCGTCGGTGATGATGGTGCCGGCGTTCAGCAGCCCGCGCGGGTCGAACAGCTGCTTGATCTCGCACATCACCTCGTACAGCTCGTCGCCGTACTGCCGGCGGACGAAGGGCGCCATCGTCCGTCCGGTGCCGTGCTCGGCCTTCAGCGAGCCATCGTTGGCCAGGATCAGGTCCACCAGTTCCTCGGTGAAGTCGACGTACCGCTGCAGCTGGCTCCCTGACTCGAAGCGGTCGGTGAGCATGAAATGGATGTTGCCGTCCTTGGCGTGCCCGAAGATCACCGAGTCGGCGTAGGAGTAGCGGTCGAACAGCCCGGCCAGCTCCACGCACGTGCCCGCCAGGTTCGCGACCGGCACGACCACGTCCTCCAGCAACGCGGTCGAGCCGCTCGGACGAGCGCCCGCCACCGAGGTGTAGAGCCCCTTGCGCAGCTTCCACAGCCCCGCCCGCAGGGCGGCGTCGTCGGTGAGCCGCACCGGCCCGCCCACCGGCAGCTCGTCCAGGGTCGGACGCGCCTCGCGCACCAGCCGCTCCAGCTCTACGGCTGTAGTGGCCTGGTACTCCAGCAGCAGCGCCGCCTGGCTGGTCACGTCCAGGGCCTTGATCATGGCGGGCGTGTCGGCGAGCCGCTGGCCGACCCGCAGCGAGGTGGCGTCCATCAGCTCCAGCGTGGCGGCGCCGGTGGCCACCAGCCCGGGCAGGGCGTTGTTCGCCGCGTACAGGTCGTCGAACACCACCAGCGCGGTCGCGACGTGCCCGCGCACCGGGATGGTGGTGAAGGTGGCCGAGGCGACGAAGGCCAGGGTCCCCTCGCTGCCGATCAGCAGGTGGGTGAGGATCTCGGCCGGGGTGGTGTAGTCGACCAGTGCGTTGACGCCGTAGCCCATGGTGTTCTTCATCGAGAACTGCTGGGCGATCTTGGCCACCGAGGCCGGGTTCGAGACCACGCGTTCGCGCAGTGCCAGCAGGCCGGCGTAGAGCTCGGGCTCCAATGCCCGGAGCCGCTCGTCGGCGTCCGGGGCGCCGGTGTCGATCACGGTGCCCGAGGGCAGCACCGCGACCAGCGACTCCAGCGTCCGGTAGCTGTTCTCCACCGTTCCGCAGGCCATGCCGGAGGAGTTGTTGGCCACCACCCCGCCGATCGTGCAGGCTGCCTCGCTGGCCGGGTCGGGGCCCAGCTTGCGGCCGTGCCGGGCCAGGCGGGCGTTCACCTGCTTGACGGTGACACCGGGCTGGACGCGCACCCGCGCGCCGTCGTCCAGGATCTCGACACCCTGGAAGTGCCGCCGGACGTCGGCCAGCACCTGGTCGGTGCAGCCCTGGCCGGAGAGGCTGGTGCCGCCGGAGCGGAAGGTGAGCCCGATGCCGGCCGCCGCGGTCGCCCGCAGCAGGCGTCCGACCTCCTCGGCGTCCCGCGGGGCTACCACCGCCGCCGGCAGCAGCAGGAAGTGGGAGGCGTCGTGGGCGAGCGCCCGGCGGTCCAGTTCGCCCAGGCGCAGTTGGTCCGGCTCCGCCACGCACCCCCGCAGCAGCGCGGCGAGGTCCGTGGACGGCTGCAGCGCCTCAGAGCCAGGCATGTTGACCTCCCTCATCAGGATCAAGCAATACCACGAATCCCCCAGCGACCGGAGGGGTTGGACGCCAGAGGCTATCCCAGGCGGACGGTCTCGCCGAGGGTGGGGACGACGGCCATCGCGCCGGTGCGCTCGGTGATGTGGGCGCCGAAGGCACGGCCGACCTCGGGGGTGCCGTGGACGGTGAAGACGGTCTGCGGACGGGGGTCGAGCTCGGCCAGCCAGTCCAGCAGGTCGGAGCGGTCGCCGTGGACGGAGAACTCGTCGTCCTGAAGCACCTCGGCGCGCACGGGGATGTACCGGCCGTGCATCTTCAGCTGGGTGGCGCCGTCCACCAGCGAGCGGCCGCGAGTGCCCTCGCCCTGGTAGCCGACCAAGGCGACCGAGTGCCGGTGGTCGGGCAGCATGTGCTCCAGGTGGTGCAGCACCCGGCCGCCGGTCGCCATGCCGGAGGAGGCGATGATGATGCAGGGATGCTGGGGGTCGTTCAGCCGCATCGACTCCTCGGTCGAGCGCACCTCGCGCAGCTGCGGCAGGTCGATGAAGTGCGCCGGATCGAGATCCGGACGCAGCTCGTCGCGGAACTCGGGGTCGCGGTACACCGCCAGTGCCGCCAGCGCCATCGGCGAGTTCACGAAGACCGGCAGCTGCGGAATGCGTCCGTCCGCCTGCATCTCCGAGACCGTCTTCAGCAGCACCTCGGTGCGATCCACCGCGAAGGCCGGCACCAGCACCGACCCGCCGCGCCGGGCCGTCCGCCGGATCAGGTCGGCGAAGGGTTCGTGCGCGACGGACGGCTCGGGGTGCTCACGGTCGCCGTAGGTCGATTCGACCAGCACCGTCGCGGCGCCCGGCGGCGCCTCGCGGGGCCGCAGCACGGGATGCGTGCGGCGTCCGACGTCGCCGGAAAACACTACTTCCGTAGAGGGGGTGCTGACGTGGATGCTGGCAGCCCCCAGGATGTGCCCGGCCCGGTAGTAGCGGGCGACGATGCCGTCCCCGAGGTCGAGCCGCTCGTGGTAGCCGACCGCGCGGAACAGCGGCAGCGTCGACTCCACGTCGGCCGTGGTGTAGAGCGGCAGCGGCGGCCGGTGCCTGGAATAGCCCCGCTCGGCCGCGTGCTCCGCGTCCCGCTCGTTGAGGAAGGCGGAATCCCGCAGCACGATCTCGGCCAGCCGGATGGACGCCGCCGTCGCCCACACCTTGCCGGTGAACCCGTGGCGCACCAGTCGCGGCAGGTACCCGACGTGGTCCATGTGCGCGTGGGTGAGCAGCAGGTCGCTGATGGACGCCGGTGGAACCCCGAACTCCGCCCAGTTCAGCTCGCGAAGCTCCTTCTCCCCCTGAAACAGCCCGGCGTCGATCAGGATTCGCCGATCCCCGACCGTCAGCAGATATTTGGAGCCGGTGACCGTCCCGGCCCCACCCAGAAAAGTGAGCGACGTCCTCATGGCGACACTCTGCCACCACACGGTCGACGCGGAAACGCAACACCCGCTGCCCAACGCGTCCGAGAAGGCGGCTGGGGTGTACGGCGGAGCGGAGTAAAGGAAACGTATGCGCAGCCCACCCAAACCCACGCGACAGCGTGCCGCCCACAGACACCAAGAGCGGAGCGGAGCCGTACACCCCAGCCGCCGGAAGCAGACGCAACCACGGTCGGGGCGGGAACCGAGTCTCTGGATCGATCCAGGGTCATTGGGGGATTCCAGCCAAACCGTTGACCCTGGCGAGCGCCCGGCTTAGCCTGCCTGAGTCGCGCCTCCGATGCCCTCTGAAAGGCCCCCCATGTTCCGCAAGCTGCTGATCGCCACGAGCGTGCTCGCACTGGCCTTCCCCGCCACAGTGCTGGCCGCGCCGGACGACTCCCTCGACCGTTTCGAGAAGTCGCCCTCCGCGGGAAAGGTCGACTCCAAGGTTCGCCCGCGCAGCCTGGCGAAGGACGCCAAGGTGCAGGTCATCGTCGAGGTGAAGGGCGATCCGGTCGCGGTGGTGGAATCCACCAAGGGCCGCCGGCTCTCCGACAACGAGCGCAAGAACGTCCGCGACAACCTGCGCAAGAAGCAGGACAAGGTCGCCAAGACGATCACCGGCAAGGGGGGCAAGGTCCAGTCGCGGATGCAGTCGGCGTACAACGGCATGCGGGTGCAGCTCAAGGCATCGCAGCTGGACGCGGTCGCCGCGCTGCCCGAGGTTGTGGCGATCCACGCCGTCCCGCTGCACCGGCTCGACAACACCGTGTCGGTGCCCTACCTGGGGGTGCCGCAGGTGTGGCAGTCCACCGGGTACACCGGCCAGAAGGTGAAGGTCGCCGTCATCGACACCGGCATCGACTACACCCACGCGAACTTCGGCGGCCCCGGGACGGTGGCCGCCTACGAGGCGGCGAACGCGGCCGAGTCGGAGCCGGCCGATCCGGCCTGGTTCGGGCCCGACGCGCCGCGGGTGAAGGGCGGCTGGGACTTCGTGGGCGACTCCTACGACCCCGACCCGGAGAGCGACACCTACCAGCCCGTGCCCCATCCCGACCCCAACCCGCTGGACTGCGACGGCCACGGCTCGCACGTGGCGGGCAGCGCGGGCGGCAGCGGCGTCCGGGCGGACGGCAGCACCTTCACCGGTCCGTATGACGCATCGACCGCCTCGCAGGCGTTCAAGGTCGGCCCCGGCGTCGCGCCGGAGATCGACCTCTACGCGCTGCGCGTCTTCGGCTGCCAGGGCAGCACTGAGGTCGTCGTCGAGGCGATCGACTGGGCGGTGGCCAATGACATGGACGTGATCAACATGTCGCTCGGCGCCAGCTTCGGACGCGGCGACGACCCGGACGCGGTCGCCGCCTCCAACGCGGTGGGCGCCGGCGTCGTCGTGGTGGCCTCGGCCGGAAACTCCGGTGACAGCCCGTACATCACCGGGGCGCCCGGCGCCGGCGACGGCGTGATCGCCGTGGCCGCGGTTGATTCGGCTGCCACCTTCCCCGGCGCCACGCTCGCGCTGAGCACGGGCGGCGCCCCGCATGCCATCGTCGCCAACGGAGCGGCGCTGCCGAGCGGTGCGCTCGAGGTCGTCGTGGTGCGCGACGCGGCCGGCGGGGTGGGGCTGGGCTGCTCGGCCCAGCAGTTCACCGACGCCGGCATCGTCCCCGGAGGCAACCAACTCGCTGTCGTGTCGCGCGGCGATTGCGCCCGAGTGGCCAAGGCCATCTTCGGCCAGCAGGCCGGGGCGGCCGCGGTGCTGCAGCTCAACACCGACGACAGCTACCCGCCGTTCGAGGGGGACATCACCAGCAACCCCGACGACAACACTCCGTACGTCGTGACCATCCCCTTCCTGGGGCTGCCGCTCAGCGACAGCGACGCCGTCCTGGCGGCGGACGGGGGCACGGTCACGCTGACCGCCGCACCGCTGGCCAACCCCGCCCACCGCGGGTACGGCGACTTCAGCTCCGGCGGCCCGCGCAACGGCGACTCGGCGATCAGCCCGAACGTCGCCGCGCCCGGCGTCAACATCGTCTCCACCGGCGTCGGCACCGGGACGGAGGGCGCGATGATCTCCGGGACGTCGATGGCGGCGCCGCACGTGGCCGGCGTGGCCGCGCTGACCGTGCAGGCGCATCCGAAGTGGAACGCCGCCGAGGTCGCGGCGGCAGTCGTCACCACGGCTGATCCGGAGAAGGTCGCCGGACAGCGGCTGGTGCGCGGCGGCGTCGGCCTGGTGGACGCCGCGCAGGCGGTCGCCACCCAGGTCGTGGTGGGCGGCGACCCGTACCGCACCACCAGCGGCTGGTTCCGCGAGCCGTCGCTGAGCTTCGGCTTCGCCGAGCCGGGCGTCGCCTACGCCGGCTTCAAGATGCTCACCATCGAGAACAAGGGCAAGAAGGCGGTCACCTACAAGCTGAGCACGGCGTCCAGTCCGGAGTCGCGTCCGGCCAAGGTGGTGCTGAGCGCACGCTCGGTGACGGTGAAGCCGGGCAGGACGGCCCGGGTCAAGGTGGCCCTGGTGGCGGACGCCCGCAAGCTCGGCGTCTCCTCCGGCGACGACCAGTTCGCCTTCAACCAGGTCTCCGGCAACGTGGTGCTGACCTCGGGTCAGGACGTGCTGCGGGTGCCCTACCTGCTCGTCCCGCGGGCGCGGGCGAAGGTGTCGGCGCAGGCGAGCTTCCCGCTCACCGAGAAGCTCCCGGCGAACCCGAACTCCGGCAAGGTCCGCCAGGTCAAGGGCGGCGACGTCACCACGCCGGTCGGCGGAACCGTGACCGGCGGCCCGGACACCGACAGCGCCTCGCCCGACCACAAGGGCGGGCCCAAGCCCAGCCCGTCAGCCAGCCCGACGAGCCCGGCGCCCAGTCCGACGAGCCCGGCGCCCAGCCCGACCGCGAGCCCCACGACTCCGCCGCAGCCGCAGCCGGTCACCTCGACCACGGTGAAGCTCGCCAACCGGGGCCTGATCGAGGCCGCGGCCGACTTCTACACCTGGGGCCTGACGGACGCCCGTGACGTCCCCAAGCGCACCCCGGGCAGCGGCTTCGACCTGCGGGCGGCCGGCGTCCAGTCCTTCGTGGACGGCGACGACGCGCAACTGGTGTTTGCGATCAACAACTACACCCGGTGGTCGAACGCTGTGCTGAACGAGTTCGACGTCGAGATCGACGTCGACGGTGACCAGGACCCCGACCTCATCGTGTTCAGCTACGACTCCGGGTTCGTGCGCAACGGCGTCTACGACGGCTTGACCGAGGTCTGGGTGGTGGATCTCGCCACCGGCGATCTGTTCTCGTCCGGATACCTGGCGGTGGCGCCGACAGACAGCAGCACCATCCTGCTGCCGGTGCTGGCCAGCGACCTGGGGCTGTCGCCGGAGCAGGGGTCGTTCACCTACTCGGTGAGCAGCTACTCCATCGAGGGCGACGGCAGCGATGCCTTCACCGACGCGGCCCGCTACAACCCGTGGGCCCGCGCCATCGAGGACGGCCAGTACGCGGAGGTTCCGGCGCCCCGCCGCAACACCCCGGCCACCGAGGTCACCGCCGCCATCGACCCCGAGCAGTGGGCCGCGCAACAGCCGCTCGGGCTGATGGCCGTGGTGCTCGACAACAAGTCCGGCGCCGAGGAGGCTCTGCTGATCGCGGGCAAGTAGGAGTCTCGACGAACACCGCGTCAGCGGTGTGAGGAACACAGCTTGAGGGCGGCGCCCGCGCCGAACCGGAAGTCGTAGCGCTTGCCGTCCACCCGAACCAGGACGCGCAGGCCGTCGACCAGCGCCTGGGTGTACTGCATCCCGGGGGAGGGGCAGCCCAGCGAGGAGTCGGGCCAGGTCACCGCCTCGGCGGATTCGAGTTCAGCGGCGCCGGTGACGCCGAGCGCGGCCAGGTGGTCGAGGATGGCCTGCCAGCGTTCAGGAGACACCTCGGCGGGCGTGCCCGACGGCGACGGCGGCGCGGTCTGCAGCGGCGGGCGTCCGGACGGCCATCCGGCCGGGGTCGAGGAAGCGGGGTTGGTGGGCGTTGGGGTCATCGGGTCTCCTGTCGTCCCGCAGCCGGTCAGCAGCACCGCGGCGGCGAACGCCGCCGCGAGCACCCGTCCGACCATGGCCGCCTCCTTCGCGACTTCGCGACACCCCCAGTATGCGTTCGGCGGCCACATCCCCAGTCCGGCTTGAATCCAGGACGAGGATGGAGCCACCACAGCTACCGACGAGGACCCCCATGACCGCTGCCGAGCCGTCCCGCCTGATCGCGCTGGAGGCGCCCGAGGGCGCCGACCACACCGCCGATCGTCAGGTGGTGATCCGGCTGGTGGCCGGATCCGCGCTGATGCTGTTCTTGGAGCTGGCGCTGATCCGCTGGCTGGGGTCGAACATCGTCCACCTGTCGTACTTCACGAACTTCGTGCTGCTCGGGTCCTTCCTGGGCATCGGCCTGGGCTTCCTGATCTCGCGCAAGAGTTGGAGCGTGCTGCCGTGGTCGCCGCTGATCCTGGGGCTGCTGGTGCTGGGGGTGCACCTCTTCCCGGTGACGGTCGACCGCACCGGCAGCGGAATCATCTACTTCACCTCGCTGGGCACCACCGGCCCGCCGGTGTGGCTGGTGCTGCCGGTGGTGTTCGTCCTCACCGCGTCCATCCTGGCCGGGCCTGCCGAAGTGGTCGGACGCTGCTTCGGCCCACTGCGTCCGCTCACCGCCTACCGGTGGGATCTCGTCGGCTCGCTGATCGGCATCGCCGGGTTCACGCTGCTCTCCTTCCTGCAGGCGCCGTCGGTGGTGTGGGGGGTCGTGACCGCGATGCTGTTCGTCGCGCTCATCGACGGCTGGCCGCGGATTCTGGCGGCGGTGAGCGGGGCCGGCATGATCGCGGTGCTGCTGCTGGAGACGCTGACCCCGGGGGTCTCCTGGTCGCCGTACTACAAGGTGACCACCGAGGACGTCGGCAACGGCATGACGCTGATCACCGTCAACGGCGTCCCGCATCAGCTGATGGCGCCCGCGCAGTGGAAGCTCGAGCAGGGCGAGAAGATCTACGGCACGCCCTACGAACGGTGGTCGGGTGACCTGGGCAACGTCCTGATCGTGGGCGCCGGCTCCGGCTCGGACGTGGCGATCGCGCTGGCCGAGGGCGCCCGGCACGTCGACGCGGTCGACATCGACCCGCGGATCCTGCAGATCGGCGCCGAGAAGAACCCCGACGGCGCCTACGACGACCCGCGCGTCACCGTCCATGTCAACGACGGACGGGCG
Source organism: uncultured Propionibacteriaceae bacterium (assembly GCA_964563205.1). Lineage (GTDB taxonomy): Bacteria > Actinomycetota > Actinomycetes > Propionibacteriales > Propionibacteriaceae > Propionicimonas. Next base: position 2,677 of record CAZLWS010000027.1, on the reverse strand, counting down.
TTCCTGCAGTCGACCGACACCAAGTACGACCTGATCCTGTTCGCGCTGCCGGATTCGCTGGCGCTGGTGAACGGCGCCTCGCAGATCCGGCTGGAGTCCTTCCTGTTCACCGAGGAGGCGTTGACGGCGGCCCGCGAGCATCTCAACCCGGGCGGCGCGTTCGCGATGTACAACTACTACCGCGAGCAGTGGCTGATCGACCGGCTGGCCGGCACCGCCGAGGCCGCCTTCGGCCACGCCCCGTGCGTCGACCTCTTCGGCGGCGCCCAGGCGGTGGTGACGGTGGCGGTCGATCCGGCCAACCAGAACTGCGCCGAGACCTTCGCCCCGTCCGGGGAGGTGATCGCCCCGGCCACCGACAACGCTCCCTTCCTGTACTACGCGGGCGGCGGCATCCCGGCCATCTACCTGTGGACGCTGGGCGGCATCCTGGCCATCTCGCTGATCGCCGTGCGCGCGCTGGGCGGGCCGTTCCGGTCGATGCGGCCGTACGCCGACCTGTTCTTCATGGGCGCGGCCTTCCTGCTGCTGGAGACCAAGAACATCGCCACCTTCGCGCTGCTCTTCGGCACCACCTGGCTGGTGAACGCCCTGGTCTTCGGCGGCGTGCTGATCGTGGTGCTGGCGGCCGTCGAGACCACCCGGCACGTCCGGACGCCGCCCCTGCCGGTGGTCTGGGGGCTGATCGCGGCCTCACTGGCGCTGGCGTACATCGTCCAGCCGGAATGGCTGCTGCCGCTGCCCTTCGTGCCGCGGCTGATCGTGGCGACGTTGCTGGCCTTCGTCCCGATCTTCCTGGCCAACGTCGCCTTCGCCAAACGCTTCGCCGCCTCCGACGACTCCCAGGGCGCCTTCGGGCTCAACCTGCTCGGCGCCATCGTCGGCGGCTGCCTGGAGTACGCCGCCCTGCTGACCGGCTACAGCAACCTGCTGATCCTGGTCGCCGGGCTGTACCTGCTGGCCTTCCTCCTCACCCCGCGCCGCGCGGCGCTGGCCTGAGCGAGCCTGGCCAGGAGGAATGTACGTTCCTATCTCAAAGTAGGCACATACTTGCCTACAAAGGGGTAGGCACGTACGCTCCTATCATGGACGTTCGACAGGCTGGCAGTGTCACCCAGCTCGGTGGCGCTGTCTATGATGCTCGCACGCAAGCCGGGATGACCCAGAAGGAGTTGGCGCAGCGAGCCGGTGTCTCCATGCGCTGGCTGGGCACGCTGGAGCGCGGCGACCACCTCGGACTCGAATACACCAGGGTTTGCCGGGTTCTCGACGAGCTCGGTCTGCAACTGCAGGTGGCTCCGAAGCCGCCGATGTCCGACACCGAGTCGGCGGTGTGGGAGCTACTGCAGGAGCAGTCCCGGTGACCGGCAAGGAACTGGCCGTCCTGCTCTACGGCCGGCAGGTCGCCACCGTCCGACAGACCGAAGGCGGTCAGCACACTCTGGAGTACGTCGCCGATCCCGGTAGAACCCCGGTTTCGGTGTCTATGCCGCTGAGCCGGCGGCGCCACAGTCACCGATCGGTGGAGCCGTTCCTGGAAGGGCTGCTGCCCGACAACGATGACACACGCGCCGCAATGGGTCGCGAGTTCGGAGTCTCCGGACGCAACCCGTTCTCCTTGCTCGGTCGGATGGGTCTCGACTGTGCGGGTGCCGTCCAGTTCTGTGACCCCGCCCAGAGCGACGAGGTGCTCGCACGCAGTGGTGAGCTGAGACTCGTGGATGACGTCGAGATCGGGCAGCGGATCGCTGACTTGGCCGACGTCAGCGGTGTGAGTTGGGTGCTGCCGTCCGAGCGCTGGTCGCTGGCGGGAGCGCAGTCGAAGTTCGCCCTCCACTGGACCGGCAGCGGCTGGGCGCAGGCGCTGGGGGCGACTCCGACCACCCACATCATCAAGCCCGGAATCCGCTCGCTGGCATCGCAAGCGCTCAACGAGCATGTCTGCATGCGGACGGCCGCCCGGTGCGGGCTCCCGGTGGCCGACTCGACGTACACCGAGTTCGACGGCCACGCGGCGATCGTGGTGAAGCGCTACGACCGTCTGGTTGGTTCGGACGGCTCCGTCCTCCGGGTCCACCAGGAGGATCTGTGCCAGGCAATGGCGGTGCCGCCGTCCCGGAAGTACGAGGCCGACGGCGGGCCGTCCGCCGCGAAGGTTTTCCACCTGCTCCGTTCGGAGCGCGTGGCGCACGGGGAGTCGGAGTTCATGAGCGCCCTGATCTTCAACTATCTGATCGGCGGGTCGGACGCCCATGCCAAGAACTTCTCGATCCTCCTGGTAGCCGGAGACGCACAGTTCGCGCCGATGTACGACGTCGCCTCTGCCTTCCCCTACGACCTGCCGCAGCGTTTCGGCGCAGCGCGATCACGGCGACCAGAGATGTCGTTCTCGATAGGTGGCGCTCGGCGATTCGGCGGGGTCGGGCCGGAGAACTGGGCCAAGCTGGCGCGGCTGGCTGACATTGACCCCGATGCGGCCCTCGGGAGCGTGCGCGACCTGGCCGGACGGCTCCCCGACGCGCTGCGGGATGCCTTTGCCGAGGTGGCGTCCGTCGCGGGCGCGGCTGAACTCGAGAACCGGATGCTGCCAGAGGTCGACCGGGCTTGCCGCGCCGCTTTGGACGGCTGACGGCGGAGCCCATGCGCCGGCCAGGTTTGTCGGGTCCGGGAGTCTGCG
>CAZLWS010000026.1:24624-26874 GCA_964563205.1 uncultured Propionibacteriaceae bacterium | reverse complement strand
GCCTGCTCAGCCATCGCTCTGGTCCTCTTGTCGGGAATGTCAAGGTCAGGTGTCAGTAGACCAGGTCCTGGCCAGCCCGAGGTAGTGCGCCAAGGCACTTTCGACCTCGGCGAGCTGGGCGTGGGTGAGGTAGTCGACGGTCTCGCCGACGTAGTCGGTGTCGATCGTCCGGATCTGATCCACGAGCAGCCGAGTCGGGCGTCCGGCTATCTGGACTTCGGGTCTGTGGATCCCGGGACGGGCGCTGGTGGAGGTCGGGATGACGGTGCAAACCGAGAGCGGTGAGTTGGACGGCGACACCACCAGGCCGTAGCGCTTTCCGCCCTGTTCGTGCCCGCGTGGACGACCCAGGTCGATCTGGTAGACGGCGCCGCGGATCACCAGGCGTCCGGTTCGTCGTTCAGATTCTCGTCCTTCATGGCCAGAGCGTCATGGTGGAACTGATCCAGCCACTGTTCGTGGGCGAGCAGCCGGAGGGCGCGACGGATCGTCGTGCTGGTGGTCTCGCCCGCGGCTGCGGCTGACGCGAGAATGCGCTCGTCCTCAGTGCTGGGACGGAATCCGATGGTCTTCGCTGCCATGCATCGACTCTACCTGCGGTGTGCAACATTTGTGCAACAGGCTGCTCGGACGCGACTGGCCTCGGAGACCGGCGTGGTGGATCAGTGCAATGGGTGGTGCCTTTGACCCTAGCCGGGGTCAGCGCGGTGGACTGTCCGAGGCAGGTCCTACGATGCTCGGCATGGAGGACGTGCGGGTGGCGAGCGTGGCGGTGGACGTGCCGCTGGCCAATCTCGACCGCCCGTTCGACTATCTGGTGCCGGACGAACTGGCCGAGGCTGCCGTTGTCGGGGCCCGGGTGCGGGTGCGGTTCGCGGGACGACTGCGCAACGGGTTCATCCTCGAACTGCGGACGGATTCGGCGCGCGACAAGCTGCTGCCGCTGCAGGGGGTGCTGTCGCCGGAGCCGGTGCTGACCGCTGAGGTGACCCGGCTGGTGCGGGCGGTGGCCGATCACTACGCCAGCAGCTTCGCCGATGTCGTGCGGCTGGCGGTGCCGCCGAGGCATGCGCTCACCGAGCGGGCGACGCCGCCGGACTACCCGGCGCCCCGGCTGGAATCGGGGGGTGCTGCCGTCTTGGCGGGATACCCCGCCGGTGACGGCTACCTGAAGCATCTTGCCTCGGGCGAGCATCCGCGGGCCGCGTGGACGGTCGCGCCGCGTCCCGATGGGCTGGGTGACTGGGCGGGCGGGATGCTGGACGCGGCTGCGGCGGCCCTGGCTTCGGAGCGAGGGGCGGTGCTGATCGTCCCGGACGCCCGCGATCTCGCGGCGCTGGCCGCGCGGGCGAAGGAGCGATTCGGGGCGGGCAGCTTCGTCACCCTCACCGCGGAGCTCGGGCCGGCGGCGCGGTACCGGGCGTTCCTGGCGGCCGCGCGCGGGCAGGTGCGGCTGGTGCTGGGCAATCGAGCGGCGGTCTTCGCGCCCGTGCGTGAGCTCGGGCTGATCGCGCTGTGGGACGACGGCGACGACTCCTACGCCGAGCCGCGGGCGCCCTACCCGCACGCCCGCGAGGTGGCGGCACTGCGGGCCCATCTGGCCGGATGCGGGCTGCTGCTGGCGGCCCGGTCAAGGACCGCCGAGGTGCAGCGGCTGGTCGCCACCGGGTGGCTGCATGCGATTCAGCTGACGCCGTCCGACACCAGGGCGGTCTCCGCGGCGGTCCGGGTCACGGCGGACGACGACCTGCGGCTGCCGCGGGAGGTGTTCACCACGATCCGTGCCGGGCTTTCCCACGGCCCGGTGCTGGTGAGCGTGCCGCGGGCCGGCTATCACCCCCGGGTGGTGTGCGCGGGCTGCCACACTCCGGCGCGATGCCTTTCCTGCGGGCAGTCGCTGCGGCACAGCCCAGCCGGGCTGGCTTGCCCCTGGTGCGGGCCGCCGCCGCGTCCGGGCTGGCGGTGCCCGGAGTGCGGCGACCGCCGCGTGCGCACCCCGGTCGCCGGGGTGCTGCGGACGGCGGAGGAGTTCGGCAAGGCCTTCCCCGGGGTGAAGGTGCTGTCCTCCTCCGGCGATCACCCGCTGGCCGAGGTCGGTGACGAGCCGGCCCTGGTGCTGTCGACGCCGGGGGTGGAGCCTGCTGCTCGGTTCGGCTACGCCGCCGGGGTGCTGCTCGACACCGCGGCCACCTTGGGCCGTCCGGAGCTGCGGGCGGGGGAGGAGGCGCTGCGCCGCTGGCTGGCCGTCAC
>CAZLWS010000026.1:0-24524 GCA_964563205.1 uncultured Propionibacteriaceae bacterium | reverse complement strand
GTCCAGGTCAACGGGCCGTTCGACACCGCCGCGGAGCCGCGAGTCACGCTGCGCTGCGCGCTGCCGGTCGGCGCCCAGTTGGTGGCAGCGGTGCGCACCATGCTCTCGCAGCGGGCGGCGGCGAAGACCCCGGGGGCGCTGCGCGTCCGGGTCGATCCGCAGGTCGTAGGCTGACGCCCATGCGTCTCGTCTTCGCCGGCACTCCGCCTGTCGCCGCGCGTACCCTCGAACACCTGCTGGATCACAGCGACCATGAGGTCGTCGCGGTCATCAGCCGGCCGGACGCGCCGGTCGGCCGGTCGAAGCGTCCGGTGCCGAGCCCGGTCGCCGAACTGGCGCTGGAGCGCGGCATCGAGTTGCTGCGGCCCGCCCGACCCGGCGAGCCCGAGGTCGTCGCGCAGCTGACCGAACTCGCCCCCGACGCCTGCCCCGTGATCGCCTACGGCGCCCTGCTGCCGCAGCGGATGCTCGACATTCCGACTCACGGCTGGCTGAACGTCCACTACTCGCTGCTGCCGCGCTGGCGCGGCGCGGCACCGGTGCAGCGGGCCATCCTGGCCGGCGACCAGACGACCGGGGTGACCGTCTTCCGGCTGGTCGCAGCCATGGACGCCGGCCCGGTCTTCGCCACTACGCCTGTAGAGATCAGCACGGACGAGACCGCTGGCGAACTGCTCGAACGACTCACGCCGCTCGGCGCGGAGCTGCTGGTCCAAACCCTCGACCAGGTGGCGGACGGCGGCGCCGTCGCCACTGAACAGCCCGAGGAAGGTGTGACGACCGCCCCCAAGCTGACCGTCGACGACGCTCGACTCGACTGGTCGGGATCGGCCACCGAACTGGCCAGGGCGGTGCGGGCCTGCAACCCGTCCCCGATGGCCTGGACGACTTACGGCGGGGAGCGCTTCCGGGTCTTGCGTGCCCAAACCACCCCGGACGACGACAGCCACGCCGCCCAAGGTGGCGTGAGTGGAGAAGTCTTGACGGTGGCTGCGCACGTGGGCCGAGGAACGGAGCCGCCCGTGGATGGAGGTGCTCGCGTGCTGGCTCGTGGCGAGCTGGCGGTGGGCCGCCGCGAAGTGCTGGTAGGCACCGGTCATGGGGCGCTGCAACTGCTCGAGGTGCAGCCGCAGGGCAAGAAGCCGATGCCGGCCGCCGCCTGGGCGAACGGACTGCGCGGCGAACCCGGAGCCTTCGAGTGAGCCGACCACCCAGCAGCCGGCCAGACCCGGCCCGCAGGGCTGCCTACCGGGTGCTGCGACGGGTCACCGGCGAGGCCGCGTATGCGAACCTCGCGCTGGCCCACGAAGCCGCCGGCCTCTCGCCACGGGACGCCGCTTTCGCCACCGAGCTCACCTTCGGCGCCTGCCGGGCGCTGGGCACCTATGACGCCATCCTGCAGGCGGTCTCGAAGCGTCCGCTCACCGAGCTCGACCCGCCGGTGCTCGATGTGCTGCGGCTGGGCGCGCACCAACTACTCGCCATGCGCGTGCCGCAGCATGCCGCGGTGGACGCCACGGTGGCGCTCGCCAAGGCCGAGATCGGCCCGAGGGTCGCCGGCTTCGTCAACGCCGTGCTGCGCAAGGTCGCCGGCGACGACCTGCCCGGCTGGCTCGCCCGGCTTACTGCCGGGGCCGATTCGCGTGACGCCTTGGCGCTGGCCGCCCAGCACCCCCGCTGGATCGTGGACGCCTGGGCCGACGCGCTCGGCGACCCTGACGAGGCCGAGTTGCGGGCCGCGCTTGACGCCGACAATCAGGCACCCGTCAATCATCTGGTCGTGCGTCCCGGACTTGCCGAGGTCGCCGAACTTGGCGGAGAGCCTGCCCGGCACTCGCCGTTCGGCGCCTACGTGACCGGCGCCCCCGGCGCGGTGCCCGCTGTCGCGGAGGGTCGCGCCGGCGTCCAGGACGAAGGCTCGCAGCTCGTCGCCCTCGCACTCAGCCGGGTGGACGCGCCGGCTGGTCCATGGCTCGACCTATGTGCAGGCCCCGGTGGGAAAGCTGCGCTGCTTGCGGGGCTCGCGATGCGGGCCGGCACCCGGTTGGTGGCCAGTGAGTTGCAGCCCCATCGCGCCGGTCTGGTCGCGCGGAACCTCGCGGCTTACCGGGGTCTCAACAGGCCGATCACGGTGATCGCGGACGGCACTCGACCGGCGTGGGCGCCGGGGTCATTCGCCAGGGTGATGGCGGACGTGCCGTGCAGCGGGTTGGGGGCGCTGCGACGGCGTCCGGAGGCGCGGTGGCGGCGGCAGGCCAGCGACGTGGAAGGCCTCTACGGGCTGCAGGTCGCGCTGCTGCGGTCGGCGATCGCCTCCGCCATGCCCGGGGGCGTCGTCGCTTACGTCACCTGTTCGCCGCACTTGGGGGAGACCCGGGACGTCCTCACGACCGTCAGCGGGGCAGCGTTCCTGCGCGCGGCCGACTACCTTCCGGAGGTCCCGGACGCCGCGGCGGGCGACTTCGTCCAGCTGTGGCCGCATCGGCACGGGACGGATGCCATGTTCCTCGCCCTGCTCCGGGTCAACCCTCGCTAGGGTGACGCCATGGGTATCCGCATCACGCCAAGCATCCTGAACGCCGACCTCTCCAAGCTCGCCGACGAGATCGACCGGATCCCGAGCGCGGATCTCGTCCACCTCGACGTGATGGACTACAAGTTCGTCCCCAACCTGACCCTCGGCCTTCCGGTGATCGAGAGCCTGCGCCGCAACGTCACCATGCCCATGGACGTCCACCTCATGATCGCCGAGGTCGACCGCTGGGCGCCCGCCTACGCCGACGTGGGCTGCGACTCGGTGACCTTCCACATCGAGGCCTCCGACGCCCCGGTCAAGCTCGCCCGCGAGCTGCGCAGCCTCGGCGCCCGCGCCTCGATGGCGCTGCGGCCGGCCACCCCGATCGAGCCTTACGCGGAACTGCTGCCCGAAGTGGACATGGTGCTGCTGATGACCGTCGAGCCCGGGTTCGGCGGGCAGGCCTTCCTCGACCTCGTCCTGCCCAAGATCGCCCGCACCCGAGCCTTGGTCGAATCACTTGGCAAGGAGATCTGGATCCAGGTGGACGGCGGCGTCTCGGCAGCCACCATCGAGCGCTGCGCCGAGGCGGGCGCCGACACCTTCGTCGCTGGCTCCGCGGTCTACTCCGCCGACGACCCGGACGCCGTGGTGCGCGCGCTGGCGGTGCAGGCGAAGGCGATTCGGGGCTGACCGAGCACGCCGACCGTGAGATCCCCGCCTGCGCGGGGATGACGGAAGAGGGCACCGGGGATGACGGAAAGGGCGGGCAGCCGTCGTCCGGTCAGCCTCGGCGGTCGCCGCGCTCCCGGCGGCGCAGGTAGCGCTCGAACTCGGCGGCGATGGACTCGCCGGAAGGTTGCGGCATCTCTTCGTCACGACGCGATTCAAGGGCGGCGATGTAGCCGGAGATGTCCGGGTCGTCCGCCACCAGCTCACTCACCTGGGCCTCCCAAGTCGCGGCGGATTCCAGCAGGCTGCCGGTGTCCAGCGGGGTGTTGAGCACGTCCTCCAGCTTGGTCAGCAGCGCGAGCGTGGCCTTCGGGTTGGGCGGCTCGGCCACGTAGTGCGGCACGGAGGCCCACAGCGACGCCACCGACATGCCGGCCTCCTCACACAGACTGCCGAGCACCCCGACGATCCCGGTGGGGCCCTCGTAGGTGGGCAGCTCGAAGCCGAGCTCCTCGGCCAGGGCAGGGTCGCCGGCCGAGGCGTGGATCGGCACCGGCCGCGAGTGCGGCGCGTCGGTGAGCATCGAGCCCAGCAGCACCACGATCTCCGGACGCACGGTGCGCAGCATCGACATCAGCCGGTTGCCGTACTCCCGCCACCGGTAGTTGGGCTCCGGGCCGCCGATCAGCACCAGGTCGCGCTCCGGCAGCGACGCCACCAGCACTTCGGTGGTGGGCCACTCGATGATCCGATCGGTGGGCGAAAGCAGCCGCTGGGTGGGCCGGTTCACACCGAAGTCGTAGAACTCCTCGGGGTCGAAGGAGAACTCCAGCGCCGCCGAGTAGGTGTCGGCCAAGTGGTCGATCACCCCGCTGGCCGCGTCTCCGGCGTCGCTCCAGCCTCCGAAGGCGGCGATCACAGCCGGCCTGCGCAGATCCTTCAGCCCCAGTCTTGCCATAGGGCCACTGTAGTGCTGCCCCCGTCGCACCCCTCGTAGACTTCGCCCCATGACCGACCTTCGCACTGCCCTTTCCGATCGCGTTCTCGTGGCGGACGGTGCGATGGGGACGATGCTGCAGGGATTCGACCTCTCGCTGGACGACTTCCAGGGCCTCGAAGGCTGCAACGAGGTGCTGAACGTCACCCGCCCGGACGTGGTCACCGCGATCCACGCCGAGTACCTCGCCGCGGGCGCCGACTGCATCGAGACCAACACCTTCGGCGCCAACCTGGCCGCGCTGGGGGAGTACGACATCCCTGACCGGATCGCCGAACTCGCCGGCGCCGGCGCCCGGCTGGCCCGGGCCGCCGCGGACGCCGCGAGCGCCGACCGTCCGCGCTACGTGCTGGGCAGCATCGGCCCGGGGACCAAGCTGCCGAGCCTGGGCCACGTCGGCTACGCCGCGCTGCGGGACGCCTACCAGGTGCAGGCCGAGGCGATGATCGCCGGCGGCATCGACGCCGTCCAGATCGAGACCTGCCAGGATCTGCTGCAGGCCAAGGCCGCCGTAGTGGGCTCCCGGCGCGCGGCGAAGGCGCTGGGCGTCGACCTGCCGATCCTGGTGAACGTGTCGATCGAGACCAACGGCGCGATGCTGCTGGGCTCCGAGATCGGCGCGGCCCTGGCCGCGCTGCAGCCGCTCGGCGTCGATGTCCTGGGCCTGAACTGCTCCACCGGCCCGGCCGAGATGAGCGAGCACCTGCGGCACCTGTCGCGGTTCGCCGAGATCGGCGTCGGCTGCATGCCCAATGCCGGCCTCCCCGAGCTGACCTCGGACGGCGCCCGCTACCCGCTCGGCCCGGAGGGCCTCGCGGCCGCCCTTGACCAGTACGTCGGCGAGTTCGGGCTGAGCCTGGTCGGCGGCTGCTGCGGGACGACCCCGGAGCACATCCGGCAGCTCGCCGACGCGGTCGCCGGGCGTCCGATCAAGGAACGCACGGTGCGCGAGATCGCGACCGTGTCGAGCCTGTACTCCGACGTGCCGCTGCGGCAGGACACCAGCTACCTCAGCGTCGGCGAGCGCACCAACGCCAACGGCTCGAAGGCCTTCCGCGAAGCCATGCTGGCCGGCGACTGGAACACCTGCATCGACATCGCCAAGGGCCAGTCCCGCGAGGGCGCCCACCTGCTCGATCTGTGCGTCGACTACGTGGGACGCGACGGGGCGGCCGACATGAAGGAGCTCGCCTTCCGGGTCAACACCGCCGTTCCGCTGCCGGTGATGATCGACTCCACCGAGCCGCCGGTCGTCCAGGCGGGCCTGGAGGCCATCGCCGGCCGGGCCATCGTCAACTCGGTGAACTTCGAGGACGGCGACGAACCCGGCTCCCGGTTCCGGACGGTGATGCCGATCGTCGCAGAGCACGGCGCCGCCGTCGTCGCGCTCACCATCGACGAGGAGGGTCAGGCCCGCACCGCCGAATGGAAGGTGCGGATCGCCGAGCGCCTGATCCGCACCCTGGTCGACGAGTACGGCATGGCGACCTCCGACATCATCGTCGACTGCCTCACCTTCCCGATCGCGACCGGTCAGGAGGAGACCCGCCGCGACGCGATCGAGACCATCGACGCCATCCGTGAGATTCGCACCCGTTACCCGGAGGTGCAGACGACCCTCGGCGTGTCGAACGTCAGCTTCGGCCTGAACCCGGCGGCGCGCGCCGTCCTCAACTCGGTCTTCCTGAATGAGTGCGTCGAGGCGGGGCTGACCTCCGCCATCGTCCACCCGTCCCGGATCCTGCCGATGGCGCGGATCCCGGAGGAGCAGCGCGAGGTCGCCCTCGACATGGTCTACGACCGCCGCCGCGAGGGCTACGACCCGCTGGCGAAGTTCCTGGAGCTGTTCGAGGGCGTGACCACGGCGGGGACGAAGGAGGCCCGCGCGGCTGAGCTCGCGGCGTTGCCGCTGAGCGAGCGGCTGCAGCGCCGCATCGTGGACGCCGACGACAAGGGCCTCTACGAGGACTTGGACGCCGCGCTGGCGGAGCGGCCGGCCCTCGACGTGGTGAACGTCGACCTGCTGGCCGGCATGAAGACCGTCGGCGAGCTGTTCGGCTCCGGCCCGATGCAGCTGCCCTTCGTGCTCGCCTCGGCCGAGGAGATGAAGAAGTCGGTGGCCTACCTGGAGCCGCACATGGAGAAGAGCGACACCGAGGGCAAGGGCACCATCGTGCTGGCCACGGTGAAGGGCGACGTCCACGACATCGGCAAGAACCTGGTCGACATCATCCTCACCAACAACGGCTACACCGTGGTCAACCTCGGCATCAAGCAGCCGGTCGGCACCATCATCGAGGCGGCGATCTCCCACAACGCCGACGCCATCGGCATGTCCGGGCTGCTGGTGAAGTCGACCGTGGTGATGCGGGACAACCTGCTGGAGCTGAACTCCCGCGGGCTGATCCAGACCCCGGTGCTGCTGGGCGGCGCCGCGCTGACCAGGGCCTACGTCGAGCAGGACCTGAACGCCGTCTTCGAGGGCGAGGTGCGCTACGCCCGCGACGCCTTCGACGGGCTGAGCCTGATGGACGCCGTCATGGCCGTGAAGCGGGGCGAGGCCGAAGCGCTGCCGGCGCCGCGCGAGCGCCGGGTCGCGGCCCGCCCGCGTCCCGCTGAGGACGAGGGACCGAGCCTGGACGACACCACCCGCTCCGACGTCGCCCGGGACATCGACGTGCCCACCCCGCCGTTCTGGGGCAGCCGGGTGGTTAAGGGCGTCAAGCTCGCCGACGTGGCCCAGTGGCTCGACCACCGCGCCACCTTCATGGGCCAGTGGGGGCTGCGCGGCGCCCGCGACGGAGCGAGCTACGACGAACTGGTCGAGGCCGAGGGACTGCCCCGGCTGCGGATGTGGCTGGACCGGATCCACACCGAGTCACTGGCCGAGTTCGCGGTGACGTACGGCTACTGGCCCTGCCACAGCGAGGGCAACACCCTTGTCGTGGGCGCCCCCGACGAGCCCGGACGCGAGGTCGCCCGGTTCACGTTCCCGCGGCAGCGCCGCGACCGGCGGCTCTGCCTGGCCGACTTCTTCCGGGACGCCGAGGAGGCTGCCGAACGCGGACCGGACGTGATCGCCTTCCAGCTGGTCACCATGGGCGCCCGGGTGGCGCAGGCCACCGGCGAGCTGTTCGCGTCCAACTCCTACCGCGACTATCTAGAGCTGCATGGCCTGTCGGTGCAGCTGACCGAGGCGCTGGCCGAGATGTGGCACGGACGGGTGCGCGCCGACCTGGGGCTGGCCGGCGACGGCAGCATGGACGACATGATCCGCGACCAGCTGTACCGCGGCTCGCGGTACAGCTTCGGCTACCCCGCCTGCCCGGATCTGGAGTACCGGACCGAGCTGGTGCGGCTGCTGGAGCCGGAGCGGATCGGCGTGGTGCTCTCCGAGGAGCTGCAGCTGCACCCTGAGCAGTCGACCGACGCGCTGGTCGTCCACCACCCGGAAGCGAAGTACTTCAATGCGCGCTAGCCGCTGGCTGGCCGGGCTTGTCGCGGTGACGGTGGTCGCCGGCTGCACCGGCCCGGTCGAGCCGACCACGACCCCGAGTCCGTCGGTCAGCCCCACGGCGCGCCCCTTCACGGTGTCGACCTCGGGACCGATCAGCACCGCCGACCCGGCGTTGGCAAGGGCGGACACCGATGCGCTGATCGTCACCAACGTGTACCAGCGGCTGATGCACGTCCAGACCGACACCGGCGAGCTGAAGCCGGACGCGGCCACCGACTGCTACTTCAGCTCGGAGACGGTGTACGAGTGCACGCTGCCGGCCGGGCTGGCCTTCCACAACGGCCACGAGCTGACCGCCTCCGACGTCCGGTTCAGCATCCAGCGTGCGCTCCGGCTGGACACCCCGGGCACGGGGGTGAAGCTGCTCGACTCGCTGGTGCGGATCACCACCCCGGACCCGCTCACCGTCCGGTTCGCGCTGGCCTACGCCGACAACCGGTTCGGCTACGCGCTGGCCACGCTCGCGGCCTCCATCGTGGACGAGCAGGACTTCGACCCCGACGGCGGGCTGCCGCTGGAGTCGGTTCCGGCGGGCTCGGGGCCCTACCAGGTCGAGGAGATCGACGCCGACCACGTGGCCTTCGCCCGCTACCTCGACTACCTGGGCCCGGTCAGCGGCGTGCTGGACGAGATCCGGCTGGAGCGGGTGGCCGACTCGGTGGCGGCCGAGACCGCGATCGCCGACGGTTCCACCGACGTGGTCTGGCGCACCCTCGACCCGGCTGCCCTCGACCGGCTGGAGGCGGAGATCGCCAGCAACCCGGAGCGGACCACCGCCGAGGGCTTCACCCGCTGGCCGATGGACGGCGCCCGGGTCACCCGGCTCGCCTGGTCGGCCGAGTCCGAGCGCCGCGTCAACGCGAAGCTGCGGGAAGGCGTCGCGAGCGCGCTGCAGGCCGACCGGACCCTGGCCTCGCTGGTGCCGAACGGCATCGAGGGCCAGCTGGCGACCTTCGAGGTCGGGGGGCATCCCGAATTGCCGGAGATGACCGGCGGCCGGGTCACCCTGCGGCTGCGTTACCAGCCCTCGGCGCCCGGCCATGCCGATCTGGCGAGCCTGCTGCGCGGCCGCATCGAGGAGCTCGACCGGGTGAGCGTCCGCCTGGTCACCTCGGGGGAGGCCGATCTGGTGCTCACCGACTTCCCGGCGTGGGCGCCGACCGCGAACGGCTGGCTGCAGCTGTACACCGACGATCCGCTGCCGGGCAGCTCGGACAAGCTCGCCGAGCTCAGCAAGCGGGCCCGGACGACCACCGGGGACGCCCGGGTGGTGGCGCTGGCCGAGCTGCAGAAGCAGGCGGCGGCCGACCTGACGGTGCTGCCGGTGTCGCAAGGCGACGGAGTGTTGATGCTGGGCCGGGGGATCACCCTGGCGGGGCTGCCGTTCGGCACCTCTGGACAACTGGGATTGTGGGGATTGCGACGTGGCTGATCCGAGCGGAGTGCGCACCGGGCCGCTGGTGGCGGGGGAGCGGGTGGTGCTGACCGACTCCAAAGGGCGCCGGCATTCCGTCGTGCTCGCGCCGGGCGGGGTCTTCCACACCACCAAGGGCGGCATCAGCCATGACGAGCTGATCGGCGGCTCGGACGGCGCCGTGGTCAGGTCGCACGGCGGGGTGGCGTACACCGCCTTCCGTCCGCTGCTGGAGGAGTTCACCGTCACCATGCCGCGCGGGGCCACCGTGGTGTACCCGAAGGACGCCGCGCACATCCTGATGCAGACCGACATCTTCCCTGGGGCACGGGTGCTGGAGGCCGGGGCTGGGTCGGGGGCGCTCAGCATGCACCTGCTGCGGGCCATCGGCAGCGGCGGAAAGCTGTACTCCTACGAGCGGCGTTCCGACTTCGCGGCGATCGCCAAGCGCAACGTGGAGACCTTCTTCGGCGGGCCTCACCCGGCGTGGGAGCTGCGCGAGGGCGACCTGGTGGAGTCGATCGGCCCGGAGCCGATCGACCGGGCGGTGCTCGACATGCTGGCGCCCTGGGAGTGCCTGGACGCGGTGGGCGCCGTGCTGGAGCCGGGCGGCATCCTGTGCTGCTACGTGGCCACCACCACCCAGCTGGGCCGGACGATGGACTCGTTGCGCGTCCACGGCGGCTTCACCGAACCGGTCGGACGCGAGTACTCCGCCCGCGAGTGGCACGCCGAGGGCCTGGCGATCCGTCCCGGCCACGGGACCTCCGGCCACACCGGCTTCCTGATCTTCGCCCGCCGCCTGGCCCACGGGACGACGGCACCCGCGCGGCGGCGACGTCCCGCCCCCGGGGCGTACGGGCCGGACTACACCGGCCCGCGTCCCGCCTTCGCCGCGGAGTAACGCCTCACGGACGCGGCACGACGAAGCGCGGGATCCCGGTCGTGCTGACGACCAGGGCGGCCACCGCGAAGGGCGCCGTGCCGACCGCGAGCATGGCGACGTCCTGGCCGCCGGTGAAACCCACCACTGGATGGGTGAGCACGAGCTGGGCGCCGGTCTGGAAGGCGGCGTGGAAGCCGATCGGCATCCAGATCGACCCGGTGATCATGCGCAGATACCCGAAACCGATCCCCATCACGGCGAACAGCGACAGGTTCAGCGGGTTCCAGTCCTGACGCAGCACGGCTCCGAAGAGGGCGAACAGCACCGCCTGGGCGATGACGATCCGCCAGCCGGTGGTCACTGTGCCGAGCACGGTGGTGACGTAGCCGCGGAAGATCGCCTCCTCGGGCAGCGCCTCGGTCAGCAGCACCGCGAGGAAGAGCAGCAGAATGGTGCGGGCGACCTCGCCGGCCGGCGCGGCCACAGTCAGTGGCATGCCCAGCAGTGCCAGCACGCCGAAGCCGGCCGCGGCCGGCACGAGCCAGACCACCGCGCCCCACGATGCGAGTCGCCAGCCGCTGCCTGGTCTGGCGAAGCCGGCGTCGCTGAGCCGGCTTCGATCCGCCCGTTGAGTGAGGAGGGCGATCAGCGCGACCACTCCGCCGCTGATCGCGAGACCGGCGATGATCCGGGCTGTCAGAGCCGCCGGATCCGAGGGGTTCGCCGTCGGCGGGAGCAGCGTCGCCGACCCTGCGATGGCGGCCGCGAGGGCGGCGACGACGAGCGCGATCCGCCAGCCCGCGGAGGCGAGGCGGCGGGTCTTGCGCGGACGGCGGGGCATCAGGCCGCCCTGCCTCCATAGCGGCGGGCGAGGGCGTGGTAGGCCTGCTTAGGGGTCCAGGTGCCGTCCGCATGGGCGCTGACGATGCCGTAGCTGGCCAGATCCAGATCGCGGCCGGGTTCGTCGCTGCGGACCAGCGCCGGCTCGCTGAACCCCCACACGAAGGCGCCGTCGACGCCGACCCGCTCGAAGAGGTCGAGCGCCGTCAGCAGGTACTCGGCCTGCTCGGGCTCGTCGCGCACCAGGGTGCGGGGGACCGTCAGCTCGTCCCGTCCCCCGAGCACTCCGGACGCGGTGGACGCCTTCGCAGCCGCGCCTCGGTAGGTGCAGCTGCCGAACTCGAAGACGTGCACCGGCTTGCCGTCGGCGTGGGCGCGCTCGACAGTGGCCCGCAGCTCGTCCTCGAACCGCCAGGCATTGTGGTCTTCCGGGTACCGATCCAGACCGACCACGTCGAAGTCGCTCCAGTCGGGGTGCTCCCACTCCCCGGCGCCGTAGGAGATCGGGCCGGCGAATCGCTCCCGCGCCTCGCGCGCCAGGCCTTTGAGCAGACGACGGAGCCGGAGATTCGCCAGCGGCAGCAGCGGGAAGGTCAGCGTGAGCAGCGAGCCCCGCCGCCAGAACGTGGACCCCGGCAGCATTCCGGGAGTGGAGAGGGTGAGCTCGCAGCCGACGACCAGCCCGGCCGAGGCGCCCGCCGTCCGCAGCCGTTCGGCGATGGCGGCGGCCGTCCGCACCGACTCCCGCAGCACCGCCGCGGGCTGGTCGAACGGACGCGGCTGCAGCCAGACGGCCAGCCCGGCTTCGGCCGCGCACTCGGCGGCGGTGGCGAGCCGGCCGTCGTCGCCGGCCATGATGAGCACCGCCTCGCAGCCGAGATCCTCCCGGATCGCCCGGAAGTCGCGGCGGGCGGTCCCGGCGGAGAACCCGGGGTTGCTCTCGAAATCCTTCTCGTAGAGCACGCCGGCGTCATAGCCGATCCCTCGGAGCAGGTCACTCATCGTCGGACCCCAGGGCGCGCAGCAGGAAGGGGCCGGTCTGCTGCCGCAGTTCGGTGAGATCAGCGGCCGGGTCGCGCTGGACGACGGTGATCGACCAGTCGAGCAGGCTTTCGGCGAGCCCGACCGCGACCTCCAGCGGCAGCGGACGGAAGGCGCCCGTCTCGATTCCGGAGCGCAGGATGCCGCGCAGCAGGGCCGTGTCGTCCTCGTTCTCGACGAGGTAGAGCGGGCGGTTGTCGGCGGTGCGATGGGAGACGACGATCTCGACCGCCGCGGCGATGGCGTGACGATGGGCGTCGACGTGCGCGAGATAGGCGTCCACATACGCCTGCAGGCCGGCGCGCGCCCCGTCCGCCGCCTGCACGGCACGCTGCAGGGCGTCGCCCAGCTCGGCGAAGACCGAGTCGACGAGCTCGAGCAGCAGCGCGTCCTTCGACGAGAAGTAGTACACCACCGCGCTCTTGGCGACGCTCGCCCGCTTGGCGATCTCTGCCAGTGAGGCGCGCGGATAGCCGAGTTCGTTGACGGTCGCGATCGCGGCCTCGATCAGCTGACGCCGCCGCGCGGTCTCGATGAACGACCGGGAATGGGCCGAGGCGTCAGAACGCATGGACTGATTATAGACCGATCGGTCTAAAAAGCGACCGATCGGACGAGGTTGGTGCAGGCGGCGGTCCGGGCGACGCAAACGCGCCGGCGGCAACTCGCGTAGGCTGTGCAGTCGGGCCTGTCGGCCCTTGAGCCAGCAGAAGGAACACCCACGATGATCGCGATCGACCTGTCGCCGACCCTGGTGATCGGCGCCGGTCTGGTGGGGGCGTCGGTCGGCTGCGCGCTCACCCGCGCCGGCGTGACCGTCCACGTCGCCGACAAAGTCTCCAGCCACGCCCGGGTCGCCGCTTCCCGCGGCGCCGGGACGATCCGCAAGCCCGACCCGGATGCGGTCCGGCTGGTCGTGGTCGCCGTGCCGCCCGCTGCGCTGGCCAAGGTGGTGGCCAACGCGCTGCGGACTTACCCGAACGCGACCGTGACCGACGTCGGCTCCGTGAAGGGCACGGTGCTCTCGGAGTTGCGGGGGACCGGCCTGGATCTCTCCCGCTACGTCGGGTCGCATCCGATGGCCGGCTCGCAGCGGGTGGGGCCTTTGACGGCCAGTGCGGAGCTGTTCATCGACCGCACCTGGGTGGTGACCCCGCACGACACCTCCTCGGCGCACGCCGTCCTGGACGTGCAGGAGCTCGCCCGGCTCGCCGGCGCCCGCCGCGTCACCATGGGCGCCGCGCACCACGACGAGGCGGTCGCCCAGGTCTCGCACCTGCCGCACCTGGTCTCGGTGCTGATGGCCGGACGGCTCACCGAGGTGCCCGCCGACCACCTGAAGCTGGCCGGCCAGGGCGTCCGCGACGTCACGCGGATCGCCGGCTCGGACCCGCAGCTGTGGCGTCAGATCATCACCGCGAACGCCGCGGCGGTGCGGCTTGAACTCGCTGCCCTGCAGGCCGACCTGGCGGACTGGCTCACCGCGCTCGACGACCCCGACCGGGTCGCTGCGCTGCTGGAGCGCGGCCGGGAGGGCACCAGGGCGCTGCCCGGCAAGCACGGCCTCGCCGCGGTGGACTACGCCCATGTGGTGGTCGAGATCCCCGACGAGCCCGGCTCGCTGGCGCGGCTCTTCGGCGACATCGAGAAGGCAGGCGTGAACGTCGAGGATCTGTCGATCGACCATGACGCCGAGCGCGAGGTCGGCTACCTGTCGGTGCAGGTCAGCCCCGATCACGCAGCCGACCTGCGCGAGGCCATGATCGCCGACGGCTGGACGCTGCGCGAACCTGACGAGACGTTGTAGAGAGGAAGCCATGACGCAACGACTGGTGATCGCCATCGACGGGCCGAGCGGCTCGGGCAAGTCGTCCGCCGCCCGTGGGGTGGCGACGCGGCTCGGCCTGGGCTACCTGGACACCGGAGCGATGTACCGGGCGGTGACCTGCGCCTTCCTGGACGCCGGCGTCGACCCGTCCGACACCGCCGGGCTGATCGCGTCCACCCTGGGCGCGGAGCTGGAGATCAGCACCGACCCGTCCGACCGGTGGGTGCGGGTGAACGGCGCGGACGTCACCGAGCGGATCCGTGAGCAGGAGGTCTCGTCCGTGGTGAGCGCCGTGGCGACCCTGCCGGAGTGCCGGGCCGACCTGGTCGCGCGGCAGCGCGCGATCATCGACGCCGCGCCGTCCGGGATCGTCGCCGAGGGACGCGACATCACCACCGTGGTCGCCCCCGACGCCGACCTGCGGGTGCTGCTGACCGCCGACCCGGAGGTCCGGATGGCCCGCCGCCGACGGGAGCTGGGCGAGGTGGACGCCGACGCGCTGGCCGACCAGGTGCTGCGCCGCGACGCCGACGACTCCAAGCTGGTGAACTTCACCACCGCCGCGGACGGCGTCGTCCATCTCGACGGCACCTACCTGACCCTCGAAGAGACGATCGACGCGATCGCCGGGATGGCGGGCCGATGAGCGAGGTTGTGGAGGAGGCCCTCGACAAGCCGGTGCTGGCCGTCGTCGGGCGTCCCAACGTTGGCAAGTCGATGCTGGTCAACCGCATCATCGGACGCCGCGAGGCCGTCGTCCAGGACCTCCCCGGCGTGACCCGTGACCGGGTCTCCTACGACGCCGAATGGAACGGCCGCGACTTCGTGGTGGTCGACACCGGCGGCTGGGCGCCGGATGCGGTCGGCATGGCCGCCCAGATCGCCGAGCAGGCCGAGTTGGCCATCGCCGCCGCCGACGCGGTGCTCTTCGTGGTGGATGCCACGGTCGGCATCCAGGACGTCGACGAGGCTGTGGTGGGCGTGCTGCGCCGCTCCCAGAAGCCGGTCGTGCTGGCCGCCAACAAGGTGGACGACGCCCGCAGCGAGGCCGACGCCATGGCGATGTGGAACCTCGGCCTGGGCGAGCCGTGGCCGGTCTCCGCCCTGCACGGACGCGGCACCGGCGACCTGCTGGACGCCGTGCTGGCCGCCCTGCCCGAGGCGCCTCGGGCGGGTGAGGCCGAGATCGGCGGCCCGCGCCGGGTGGCGATCGTCGGGCGCCCGAACGTCGGCAAGTCGTCGCTGCTGAACAAGCTGGCCGGCTCCACCCGCGCGGTGGTCGACAATGTCGCGGGGACGACGGTCGACCCGGTCGACGAACTGGTCGAGGTCGGGGGAGTGGTGTACCGCTTCATCGACACCGCCGGCCTGCGCCGCCGCGTCAAGGAGGCGTCCGGCCACGAGTACTACGCCTCGCTGCGCACCCAGGGCGCGATCGAGCGGGCGGAGGTCTGCGTGGTGGTGCTGGACGCGTCCGAGACCATCAGCGACCAGGATCTCAAGGTGTTGAGCATGGTCGAGGAGGCCGGCAAGGCGCTGGTGATCGCCTACAACAAGTGGGATCTCACTGACGACGAACGACGTTTCTACCTCACCCGCGAGATCGAGCAGGACATCCACACCTTCGGCTGGGCGCCGAGCGTGAACATCTCCGCCCTGACCGGACGCAACGTCGACCGGCTGTCGCGGGCGATCGAGGAGGCCCTGGAGGGCTGGGAGACCCGGATCTCCACCGGCAAGCTGAACGCCTTCCTGGGACGCCTGGCGGCCGCCCACCCGCACCCGGTGCGGGGCGGCAAGCAGTCGCGCATCCTGTTCGGGACGCAGGCGCACGCCTGCCCGCCCACCTTCGCGCTGTTCACCTCCGGTCCGTTCGACCCGCAGTACGTCCGGTTCGTGCAGCGCAGGCTGCGGGAGGACTTCGGCTTCCGCGGCACCCCGGTGAAGGTCGAGGTGCGTCCCCGCGAGAAGCGCAAGAACCGCTAGGCCGAGAACCAGCCCTCGGGTCCCACACCCGCACCCAGCCGGGGCACGTACTGGTCGAAGTACACCCGGGCGATGAGTTCCCGGCGGCTCCGGACGCCGGCCTTCTCGAAGATCGCCTTCAGGTGGTCCTGCACCGTCCACGCCGAGAGGTGGAGGTGGCCGCTGATCTCCTTGGTGTCCAGGCCCTGGAGGATGAGCGCGACCACGTCCCGTTCCCGGTTGGTGAGCCCGAAGGCCGCCACGACGAGCGGCACGACTTCGGGCGGACGGGCCTCCTCCAGGGTCACGACGACCTCGCCCTGAACTCCGTTGCGGGGGCTCAGCGGGGTGGCGTGCAGCACCAGCCATAGGCCGTTCGCGGTGCGGATCCGAGAACGCGGCGGGGTCGGCCATTCACCGCGGGCGTAGCGGCGGGCGGCGCCCACCAGCGACGCGATCACGCCGGTGGGCGCCGTCCCGGTGCCGCCCTGGGCCAGTTCCTGGAGCCAGCGGTCGGCGCCCGGGTTGACCTGGACGATGGTGTCGTCGGCGCCGATGATCATGACTCCCGGGCCCATCGGGGATTCCAGTGGCGGCAGGGCGGCCAGCGAGGCCAGCAGGCCGCCCCGGACGCCGGCGCCCAGAGCGGGTGTGAGGGAGGCCATGAACGCGATCTCGCTGGCGTCGAAGGGCCGGTCGTCGGTGGACCGGAACAGCGCCGCGGCACCCCACAGGTATCCCTGATCGAGACAGAGGGTGCGCAGTTCGTCCCCATAGCCGTAGCCGGGACGGATCAGTTCACGCACCCGGGGCGACTCCTCCACGTGTCCGCCGGTGCGGTCGTGGACGGCGGCGGCCGACACGGCCTCGCTCGCCATCCGGGTGAACGTCGTCGGTTCCCAGCCGCCGTACTCCAGCAGGCCCCACTCGTGATCGCGCTCGTCGCGTCCGGCGAGGTCGCCGTACTTGCGGGTGCCGGTGAGCAACTGGGTGGCGGGGTCGACGGTGCCGAAGCAGACCGCGACGAAGGGCACGGCGCGCTGCAGCGAGAGCAGGGTCTCGGTGAGGAAGGTGTCGAGGTCGAGACCCGCGTGAGCCACCACCTCGACATCGCGCCGCACCCGCTCGGCCAACAGTCCACTCGGCATGACAGCCATTGTGCGCCAGCCGGGCGGGATGCGAAATCCCAGATCTCTGGGGGGCCGCCCGGCACGAGGGTGTGGGGCCTGAGGTTCCCGGTCCTGCGGGATGGTCTGCGGGGGCGTGGTCGGCCACGGTTGAGGCATCACAGTCATGCCATGAGGAGGAACGAAAGCATGTCCATCCGTCAGCCCGAGACGCTTCCGCAGAACCCGGACGTCGGCGCTCTGCTCGATCTCTGCCAGGGGCGGGTCCACCTGCCCGGCACTCCCGGCTACGACGCAGCCAGGACGCCGTGGGCCGTCCACATCGACCAGCGTCCGGCCGCGGTCGCCGTCCCGCACAGTGCCGAGGAGGTCGTCGAGATCGTCCGCGCCGCGGTCGCCGCGGGATTGCGGATCGCTCCGCAGAGCAGCGGCCACGGCGCCGGCGCGTTCGCCGGGGCCGACCTTTCCGACGTGGTGCTGGTGCGGCTGCACGAGTTCACCGGGGTGAGCATCGACCCGGAGCGCCGGCTCGCCCGCGTCCTCGGCGGCACCCTGTGGCAGGAGGTGGTCGAAGCGGCCGCTCCCCACGGACTGGCGGCGCTGCACGGCTCTTCGCCCGATGTGGCGGTCGCGGGCTACACCCTGGGCGGCGGCGTTTCCTGGTATGCCCGCCAGCACGGACTGGCTGCGCATCACCTGCGCGCGGTCGAGCTGGTGCTCGCCGACGGCCGGCTGGTGCGCGCCGACGCCGAGCACGAGGCCGACCTGTTCTGGGCGGTGAAGGGCGGCGGTGGCAGCTTCGGCGTCGTCACGGCGCTGGAGTTCGATCTGCTGCCGATCCCCGACGTCTACGCGGGCATGCTGCTGTGGCCCGCCGAGTTGGCGGCCCAGGTCGCGCATCGCTGGGCGGAGTGGACGCGGACCGTGCCGGACACGGTCACCACCTCGCTGCGGCTGATGAACTTCCCGCCGATGCCGGAGCTGCCGCCGTTCCTGAGCGGACGGAAGCTGGTGGTGATCGACGGCGCCGTGCTCGCCTCCGACGAGCGGGCCGCGGAACTGCTGGCTCCGTTGCGCGAGTTGGCCCCGGAGATGGACACGTTCGGACGGCTGCCCGCCGCCGCACTCACCCGCATCCACATGGATCCGGAGGGTCCGACACCGTCGGTGTCGCAGTCCGTGGTGCTGCGGGAGTTGCCGGCGTCGGCGGTCGATTCGCTGTTGGCAGCCGCCGGTCCGGAGTCGGGCAGCAGCCTGCTGGCCGCGGAGCTCCGGCACCTCGGCGGAGCGATGGGGCGTCCGGCCGATGCCGCGCTGGCCAGCGTGTCGGGTGCGTACGTCGGGTTCTTCCTCGGGATAGCGCCGACCCCTGAGATCGCCGCCGCCGGGCTCGCGGACGCGACGAGGGCGGTAGCCGCCCTCTCGCCCTGGGCCAGCGGCGCCCGTTACCTCAACTTCGACGACAACGCCGTGGAGGTGGCCGCCGGCTACCGCCCGGAGGCGTGGCAGCGCCTCGCCCTCGTCCGGGAGCGCGTCGATCCGAATCGCCGGCTGGTCGCCAACCACCCGGTGTGACCGGTTGGCCTGGGCGGGAGCGTCTTGTGCCTACTCGACCTGACGAGGGACCTTGCCGAACCAGGTGAGCAGGCGGCACATCGCCTTGTGGGTGCCGTCGGCGGCCGGGTCGAACATCAGCGGGCAGCCGCCGTCGATCACCTGGACGCCGTGCTCGCGGCCGTAGGCCGTGGCCTCGTCCGAGACGCTGCCCGCGTCGATCGAGCGGTGCATCCAGACCTGTCCGATGCCCAGCTCGACGGCTTCCTTCATGGTGCCGAGGGCGTGGGCGGGCGCGGTGGCGATGACGACGGCCTCAACCCCGTCCGGGATGGCCGAGAGGGACGGATAGGCGGGCTTGCCCGCGATCTCGGCGGCGTACGGGTTGACCGCGAAGGTCTCGTAGCCCCGTTCGACCAGGCGGTCGTACACCACGTTGCCGCCGTGGTTGTTGGGGGTGCGGGAAACGCCGGTGACCGCGATCCGGCGACAGGAAAGGAACTCGTGAGCGGCCTGAGCGATGGTGACCATGAACTGCCTCCTGCGCCTCACGCTACGCCGCTGCAACCCCGCCCGTGCCGAAACCGGAATATGCCTGCGAAGCCCGTCGATTCACCGGTGTGCGCGGCCGTCCGCGGATTCGTAGTACAGTGTCCAGCCGGGCCGGTTTGGCCCGCACAACAGAAGAACGGGCTGTGGCGCAGCTTGGTAGCGCACTACACTGGGGGTGTAGGGGTCGCAGGTTCAAATCCTGTCAGCCCGACGTGTTTGTGCCCTTGTGAGGGGCACAATTCAGGTGATGAATTCTCTTCCGTGGGCCTATCGTGGGCCTAGTAGATGGCCCCACGCGTTCAGTCAGCCCAGTTTTTACGCACGATCTCAGCCCAAGATCGAGGCCCACGCAGACCCCGCTGACGTGGTCACAAGACGGACGTGGTAGGCAGTAGTCGGTGTGGTGCGCGAAGCACTGAAGGCTCGGGCCTCCGGGCCGCCGGTCTTGCGATTCGCAACACCTGCCGGGCCGACGGACTGTCGCGGCGGGCCGAATCGGATTGAGATTCCTTCGGCTGTGGTGTCCACCGAGAGTCGCCTTGTTCCTTCTGGGTGGGTACCGAAGCTCACTCCAGGAGGAAGCGATGTCCATGGTTGTTTCTCATGCCGCCAGGGGTCTGCTGACGCTTGATGCCGCGGCCGAAGTGCTGGGGGTCAGCACCGCCACAGTACGGCGTCGGATCACGGACGGCTCGCTGCGTGCCTACCGCACCGGGAAGCGGCTGATCCGCATCCGGGTGGAAGATCTCGATGAGCTGCTCTGCGAGATTCCGTCGGCGGGCCGGCGCCCGCGCCGAGTCAGGGCGCGCTGACCATGAGCGAGGACGAGGTGGGCGAAGGGCGCTGGCCTGTTGTGGTCGACGCCGAGGCCGCGTACGAGGCGATCCGCTCGATCAACCATCGGACGATCTGGCTGTCGGACGGGCTGCCGGCGCCGGCGGTGTACTGGGTGTTGGGGGAACTCAAGTCGGCCCTGGGATATGGCGCCCAGCAGACGCTCGGGCAGCTGGCAAAGGGACTCGAGAAGTCGCTGAAGCACTACGACGTCTATGAGGACGGAGGGCGGGATCCGTCGTTGTCGGCAAGGGAAGCCGGGGCGGCGCTGGAGACTGCCGCAGAGCTTGCGGGGCAGATCGGAGCGCTCTTGGACTCGGCACAGTCGGCGATTGCGGGCCAGGGATACCGGTCGGTGTCCCGGCGGGTCGGTGAACCCGTATGACGACCTCGGGTCGACTGCTCGGCGGGGGAGTCGCATCACAGCGGCCCTTCCCAGACGTGGGACTTGGGGTTACCGTTGTGACCTCCGCCCCCGGAGCCCAGACCCTGCACCACCCCCGGATGGAGAGATGCGAGGGTCTTTCTGACTCTTCAGGCGCCGACAACTCAACACCGCACCACGAGCGTCGTGGAACGGTAGGGAGCTCCTCTTTCGCCGCTCGTGGCCACCGACAGCACCTTGCTGCCTTCTGCTTGAGCGGAGCCACGCGAAGGAGGACCGGGATGGTGACGCGCATAGTCGTCGCGGTCGTGAGCGTGGCAGTGCTGTGCCTGGCGGGGTGCGCTCCTGGACCATCAGAGATGCCGACGTGGACCCCGCCACCATCCACTCCGGTGACGTCGCCAGGCCCAACCGAGACGCCGACTCCGACCCCGCCGACGCCCGCTTGGTCGGATGAGCAGCAGGCGGCGGTGGACGCCGTCGAGAAGTGGTTCTTGATCTACAACGAGGTGCTCCAGGGCGAGCGCGGGCCGGGAGACTTCGTCCTCGCGGGCCGCCGCGAGATCGTGGACGACGCCGGCCTGACCTACAACCAGTTCAAGAACGCCAACCTTACGGTGAAGGGCGACATTGTCATCTCTGCGCTGACGCCGGGGGAGCCCTCCGACGAGGAACGGCAGACGGTGCTCGTCGCCTTCTGCCAGGACACCACCGGATGGCAAGTCCTTGATGAGAGCGGCAAGGACACGCTGAAGCTGGAGGCCAAGGTGGTCCGTCCGCTCGCGGCCGTCGTCGAGGAGTGGCCCGGGGACGGGTGGTATCTGACGTCGCTCACGAAGGGCGACCAGAAATGCTGATCCTCCGGCTGTTCGCGAGTGTGTTGATCGTCGTCGGTCTTGCTGTCGTCAGCCCGGTGACCGCGCTCGCAGACGAGCGCTGCTGGTCCGAGACGGACATCGACGAGTTCGGCAAGGTGACGAGCACGATCATGTGCGACGGCGACAGTCCGAGTGGCAGGGGCTTGGCGACCGGCAAGCGCGTCTGCATGAACGGTAGCCAGGTCGTTCCCTGCAAGTCTGCTCAGGGCACGTGGTTCTCGCCCCGAGAGTGCTACATCAGCCCTGTAGATCCGCCGCTGGACTTCTCGGACCCGAACTGGCAGGGCCATACCGACGGATCGCTTTGGTACTGCCGGATCGCCGGCGCCGGCACGGGCACTGCGTACATCATCTGGTTCGCCGACGCTACACCGCCGCCTGATCCGGAGTCGCTGGCTCGCCGTGCCGTCGCGGAGATGCAGTTGCGGCCGATCACCATCGGGATCGCGCCGGACGATGAGCCCGGTTCAGTTGGTCTCGTGGGGATGCCGATCTGGTTGTGGGCAGAGAACCCGGGCGATCAGACGATCGGCCCGATCAGCCACTCGGTGTCCGAGGGCGGGTTCACGGTGACTGCGACGGCGAAGGTTGACCGGGTTCGGTGGTCGCTGGGTGATGGCGGGGTGAAGACATGCGCCGGGCCGGGGACGCCCTACAAGCTCAAGTACGGGATCACCGAATCGCCGACATGTGGCTACCGGTTCGACGAGCAGGGCGAGTTCACGGTGACTGCCAGGTCGGACTGGATCGTGAACTGGACCGGCATCGGCGAGACGGGATCGTTCCGGGTCTATCTGACCCAGAACACGCAAGTGGTGATTGGTGAGTTGAACGTCGTGACCGTCCGCGGAAGGGGTTGACCGGCGATGAGTGTGTTGAGCCTGAAGAACAAGCCGGGGACTCCCGCGCCTGAGCCTCCGAGTGGGCCGCGGACGGCGGCTCGCCCGCCCAGGATCCGTCGGCGCCCGCTGCTGCTGGTGGGCACGATCGGCGCCGTCCTGGTGGGCGGTCTGGGCGCGGCGTGGGTGTTCACGACGTCCGCGGCATCGACGGAGGTGGTCGCGGTCCGTGTGGCGGTGCAGCGTGGCGAGGTGATCGATCGCGACGATCTGACGGTGGTGAGGCTCGGCCTGGACCCGTCGCTGGACGTGGTGCCAGCGGCCCGGATCGAGCAGATCGCTGGTCAGCGGGCGGCGACCGATCTGGCCGCTGGCGGGCTGTTGGCTTCGAGTTCGGTGACCGCTGAGGTGGTCCCGAAGGCTGGCGAGGCGTTGGTGGGGGTGGCCCTTGCGGTGACGATGCTGCCGGCCGAGCCGTTGCTGGCGGGTGACCGGGTCACGATCGTGGAGACGCCTGGTGCGCAGGGCGAGGTGACAACGGCGCCGATCGTCATGGACGCGGTCGTCTCCCAGGTCATCGTTCTGGAGACCGGCGACACCAAGGTCGACGTGCTGGTGCCGAGGGAGAAGGCGGCCGAACTGGCAGCCCGCAACGGAACCGGCCGGCTGGCTCTCGTCCTTGAGGCGCGGGAGCGGTGATGGGCCATGGCTGTCTACGCGTTCGCTTCGGCGTCAGGGTCTCCCGGGGTCACCACGACAGTGTTGGCGTTGGCGTTCGCCTGGCCGCGTCCGGTGGTGGTGGTCGAGGCTGACCCGATCGCTGGGTCTCCGATCCTGGCTGGGTACTTCCAGGGCATGGCTGAGCCCGCCGGCGGGATGGTCGACCTGATGGTCGCTCAACGCCAGGACCAGCTGAACGACCGGCTGGCCTCGGTGCTGATGCCCATCCCGGACACCTCGGTGAAGGTGCTGCCGGGCGTCCAGACCCGCGCCCAGGTGTCCGGGCTCGCCGCGATCTGGGCCCCGCTGCTGCAAGCGTTACGCGGGCTGGAGGACACCGGCACGGACGTCCTGGTCGACGCTGGCCGCCTCCCCGCGACAGGTCCGTTCACGCCGCTGGTGCTCGGTGTGGACGTGCTGCTGTTGGTGACCGGTTCGAACGTGCCCGGGACGGCGACCGCGCGTGCTCTGCTGACCGACCTGACGGAGCAGCGTCCCGCGGGTGTTGGTCTTGTCGTCGTTGGCCCCGATCGGCCCTATACGGCCGGCGAGGTCGCTGGGGTGCTGGGGTTGCCTGCCATCGGTCACATCGAGTGGGATCCGCGTGCGGCGGCGGTCTACTCCCGGGGCGAGCGACCCACCCGCAAGACCGAACGTTCCGCGTTCCAGCGCAGTGTTCGTGCCACCGGAGAGGCGATCCGCGACTTCGCCGACACCGCCCGCCACCCCCACCCGCACGCTCTGAGGATCGGAGGGATCTCGTGAACCCCGACCCGACTCCACAGGCAGAACGCCCTGCGCTGGACAGCCTGGCGCTATTCAGGGTCACCCCGAACCACACCACCGCCAGGCCGGGCCGGGTGCGTTCCAGCTTCCGGCTCAACCAGGGCACGGACCGCCCCGAGATCCGGCTCGTGGTCGACGAACCCGAGCGGTTCGAGCCCGTCCCTGCAGCCGAGCTTCCGCCGGCGATCACGCCGCTGTACTCCGGGCCGATCGACTGGAAGCTGGTGGCGGCGTTCCGCGGCCAGACCGCGGAAGCGCTCACGGCCCGGCTTGGGGAGGCCAGTTCCAAGGCCGCGCAGGAGGAGCTCGGCCGCACCATCATCGCCGAGCTGTTGGACGCCGCGGCGGCTGAAGCGGTCACCACCGGCAGGCCGACATGGTCGCGGGCCGAGCAGCATGCACTGGAGCAGGCGGTCTTCGACTCTGTGTTCCGGCTGGGGAGACTGCAGCCGTTGGTGGATGACGACCGGGTGGAGAACATCATCATCCTCGGCCACGACCGGGTCTGGCTCCAGCTCCTCGACGGCGGCCTGGTCCGAGGGCCCGCGGTCGCCGATTCCGACGAGGAGCTGATGGAGTTCATCAGCTACCTCGCTTCCCGGGAGGGGACGGCGCGGGCGTTTTCCGAGGCCCACCCGTCGGTCGACCTGCGTCTTCCGGGCGGGCCCCGCATGTCGGCGACGAACTGGGTGACCTCTGGGCCTTCGATCGTGATCCGCCTGCACCGGCTGGTCGAGGTGACCCTGGATGACCTGGTGCGTCTGGGCACGCTGACTCCGGTGATGGCGTCGTTCCTGGCTGCTGCGGTGCGGGCGCGGCTCTCGATCGTGATCGCTGGGGCGCAGGGGGCGGGCAAGACCACGCTGCTGCGTGCGCTGTGCAACGAGATCGGCCCGAAGGAGCAGCTCGCGACCTTTGAAGACCCCTACGAGCTGTTCCTGGACGAGATGGGTGAGCGGCACCCGATCGTCCACGCCTGGGAGGCACGCCACGGCTCAGGCGAGGTAGGCCCGGACGGCCGACCGGCAGGAGAGTTCACCCTCGAGCAGGCGATGCGCGCGAACTACCGCAAGAACGCCGGTCGGCTCATCGTCGGCGAGATTCGCGGTCCGGAGGCCTGGCTGATGCTCGAAGCGATGGAGTCCGGATCGGGAAGCCTGTCGACCACGCACGC
>CAZLWS010000025.1:0-27492 GCA_964563205.1 uncultured Propionibacteriaceae bacterium | reverse complement strand
GCTCCAGCACCCGGCGCGGGTTCTCCAGGAAGGTCTGCAGCAGCGCGAACTCGGTGCGGGTGAGGCTGATGCGGCGTCCGGCTCGCTGCACCTCGCGGGTCTGCAGGTCGAGCGAGAGGTCCGCGAAGGAGAGCAGCTCCGAACCGGGCTCCTCCGACCCGGAGGGACGCGCGGAGCGCCGGGTGAGCGCCCGCAGCCGCGCCACCAGTTCCTCGAAGGAAAACGGCTTGGCCATGTAGTCGTCGGCGCCGGCGTCCAAGCCGTCCACCCGGTCGCCCACGGCGTCGCGGGCAGTCAGCACCAGGATCGGGACGTCATTGCCGCCGGCCCGCAGCGAGCGGGTGGTCTCCAGCCCGTCCAGGCGGGGCATCATGACGTCCATGATCACCGCGTCGGGCCGGAAGGCGGAGAGCCTGGCGAGCGCCTCGACCCCGTCACTGGCGGTCGTCACCTCGTAGCCCGAGTAGTGCAGGGAGCGCGCCAACGAGTCGCGCACCGCCTGATCGTCGTCCACAACGAGGATGTGCATGCCCCAAGACTGCCACGCCGACGGGCTCGGTGTGGAGCCAACGCTCCCAGGCGGGCTCAGGCCAGTTCGCGCAGCCGGGCCATCAGGGCGGGCATCGCGGCCTCGACGCTGGCCAGGGTGTCCCGGAATCCGGACGGCGGGCCGTACCACGGATCGTCCACCGGATCGCCCGGGGAGGCGTCCGGATCGAAGTCGGTGAGCAGCGCGAGGTTGTCGGCGTCCGGGACGAGTCGGCGCATCCGATCCAGGTGCAGCTGCTCCATGCCGACCACCAGGTCGGCTCGCCGGATCTCGTCGGCGGTGATCCGGTGCGCGCGATGCGGGGTGACCGGGTAGCCGGCCTGACGCAGCACGCCGGCCGCGCGGGAGTCGATCGGGTTGCCGCTCTCCTCCGCGCTGACGCCTGCGCTGGTGAAGGCCGCCTCGACGCCGTCGCGGGCCGCCCACTCGCGGGCCACCTGTTCGGCCATCGGGGAACGGCAGATGTTGCCCCAGCAGACGAAGATCGCCGAAGTCACCGGTGATCCGTCCCTCGCTTGCCGAAGAAGGCATTCAGGATGAGGCTGACCACCGACACGATCAACGCGCCGAGGAAGGCGCTGCCCCAGTCGTCCACGTGCCAGTGCAGACCGAGCACACCGGCCAGCCAGGAGACCAGCATCAGCAGCACCGCGTTGATGACCCACAGGGCCAGCCCGAGGGTGAAGAAGATCACCGGCGCGGTCACGATCTTGAACAGCGGTTTGACGATGCTGTTCACCACTCCGAAGATCGCCGCGACGGCGATCAGGGTGAAGACCTGGGTCTCCATCTCGGCGTTGACAACGCTGATCCCCGGGAGCAGCCAGGTCGCCACAGCCAGTGCGAGAGCGCTGGCGATGAACCGGATCAGCATGACTCCATCGTCCCACGCCTGTCATGCTTCTCCTATCCAGTGAGATCGAAAGGCGCATCGTGACCCTCAGCTTGACCGGGCGGCACTTCCTCAAGGAGCTCGACTTCAGCCCCGCCGAATGGCGGGGGCTGCTCGACCTGACCGCGGAGTTGAAGCAGTCCCGCCGTGCCGGACGCGAGGTGCAGCGCCTCAGCGGGATGAACCTGGCGCTGATCTTCGAGAAGACCTCCACCCGCACCCGGTCGGCCTTCGAGGTGGCCGCCCACCACCAGGGCGCGCACGTCACGCAGATGGACGGGAACTCGTCCCAGCTGGGTCACAAGGAGTCGCCGGCGGACACCGCGCGGGTGCTGTCGCGGCTCTACGAGGGCATCGAGTACCGCGGCGCCCACCAGTCGACGGTCGAGCAGATCGCCGCGCACTCGTCCGTCCCGGTGTGGAACGGGCTGACCGACGAGTGGCACCCGACGCAGAGCCTGTGCGACATGTTCACCATGCGCGAGGCTTCCGGCCTGGACGATCGTGAGATCGCCTTCGCCTACGTCGGGGACGCGCGGTTCAACGTGGGCTGCTCGCTGCTGATCGGCGGCGCCCTGCTCGGCATGGACGTCCGCATGGTCGCCCCCCGCAAGCTGCTGCCGCCGGACTGGGTGGTCTCGCGGGCGCTCGCGCTGGCCGAGGAGACCGGGGCCCGGATCACCCTCACCGAGGACCTGGACGGGGTGCGCGGGTGCCAGTTCGTCCACACCGACATCTGGGTGTCGATGGGCGAGCCGGAGAGCGTCTGGACCGAGCGCATCCTGCTGCTGTCGGACTACCAGGTGAACGCGGCCCTGCTGGAGCGGACCGGGGTCTCGGACGTGAAGTTCATGCACTGCCTGCCCGCCTACCACAACCGCGACACCACGGTCGGCGAGCAGGTCTACGCCCGCTTCGGCCTGCCCGAGCTCGAGGTCACCGACGAGGTCTTCGAGTCGGCCGCGTCCATCGTCTTCGACCAGGCCGAGAACCGCATGCACTCCATCAAGGCCATCCTGGTCGCCACCCTGACGTAGTCCCGTCGCCGAACGTTGCGGGTTTTCGGCTTCCCGCGCGAGTAGCCGAAGATCGCTACGTTCGACCGGTGTAAACCCAGGGCGCTTCGATGATCTCCAGAAGCTCGGTGGCGACCCAGTAGACCCGTCC
The DNA here is from genome assembly GCA_964563205.1 of uncultured Propionibacteriaceae bacterium. GTDB lineage: Bacteria > Actinomycetota > Actinomycetes > Propionibacteriales > Propionibacteriaceae > Propionicimonas. Next base: position 24,883 of record CAZLWS010000025.1, on the reverse strand, counting down.
GCCACGACCGCTCGCGCCGATCTCATCGAGCCAGCCCTTGGCCACAGCGTCCTTGATGATGTTGCGCGCACCCTGGGGAGTCAGGCCCGTCCTCCGCTGAAGTCGAGCCACCGACATGAAGGGATTGCTAAAGATCAGCTCGACCAGCGCCGGCAGACTGGAACGCGCGGCGCTCGCGACTGCGAGATATCTCTCGCGGACGGTGACGAGCCGCTCCGCCCGCGCGACTGCGTCATCGGCTGACCGGCGGACGGCCGTGAGGAAGAACTGCAGCCACTGCTGCACCTCGCCGCGCTCTCGCACGTTCTGGAGACGTTCGTAGTACTCCTGCCGGTGTTGCTCAAGGTAGCCGGACAGGTAGAGCAGTGGGCTTTTCAGGCGGCCCTCTTCCAGCAGCATCAGGTTGACCAGCAAGCGACCAATGCGTCCGTTGCCGTCCAGGAAGGGGTGGATGGTCTCGAACTGGTAGTGCATGAGACCACACCGGATGAGCGTCGGCAGATCGCCCGGTGTGTTGACGAAGCTCTCCCAGTCGGCAAGCAAGTCCGGCAACTCGTCCGGAAGCGGCGGGACATAGACGGCGGTGTTCGGATTGTCACTCGGCGATCCCACCCAGACAGGACTGCGCCGGAACTCACCCGGCAGCCGCTCTTGGCCTCGCACTCCGCTCAGCAGCGTGCTGTGCAGGTTGAGGACGAGCCGCTGGCTGATCGGCAGTGTCTCGATCAGTCGTAAGCCCTCCCTGGTGGCAGCGATGTAGCGCTCGACCTCTGCGATGTCATCACTGGCGGAGGGCGTCCCGCTCGCTTCCGCCTTGAGAACCTCGGAGAGGGAGGTCTGGGTGCCTTCGATCCGAGAGCTCGCCACCGCCTCACGCGTGATGTAGGGGCCGAGAAGCAGTTCGGGATCCTTGATGAGTGTGCTGAGCCCGTGAAGCCGGCCGAGGGAGGAATCGGCGTCGGACAGTGTCTTGACCGTGCTGGTCGCAAGCGCAAGGTCTCGAGGGATCTGCGCCGGGCTGAAGTACCAGAACGCCCACTTGTTTCCGGGTTCACGCGACGCCCGCCCGAACTCGGGTGCGGTGAAGGAACTTGGGTCCATCCTGGCGATACTACCAAGTAGAAGCCATCCTTAGTTGCATCTTTGCGCCTAGCTGCCAAGCCTACTTGGCGCGATTGACTCTACTTGCAAGTGATGTGACGTCTGAGTTGCAACTTTCCATGTCTTGCCAACTCCCAGTTGCTCTGTCGTCGGTGCCTACCCGTTCGACCAGGGGTTGACCGTCGCCGAACGTTGCGGGTTTTCGGCTTCCCGCGCGAGTAGCCGAAACTCGCTACGTTCGAGGGCCCGGGGTCAGCCGTTGGGCCAGGGGTTGGGCTTGCAGCCCTTAAGGTCGTCTGCTTGGGGGGCCATGACGGGGGCAGGCTTGCCCTCGGTCTTGCAGGCAGACTTCTTCTCGCCGAGTTGGAGGCCTACGGCGTGGTTGACCAGGTAGCGGCGGAAGCCGGTCAGGTCGTCGCCGTAGGTGGCGGCACCCTTCGTCCAGCCGGTGACGCCCAGGGCCAGCTTGTCGCCGCGGACGCAGACCCAGTCCAAGGCGGCGCACTTGCCGTCCACCGCGCTGGGGTCGGCGACGAAGACGGTGAAGTCGGCCTGCTTGGCGTCGGCGACCAGGGCGAACCTCACCGAGCCGTCGCCCGTCCAGCTGCGCGGGTCGTTGAGGGTCTTGGCGACCTCCTTGGCGACGTCGTTCGCCTTCAGTTTCTTGCCGCGCTGCACTTTGACGATGACGTTGTACTTGGTGCCGGTCGAACTGGCGGGCACCTGCTTGACGTCCGAGGTGTCGAACTTCGGCTTCTCCGGCTTGGCGGTCTCGGACGGCTTGGGGGTCGGGGTCTTGGTGGGCTTGGCCGACTCGGACGGCTTGCCGGATTCGCTCGGGGTCGCCGATCCGGGGGGCTCGCCGCTGGCCGTCGGGGACGCGGTCGACGTCGGCGTGGTGGTAGCGGTCGGCGTCGGGGTGGGTGTGGGCTTGGGCGGCGGTGGCTTGACCGTCCCGGTCGGCACCCCGGCCCGGATCACCGGCTGCGAGAGTGCGTTCGCCCACACCCCGATTCCGAGCACGACCACCACGCCCAGCGCCAGGGCGGCGATCAGTCGGCCGCTGAGCCAGCGCGGACGGGAAGACGGTGAAGGGGAAGTCACCCGTTCACGATAGCCACGCCAACCCGATCAGCCGGTCACCGCCACGGCCTCAGCGCGAGGTACCGGGCTCGGACGGGTCCGCGCTCGGCCGGATCGGCGTCGGCTGCGCACCGGGCTCGATCTGGATCGGCTGCTCCACGGACTCAGACGGGGTCGGGGCCGGTGTGGCTGTCCCAGCACTGGGTGTTGCGGTCGGCGGGGTTGGGAGGAGGGGCTTCACCCACAGCAGGTAGCCGTCCGGGGCGGGGGTCTCGTAGGAACCGCCGCCCCAGACCAGGACGTTCTCGTCGCCGCCGATCGTGGTGGCGCCGACGCGCTCCCCCGCTGGCAGCGCGGGGACGGTCGTCCACTCCAGGGTCACGGGGTTGAGCAGGTGCCCGCCGACCTCCACCAGGCCACTGGCGACGATCGCCGTGCCTGGCAGCGGACCGCCGGAAGGCGGCGTGGGCAGCGGAGTCCAGCTATCGGCGTCCGGATCGTAGATGCCGCCGTAGTCGTAGTGCCGGCCCCAGTTGTTCACCTGGCCACCATCGGCCGAGCCGAGCTCCGGCCAGACCACCCGGCCGCTCGCGTAGCGGGCCGCGGAACCCAGGATCTCCGTGGTGCCGAGCTCGCGCCAGGAGGTGAGGTCGGAATCCAGCTCGGCCAGCCGCACCAGCGCGGGCTTCCCCGAACCCGGGTTGTCGACCAGGTCTCGCGCCCCGAGCAGGAGTCGGTCGCCGATCCAGACCGCCGTGCGGTCGAAGCTCGGGCCGAGCGGGTCCTCCGGCAGTTCGGTGAACGTCCCCGTCTCCGGGTCGAAGGCCTGATCCGGAACCACACCCCACTCGTCGGTGGAGGACACGACTAGCAGCCTGCTGTCGGTGGCCACCAGTTCGCCCGAGGTGCCCGGCGGCGCGGGGTAGGTGCTCCAGGCGTCCCGCTCGGTGTCGTAGCGCATCAAGGTGGATGATCCGGTTTCCTCCTCCCAGATCAACAGATAGACCGACGCCCCGAGCGTCACCGGCCGTTCGTAGGAGACCGTGAGCGGTAGCGGAGTGATGGGCGTCCAACGGTCGGTCACGGGGTCGTAGAGGGCGCCGTCGTTCAGCCAGGTAGGACTGACGCATCTCGCAGCGGGCCCGCACATGAAGTCGGAGTGCCCACCGAGGATCAGGTAACGTCCGTCCGCCCAGACGCCGAGCGCCTCCCATCGGGGAGAAAGCGGGCTGGGGGCGATCTTCGTCCATTGCCCGTAGGCCCGGGGCGTGACCGTCGGAGTCGCCACCGGCGCTGCCGGAACTGACGGGTCACCCAGCCTCGGCAGAATGAAGCCGCCGGCGGCCACGATCACCACCATCGCGACCGCCGCCGCCAGCCAGGGCCCCAGCCGGGGCGGACGTCCGCGATCGGTCAGGTCGGCCACGTCCAGCGGACGGAAGATCGGGCGCTCGGCCTGCCGCTGCAGCCCACCGCGGAAAGCCTCGGCGGCGCGCAGGCTGCCGGCGAACTCGGTGTCAGTCATGGAGATCCTCCTGGGGAAGGCGGTCGCGCAGGGTGGCCAGCGCGCGATGGACGAGCACCCGGGCGGCACCGGGCGAGCAGCCGCAGATCCGGCCGATGTCGGCGTAGCCGCGGTCTTCGTAGAAGCGCAGGACGACGGCTGCTCGCTGCCGGGGCGGTAGGTCGGTGACGAGCCGGATCGCCAGCTGGGCGTCGAGCAAGGCGGCCGAACCGTCCGGGGCCGGCACCTCCAGCCAGGACGGATCCCAGGCCGACTCCCGGCCGGTGCTGCGCCACCACGAGACGTGAGCGTTGACGATGGACCGCCGCACGTAGGCCTCAGGGTCGCCCCGGCGGGCCAGCTGCTTCCAGCGCGGGAAGGCGCCGAGCAGGGCGTCCTGCACGGCGTCTCGGGCGTCCTCGACGTTGCCGGTGAGCAGGTAGGCGAACCGCTGCAGCCCGACCGACCGGGTGGCGACGAACTCGCTGAAGGTCAGCGGCCGCGGCCCGGCACCGGCGTCGGCCATCAGCATCCCCTCGATCGTCACGCCCTACACCACGCAGCAGACCCACCGATTGTTACGCAGTATGCGCTCGCCCACCCGCACAAGGTGTTGCCGAAGTCGCGACTACGGCGATTCGACCACAGCTTGCGTCGAGGCGGTAGCGGCGCCACCTCCGCATCCCGCACAAGGTGTTGCCGAAGTCGCGACTACGGCGATTCGGCCACAGCTTGCGTGAGAGACGGGCTACTCGGCGAGGATCACCAGCAGGGTCCGGGGACCGTGGACGCCCTCGACGCGCTCAAGCTCGATGTCGGAGGTGGCTGAGCCCCCGCTGATCCAGGTGAGCGGACGGGCGGCGGAGGGGTGCAAGCGGGCGACGGCCTCGGGGACGTCAGAGACCACCTGGTCGGCGCGGACGACGCACAGGTGCAGGTCGGGCACCAAGGTGAGGGCGCGGCGTCCCTGGTCGTGGCCGTGGTCGAGGACGATCGTGCCGGTCTCGGCGATGCTGACCGTCGAGGCGGTGAGCACGCCGTCGACGGCGTCGAGTTCGGCCCAGGTCAGCGGCGGGGTGTCGTCGTGGACGGTCACGCCGGCGTCGTCGGCGGCCTGCCGCCAAGCGGCATCCAGGCCCGCGGGGACGACCAGGGAGGACACGCCGTACTCGGTGAGCAGGGTGACGATGGCGTCCGGGATCGCGGCCTCCGAAGTCCGGCGGACGACGGCGCGGTAGTCCAGCACGGTCTCCACGAAGCGGTCGAGAACGTCGGGCATCGGGGTTGGGCGGCCGTACTCCCAGTCAATCGGGACGTCCAGCGCTGGGTCGGGCTGCTCGACGTCCGACAGGGCGGCGCGGATGCGCGCCAGGATCTCCTCGCGAGCGGTCATTGCTCGGGCGCTTCGTCGGGTCGGGAGATCCCCGCCTTCGCGGGGATGACGGAAGGAGGTGCGGGGGCGACCGGTGGAGGCGAAGGGTCGAGCGGCGAGGACGGAGGGTCGACCGCTGGAGACGAAGCGCCGGCCGGTGAGAACGGAGGGTCGACCGGTGGAGGCGAAGGGTCGAGCGGCGAGGGCGGAGGGTCGACCGCTGGAGACGAAGGGTCGGCGGATGGGGGTCGGCTCTTCCACCAGGCGCGGAAGGTCTGCTGGGCGGGGACGGGGAGGTCGCGGGAGTTCGTCCACGGAGACGCCGGCCAAGGGAGTTTGCCGAGGTGGGTGCGCGGGACGATGCGGGCGGCCAGCTGGGTGAGCGCCTCGACCTTCTCCAGGTGGCTGGCTTTGCCGAAGACCCAGCGGGTGCCGGCCATCGCGACCGCTTCCAGGTGCGGACGACGGTCGGCGGCCTTCTTCTCGGCGACCTGGTGGCGCAGGTGGACGAGCAGGTCGGGCAGCGGGATCCGCACCGGGCAGACGTCCGCGCAGGCGCCGCAGAGGGTGGACGCGAAGGGCAGCGACTGGTCGATCTCGGAATCCAGGCCGCGCAGCAGCGGGGTGATGACGGCCCCGATCGGGCCCGGGTAGACCGACCCGTAGGCGTGCCCGCCGACCCGCTCGTAGACCGGGCAGATGTTCAGGCAGGCCGAGCAGCGGATGCAGCGCAGCGCCGAGCGTCCGACCGGGTCGGCCAGGGCGCGCGTCCGTCCGTTGTCGACCAGGACGATGTGGACCTCCTGCGGTCCGTCGCCGGGGGTGACTCCCGTCCACAGCGACGTGTAAGGGTTCATCCGCTCGGCGGTGGACGACCGAGGCAGCAGCCGCAGGAACACCTCGAGGTCGCCGAAGGTCGGCAACACCTTCTCGATGCCGACCACCGAGATCAGCGTCTCCGGCAGAGTCAGGCACATCCGTCCGTTGCCCTCGGATTCGACCACAACCAGGGTCCCGGTCTCCGCGATCGCGAAGTTGGCGCCGGAGATGCCGACCCGGGCCCGCAGGAACTTCTCGCGCAGGTGGCTGCGGGCGGCCGCGGCCAGGTCGGACGGGTCGTCGGTCAGGTCTTCCGGGGCCGGACGCCCGCGCCGGCCCATCTCGCGCAGGAAGATCTCCCGCACCTCGGAGCGGTTGCGGTGGATGGCGGGCACCAGGATGTGCGAGGGACGGTCGTGCGCCAGCTGGACGATGAGCTCGGCCAGGTCGGTCTCCCAGGCGGCGATCCCGGCGGCCTCCAGGGCCTCGTTGAGCTCGATCTCCTGGGTGGCCATCGACTTGACCTTGACTGCCTCGCTGGCTCCGGTGGCCAACACGAGGTCGATCACGATCCGGTTGGCCTCGGCGGCGTCCCGGGCCCAGTGGACGACCGCCCCGGCCTTGGTCGCCTGCTCCTCGAACTGGAGGAGGTAGCGGTCCAGGTGGCGTCCGGCGCGATCCTTGATCGCCTCCCCGGCCAGCCGCAGCTCCTCCCACTCGGGCAGCTCCTGCACCCGCTCGGCCCGCTTGTCACGGATCGTCCGGGTGGCGTGGCCGAGGTTGCGGCGCAGCTGCTCGTTGCCCAGTTGCGTCCGGGCGTTGGCTGGGAAGGCGGGCATGCCCACGAAGGTCATGGCGCGCCTTCGGTGCTGGCGAGGATCTGCGCGAGATGGATCGGCTGTACGGGCGCCTGCTGGCGGCGCAACAGCCCGCCGAGGTGCATCAGGCAGGAGTTGTCGCCGGCCACCAGGTACTCAGCGCCGGTCTCGACGGCGTGATTCACCTTGTCGGAGCCCATCGCCACCGAGACCTCGGAGTTCTTCACCGCGAAGGTGCCGCCGAAGCCGCAGCATTGGTCGGCGTCCGGCAGTTCCCGCACCTCGATGCCGCGGACGGCCTTCAGCAGCCGCAGCGGCCGGTCGCCCACCTTCGCGATCCGCAGCGAGTGGCAGGTCGGGTGGTAGGTGACGGCGTGCGGGAAGGACGCGCCGACGTCCGTCACGCCGAGCACGTCGACCAGGAACTCGCTGAGGTCGTAGGTGCGCGGCGCCACCTGCGCCACGGCCGCGATCAGCCCCGGATCGCCGACGTGGCGAGCGAGCATCGGGTGCTGGTGGCGCACCGACCCGACGCAGGAGCCGGACGGCGCGACCACGTAGTCGTAGCCCTCGAAAGCCTGGACGTAGGCGCGCACCGCGGGCGCCGCCGCGTCGTAGTAGCCGGTGTTGGTGAACAGCTGGCCGCAGCAGGTCTGGGCGAGCGGAAACTCGACGATGCAGCCCAGCCGCTCCAGGACGGTGACGACCGCCCGCGGCGTGTCGGGGAACATCACGTCGTTGACGCAGGTGGCGAACAAGGCAACCCGGGGCGAGCCGCTCACCACTCCCCCTTTCCGCACCTCACTGTGGCAAACACCGTAGCAATAGTGGGCTGCGGCGCCCGATTTCCGTCGCGGACGGGCAGAATGAGCAGCATGGATTCCGGACCGGCAGAACTGCGCGCCTATCAGGTGGTGCTGGCCCACATCGAGGGCGGCATCCTGGACGGGACCTATCGCAAGGGCGACCTGCTGCCCCCCGAGCGCGACCTCGCCGTCCAGCTCAACGTGGGACGCTCCGCGGTGCGCGAGGCGATCCGAGTGCTGCACACCCAGGGGCTCATCACCGCCAGCACCGGACGCGGCGGCGGCACCCGGCTGGTCCCGGCTCAGGGCAACGCGCTGGCCCGCATCTTCCGGCTGCATCTGGCGATCGCCGGCGCCGGGATCACCGACCTAATCGAGACTCGCGTCGCCCTGGAGCGTTCGTCCGCCGCCATCGCCGCGCGCGAGATCAGCCTCCAGACGCTGCGCGAACTCACCGCCACCGTCACCGAGATGCGCGACGTGACCTCGGTCGAGGAGTTCAACGAACTGGACACCGTCTTCCACGTCCAGCTGGCGCGGGCCGTCCGCAACGACCTGGTCGCGGACCTGACGGTGGCGATCCGCGAGGCCGTCCGCGGCCCGATCCGCACCGCGACGGACCTGCTGGAGGACTGGCCGGCCTTCCGCGCCAGCCTGATCACCGAGCACGAGCAGGTGCTGGAGTCGATCGCCGCCGGCGACGCCGAGGAGGCCGCCGCCCGCATGGAGGCCCACATCCACCACGCCAACAAGCAGCTCGCCGCCGCCCTCGACTGAACCGGGACGCAGAAGCGCCGGCCGCCCAAAGGACGACCGGCGCTGCAGCTGAACTCAGGCGGCGGTGACGCTCACGTTGATGTGAGCCACCACGCCGGCGGTGAGCTTGATGCCGACGGTGTGATCGCCGACGTTCTTGATCGGCTTGCCGATCTCGACGGAGCGCTTGTCGAGCGCGGGGCCGCCGGCCTTCTTCACCGCGAGGGTGATGTCGGCCGCAGTAACCGCGCCGAACAGCTTGCCGGCGCTGCCGGCCTGCGCGGGCAGCGACACCGCGAGGGCCTCCAGCTGGGAGCGCACCTCCTTGGCGTGATCGGAGGAGCGGATCTCGCGGGCGTCACGCGCCCGCTTGATGCCCTCGATCTGCTTCTCGGCGCCCTTCGTCCAGCGAATCGCATGGCCGCGGGGCAGCAGGTAGTTGCGGCCGTAGCCGTCCTTCACCTCGACGATGTCGCCGGGGATGCCGACGTGATCGACCTGGGCGGTCAGAATCAACTTCATGGAGTCTCCCCTTCTCAGCGTGCGGTCGAGGCGTAGGGCAGCAGGGCGACCTCGCGGGCATTCTTGACCGCGATGGCAACCTTGCGCTGCTCCTGCACTGACAGTCCGGTAACACGACGAGCACGGATCTTGCCCCGCTCGGAGATGAACTTCCGCAGCGTGGCGGTGTCCTTGTAATCGATGTGACCGACCCGAATCGACTTCGCGGGTGCGATCTTCTTGTTCTTCGCCGGCATGCGCCGCGATGAGGCCATTGTGGTGCTCTCCTTGGTTTCGAAAGCCCGGCCGAAGCCGGAATGTGCCTGGCCGAGCCGTCAGGCCCGACCGGATGCGTGGGTTGCGATCAGAACGGGGGCTCTTCGGCCTGGCCCGCCTGGGCCCAGGGGTCGTTCCCGCCGGATCGTTCGCTCTGGCCGCCGCCGCTGTTGCCGCCCCAGTTGGAGCCGCCGCCGGAGGACTGGCCGCCGCCGTAGTTGCCGCCGCCACCCGACGTGCGGGTCACCTTGGCGGTTGCGTAGCGGAGCGAGGGACCGATCTCCTCGACCTCGACCTCGAAGACCGTCCGCTTCTCGCCCTCACGGGTTTCGTAGGAGCGGGAACGGAGCCGGCCCTGGACGATGACGCGCATCCCCTTGCTGAGGGATTCGGCCACGTTCTCGGCCGGCTGCCGCCAGACGGCGCAGTTGAGGAACATGGCGTCGCCGTCCTTCCATTCGCCGGATTGGCGATCGAAGGTGCGCGGCGTCGAGGCGACGGTGAAGTTCGCCACGGGAGCCCCCGAGGGGGTGAACCGGAGTTCGGGATCCGCGGTCAGGTTCCCGACGACGGTGATGATGGTTTCGCCAGCCATGATGAGGTTCTTTCGGTGATCGGACGTGTGCTGAATCCCAACCTGTCAGCTACCACTGACAGTTTCAGAGACTCAGCGAGGAATCAACGGGTGTCGGGGCGAATGACCTTCGTCCGCATGATCTGCTCGTTCAAGGTGAACTGGCGATCCAGCTCCTTGACGACAGCCGGCTCGGCGGTCAGGTTGATGACGGCATAGATGCCTTCGGACTTCTTGCGAATGTCGTAGGCGAGCTTGCGTCGTCCCCAGATGTCCAGGTTGTCGACAGTGCCACCGGCCTTGGTCAGCCCGGCAAGGGGCTTCTCCAGCAGGCCGTTCACCTGGCGGTCGTCAACGTCAGGGTCGATGATGACCATGACTTCGTACTTGCGCATACGCGAACTCCACCTCCTCTGGTCTAGAGCGGCTACGGGCGCTTCCCGTAGCAGGAGGGCGTATCGGCCGCCGGTTCGGCGACCGAGGGAAGACTTTACCCGGACGGCGTGGGCAGGGCCTAATCAGCCCTTGCGCCGCCGGCGTCCCAGCAGGACGAAGACCAGGCCCGCCAGCAGCGCCGCCACCGCGACCCCGCCGGCCGCCCAGACGAACCAGGGGGTCGGCTCGACGATCCGCAGCCCTGTCGAGTGGACCACCGGGTTGCCCTCGGCATCGATCCCTTCCACGGTCAGTTGATGGACGCCGGGATCGATCCAGCCTGGCAGCTGAATCACGCCGAGGACCTTGCCGGCCTCGTCAGCCGTCAGGCTGGCGAGCGCGATCGGGCTGGAGTGCAGGTTCACCAGCACGGCGGTTCCCGGGGCAAAGCCGTCGAGCTCGAACCACCGGTAGTCGCACTTGCCGACATCGCTGAGGGCGGCTGCCGAATTGGACTGATGGCGCCATTGCCTCAACTGCAGCATCCCCGACTGCTTCACCGTGAGGACGGATTGGCAGTAGGTCCGCCGCTCGACGGTTTCATAGGATCGGTCGCCTGTGAAGCTGAAGGCCTCAGACCGCAGGAAGGAGCGCAACCGGCGTCCGATTGCCTGATAGCCGGTCTCGGAGGGGTGCATCGCCTCTTCGGTGCCGTTGGTCCTCACAGTGACCGGCACGATCCAGGACTTGTTGTCGGCGTTGGAGCAGACCGAGTGCCCTTCCAGCGCGGTCTCGACGCCGCGAGCGAAGAAGATTCCGTACTTGCCGCCGTCTGCGGCCCTCGTCACCTCTATCTCGATGGTCTGGTTCAGCAGGCCCTGCAGCGCGTTGAGGCGCGCCACGTCCGGGGCCTGGATGTTCACAGTGGCGGCCTCGGCCCCGCCCTGGACCACGTCGCACTGCTGGAGGGTGCCGGTGGGGGGCAGCAGCGCCGGATACGGCAGGACGACGACCGGGGCGAACTCTGGTCCGCCCTGGGCCACCCGGGTCCGTCGCATCCAGTCGCTGTTGAGCTCGCCCCACACCTGCTGGTAGAGCCGGGCCAGCCGGCGGGTGGGTGCAGCACGGTCCAGGTCTCCGCTCGAGATCGTGTTCAGGGTGGTCATGGCGCCGAGGAGGTCGCCGGCCACGCAGCTTTTGACCGCCAGCAGGGCGGGATTGTCCTTCACGGAGATGCAGTTGGTGATGATCTTCGCGAACCCGATGTCATTGCCGCCGATGGTCATGAAGGCGATCCTGGGCGCTGTCTCCAGGCTCGCCAGCTTCCCGAACTGGGGTTGCGCGATCTCCTCGAACTTGTCGCCGTGGACCTGGACTGCCTCGAAGTTGGCCATCACCGCACCGGAGCAGGCCAGGTTCTTGATCTTGTAGCCACCGTCGTGGCCGTAGGTCAGCTGCGAGGTGTGGCACCAGTCCGCCTCGTCCACACTGGCGTACTCCTTGTGGGTCATCCAGTCCTCATACCGGCCGGCGCCCTGCCCGGAGGAGTACGAGTCGCCCAGGATGGCGATCTGGTCGTCGCCGTCGATCGTCACTCCCCAGAGGTATTCCCCCTCTTTCTCGACCTGCGAGGTGTCGATAGTGATCACGCCGTCCACGAAAGTGCCCTCGGCGGTCCGGCCGTAGGCGACCGCCCGGTACTTGCCTCGCTGATTGGCGGGCGCCAGGTCGTTCAGCGCGAACTCCCAGGTCTTCGACACCGACTCCTCCGGCGGCAGGTTGCCCGCCTTGGCGCGGGGCGGCACCACCGGCAGCAGCACGTCCTCGGCCCCTTCGGATCGGAAGGCGAGGGTGAGTGAGAGGTCGGTGACGGTCTGCTGGGTGGAGGTGTTGGACGCGGTGACGGTCACGCTCACCCGCTGGCCTGCCTCGACCGGCTCCGGGGAGGACACGGCCGTGAGGCTCAGCACCGGGTTGACCTGGTTCTGCAGCTCGTCGATGAGCGCCTCGCTGTCGCTCACGTCCACGTAGCTGCCGTGGGTGGCGTCCGCGATGCAGGTCAGCTCGTCGCGACCGGCGGAGGAGATGCTGAAGCCGATCGTGTTGACCGTGATGTCGAAGCCCTCCGCCACCAGGTCCCGCGCCACCTCACACGGCGGCTTCGGCGGATCGCAGTTGCTCTCGCCGTCCGACACCAGGACGATGTTCGCCCGCTGGAAGCCGCGCTTGATGAGATCGTCGCCCAGGGCCCGCAGCGCCTGGGCGGTCGGGGTGCCCCCGTTCGCAGACAGGTTGCCGATCAGGGCTTTGAGCTTGGCCGCGTCCTGGCGCTCGACCGGCTCGGCGCCGGCGACGTAGCCCCCCGCCGAGCAATTGCCGTCGCTCGGGTAGGTCCACAGGCCGACCAGGTTGCCGCTGCGGCCGTTGACGGCGTTCTTCATGCCGCTCTTCGCGCCGTCCAGCTTGGACATCCCGTTGCCGCCGGCGTCGTCCATGGAGCCGGAGACGTCGACCAGCAGGATCAGCGGCGTCGAGCCCGCGCCGACCACCTCGGCGGTCGCCCGGGCCGGATTCGACCCGGTCAGCAAGGCCGTGAGCAACGCCATCGACAGCAGCAGGGCGGCGGATCGGGAGAGAGTTGGCCAGCGCATCGTCACTCCCCCAGCAGGAGGGCCATCTCGGAGTCGGAGCCGACCACCCGGGCGTCGCCCAGGGCCACCGTCTGACTGCCGTAGTCGCCCGCCGGCCGCTTGGTGAAGGAGGTTTGGACGTCGATCCGCAGCACTCCGGTCACCGACGCCTTCAGCTCCACGGGCTGGCTGTAGCCGGTGGTCACCGTCGCGAGTTCTTTGCCGTCCCCGACCAGCCGCACTCGGATCGTGCCGCCGGTCTCGGAGACGTCGTCCGGCACCCCGACGGTCGCGATGAAGAGGTCGGCGTGGCGTCCGAGCTGGTACTCGTGGTGCTCGACTTCGGTCTCGGTGTCGGACGAACTGAACCGCAAGTCGTCGGAGAGCCCGTTGTCGTAGCGGGCGCCGTCCAGGGTGAGCTCGCCGTACTGGGAGAAGCAGCCGCTCGGGCACTTCAGCTGGCTGAGGAAGACCGCCGTGCCGGATTCTGCGATCGTCACGGTGGCGTCTGGGGTCAGCGCCTGGCCGGGCACGGGAGTGACGGAGAGCACCCCGCCCGCCGCCACCGCCGGGTCATAGCCGTACTCGAGCTGGACGTTCGCGCCCAGGTTGCGCAGCTGGGTGATCAACTCGGAGGCCTTTCGTCCCGCGACCTCCGGGACGAGCGCCGGCTCGGAGAGCGTGAGCGCGATGGCGGGGACGTCGGTGGCTCCGAAGGCCGGGGTCTGCGCGACCACGACCCCCGGGGCGCCGGCGAACGGCTCGCCGGTCAGCGTGACCTTCGAGACGTCCCAGCCGGCGTCGGCGATCACCTGGAGCGCCTCGTCCTTGCCCAGGCCCCGCAGGTCCGGCATGCGCACGCCCTCGGGGACGTCCGGGATCATGACGACCGACGGGGCCGATTCCGGCGAGATCCGCTCGGCGCTCCAGCGGGACGATGCGATCCAGCCGCCCGCGAAGCCGCTGCCCGCCAGGCCCAGGACCAGCAGCCCGATGCCCGTGCCGACCAGCGCCCGGCGCCGCCGGAAGAACCCTTTGCGGGGCGGCTTCGCAGGCTTCGGGATGTCGGCCGCCGCACCGGCTGCCGGCTCGTCCAGCGGTGCTGGCGGTGCTTCCGGGGCCGGCGGCTCGGCGGGCGGTGGCGGCGGGGGCGCCGCCGCACCCGCGCGCCGCGACCGCACCGCCGCGGTCACCGCCGGATCGCCGATCAGCTCCAGCCAGCCGAGGAGCCCTTCGTCGCTGTTCGGGTGCAGGGCCACCGATCGCTGTAGAGCGGGCTGGTGCAGCGCAAGCTGCGCCAGCTCCTCGGCACTGGTGGTCGGATCCTGCACCGCCCGCTGGGCCGCGTGCAGATCGCGGTAGTCGGTCATGGGTCCCCCTGAATCCGGACGCGACGATTCCGGTGCTGATCCTAGGGTGTGGCAGCGGGTCAGGGAGCGGGTTGGACAGGTTCGTCAGGGCCTGGTGAGGGCGCGGTGCACCGGCACCACTGCGGCTGCGGCCCAGCCCTGCGGACGGCAGGAGGCGGGGTAGCTCACCGGATGGCTGCTCTCGTCCTGGCTGAAGCCGGCGAAGAGCTCCGGCGCGCGGGAGCCGAAGGCGTCGGCGGCCCGCACCAGCTGGCGGGCGAGTTCCCGCGCGGGCTCGGTGAGACCGGCGCGGAGCATCCCCTCGATGGCGATGGCTGTGTCATGCACCCAGACGCTGCCGCAGTGGTAGGAGAGCGGCCAATAGGCGGCCTCGTCGCTGGCCAGCGTCCGCAGCCCGAAGCCGGACGCGAACCGCGGCTCCAGCAGCAGCCCGGCCAGTTCGGCCTCCTCGGCGGGGCTGAGCAGGGTGGTTCCGATCAGCTGGCCGATGTTGGAGGTGCGCGAATCCACCGGACGGTCGTCGCCGTCCAGCGCGATCGCCGGGAACCGCTCGCCGTCCCGCTCCACCCAGAAGGCGGCCCGGAAGCGCTCCCGCAGGGCCGCCGCCCAGGCCCGCCACGGGCTGCCGTCCCGGCCGAAGGCGTCGAGCAGTTCGGCGCCGCACTCGGCGGCCTGGCAGGCCTGCGCCTGCACCTCGGCCAGCGCGATCGAGCCGGTGGCGAGCCGGCCGTCGCCGAACCGCACCGAGTCGCCGGAATCCTTCCAGCCCTGGTTGGCCAGGCCCACGCCGGTGCCGTCGAAGTACCGCAGGAAGCCGCTGTCGCCGGGGCAGGCGTCGTCCCGCAGCCAGGCCAGCGCGCGTTCGAGGTTGTCGAGCAGCGGGGCGATCCGGTCGTCGCCGACCCCGGCCTGCCAGGCCTCGTGCAACAGGATGATCCACAGCCCGGTGGCGTCGACCGTCCCGTAGTAGACCGGTGGCAGGACGATGCCCTCCACCGGCAGGGTCAGCGTGCCGGCGCGCACTTCGTGCAGGATCTTCCCGGGCTGTTCAGCGGTGGCCGGGTCGTAGCCGATGCCCTGCCGGGCGGCCAGCGTCCGCAGCGTGGTGAGCGCCAGTTCGGGGGCGACCGGCAGCAGAAACCGGGCGGCGATCAGCGAGTCGCGGCCGAACAGGGTGAGGAACCAGGGCGTGCCGGCCGCCAGGAAGGCGCCGTCGCCGGCGTCGAGCAGCAGCGCGCGGCAGTCGTCCAGGGCCTGCTTCGCCCATCGGTCCAGGGCGGCGTCGCCGCTGCCGGGCAGATCGGCGATCGGGCTGTTGCCGGCGCGGATCACCGCGGCCGGGTCGTCCACCTCGCATCGCACCGTGAACTCGCGGGCGTCATGGGCGGGCACGGTGAGATCCACCGTCACCGTGACGTAGCCGCCCTCCCGGACGACCCGGGCGCCCGCGGCGGTGAGCCGCAGGCTGCGCTCGCCGTCGGTGGCCAGGAGACCGTCCGGCGCCTCCTCATAGCGGCAGGCCGCCGGACGCGGATCGTCCGACTTGATGTGCTGCAGCTGGGTGAACTCCACCTCGAAGCTCAGTGCGACGGCGGCGTGGAGGGGGACGTCCCGGCCGTTGCGCAGCAGGACGGTCTCGGTCACCTCCCCGGGCGCGACCCGGCGCGTCCACTCGGTGAGCACCCGCGGGTCGGCCTGGTCGCCGTCGAGGTGCCGGGCCAGGCCGTAGCTCGTCCGGCCGCCGTAGCGCCGGGAGGCGCCGGCGGGCTCAGGCGCCTGGGCGCCGAGCTGCAGTCGCGCTGCCCGCAGGAATCGCCAGTCGCCGTGGTAGAGGCCGTGAATGGCCTTGTCACCGTAGGCGCCGGTGGGATCCGACCAGACCTGGGTCGGCGCGACGATGACGACCTCTTCCTCGTTGAGGAAGGGCTGGAAGCGTCGGCGCGGGTTCATAGGTCTCGATTCTGCAAATATTCCCCGGATGGGGTTCCCAGTCCTGCTGTAGGTACGCTAGCGTGCCGTCTAGATCGATCCAAGTGCTATCCGGATTTCACCAAGGATTCATTTTTATCGATCCAAACGAGAGGAAGCCAAAGATGGCAGTCACGCTGGCCCAGGTCGCCGCCCATGCCGGCGTGTCGACTCAGACCGTCAGCAACGCCATCAACTCCCCCGAGCTGGTCCGGACCGAGACCCTCGCCCGGGTGCAGCAGTCCATCCGCCAGCTCGGCTACACCGTCAACCTGCGCGCGAAGAACCTGCGCCAGCAGCGGACGGGCACCATCGGCATCCGGGTGCGTCCCTTTGACGCCGACAACGCGGGCATCCTGTTCGACCGGCTGCTGCACGAACTGAGCGCCCAGGCCGCCGGCTACGACAAGCACGTGATGCTGTTCACCGCCGCCGACGAGGCCGAGGAAGTGCGGATCATCCGCCGGATGCGCGCGCAGAGCCTGGCCGACGAGTTCATCCTCACCGACACCCATCCCGAGGACCAGCGCGCGGCCGCGCTGGTGGCCGACGGCGTCCGGTTCGTCGCTTTCGGACGCCCCTGGGAGGCGCCCGAGGACGAGCCGCCGCACTCCTGGGTGGACGTGGACGGCCGCGCCGGCACCGCCGAGGCGACCCGCGCCCTGCTCGCCGCCGGGCACACCCGGATCGGCTTCCTGGGCTGGCCGGCGGGCTCCCCCACCGGCGACGACCGGCGGGCCGGCTGGGCCTCGGTGATGAGCGCGGCCGGCCTCCCGGCCACGGAGATCGAGAAGCTCACCGTCCGCAGCGAGGACCACCTCACCGCCGCCAGCGCCGCGGCCCCGCACCTGCTGAAACTGGACGTCGACGCCGTCGTGTGCGCCTCCGACTCGCTGGCCGGCGGCATGGTGACGGCGATCGGCCAGGCCGGCGCGGTCGTCAGCGTGGTCGGCTTCGACAACACCACGCTGGCCGCCGGCTTTGGCTTCAGCAGCATCGACCAACAGCTCGGCTCGGTCGCCCGGGAGATCCTCGCGGCGCTCGAGCGCTCCATCGACGACCCGGGCTCGCTGCTCGTGGCGCCCCGGCTCGTCACCCGAACCGACCCACGGTGGGGCATCCGCACCACCTGAGTCAGAAACCCATCCCGGAAAGGAATCCCTCATGAAGTTCTCCACGAAGCTGGTCACCCTCGGGTTGACCGGAGCGATGGCGCTCACCTTCGCCGCCTGTGGCGGTGGCGGGCAGCCCCAGGGCAGCGAAAGCCCCACCGCCGGCGAAAGCCCGCAGCCGACCGGCGAGGCCACGCCGATGACGATGCTGATCGGCTCCTCAGGCACCGCCGAGACCACGGCCGTCCAGGCAGCCGTCGACGCCTGGGGCAAGGCCCCGGTGAAGGTGGTGGCCGCGGCCGACCTCAACCAGGAGCTCGCCCAGGGCTTCGCCGGCGACGCCGCCCCCGACCTGTTCTACATGGGCTGGGACAACTTCCAGACCTACGCCGGTGACAACTACCTGGAGCCCTACGCGCAGAACCTGGCCAACGCCGGCGACTTCTACCCGGCGCTGAAGGACATGTTCAGCTACGAGGGCGCCTTCGTGTGCGCGCCGAAGGACTTCTCCACCCTCGGCCTGGTGATCAACACCGGCCTGTGGGAGGCCGCCGGGCTCACCGACGCCGACATCCCCACCACCTGGGACCAGCTGAAGACCGTCGCCGGCAAGCTCACCTCCGGTGACGCGGTCGGCCTGTCGATGGGCGCCGAGTACGCCCGGGTCGGCGTCTTCATGGCCCAGGCCGGCGGCGGCCTGCTGAAGGACGGCGCCGCCAGCGCCAACTCGGCCGAGAACGTCGCCGCGCTGGAGTACCTGCAGGGCCTGCTCTCCGACGGCAGCCTGAAGTGGCCCTCCGACCTCGGCGCCGGCTGGGGCGGCGAGGCCTTCGGCAAGCAGACCGCCGCGATGGTGATCGAGGGTCCCTGGATCGCCGGCGCGCTGAAGAACGACTTCCCGGACGTGAAGTACAAGGTCGTGGAACTGCCGGCCGGGCCGGGCGGCAAGGGCACCTTCACCTTCTCGAACTGCTGGGGCATCCCGGAGGGCCAGGCGACCGCCGCGCAGGCCGCTGACCTGGTCGCCTTCCTCACCTCGGACGAGCAGCAGCTGAAGTTCTCCGACGCCTTCGGCGTGATCCCGTCCACCACCGCCGCCGGCGCGACCTACGCGGAGAAGTTCCCGGAGAACGCCGCCTTCGTCGCCGGCGTCGAGTACGCCCAGACCCCGCTGTCGATCCGCGGCGCGGGCGATGTGATCGGCGAGCTGAACAACGCGATCACCCAGCTCGGCTCGGGCGACGCCAAGGCCATCCTGGACAAGACCCAGGGCCAGCTCGAATCGATCATCGGCTGACCCGATGACGGCCACTGCCACCGCTCCCGTCACGCGCAAGCGTGGCGGGGGCGGCATCAGGGACGACCGGGCAGCCGGCTGGCTGTTCGTCACTCCCGCGATCGCGATCATCGGCGTCTTCCTGGTGGCGCCGATCCTGCTCGCGCTGTGGGTGTCGGTCTCGGACTGGAACGGACGGTTCTCGCCGATCAACAACCCGCGGGTGAACTTCGTGGGCGGCAAGAACTATGCGGCCATCCTCACCGATCCAGGCCTCACCCGGGAGCTGTTCGGACGGTCGATCCGCAACAACGTGTACTACGTGCTGTTCGTGGTCCCGCTGCAGACCGCGTTGGCGCTCTTCCTGGCCATCCAGGTGAACCGGAAGCTGCTGAAGGCCAAGGGCTTCTTCCGGACGGCCTTCTACTTCCCCTCGGTGACCTCGTCGATCGCCATCACCGGGGTGTTCCTGTTCCTCTTCCAGGCCTCGGGCGCGATCAACGCCGTCCTGGCCTGGTTCTCGATCAACGGGCCGAACTGGTTCGCCGATCCGAACGGGGTGCTGCACAAGTTCTTCGGGCTGTTCGGCCTGACCAGCGCACCGGCCGGCTGGGAGCAGCCCGGCTTCCTGGGCGTCTCAGCCTGGGATTGGGTGGGCGGGCCGTCGGTGGCGCAGACCGTGCTGATCCTGATGGCCGTGTTCACGACCTCCGGAACGTTCATGCTGCTCTTCCTCGCGGGGCTGCAGAACATCGGCGCCGAAGTCGGCGAGGCCGCGGTGATGGACGGCGCGACGCCCTGGAAGACCTTCTACTACGTGACCCTGCCGATGCTGCGTCCAACCCTGTTCACCGTGCTGACCCTGGGCCTGATCGGCACCTGGCAGGTCTTCGACCAGGTGTACCTGACCCGCGGCACCCCCGCCGCGCAGACGCTGACCTCGCCCGCCTATCTGGCCTACAACCAGGCCTTCGAGGGCAACAAGCCCGGGGTGGCCGCGGCCATCGCGTTCGTGCTGTTCCTGATCATCATCGTGATGACGCTGATTCAGCGGTTCGCCCTGGCCGAGCGCGATCCGTCCGGCTTCGGCCGGGCACGCAAGAGTCGCAAGGGGGTGGCGAAGTGAAGGAACGCGTGACCGCCGGCCTGATCGCCAGCTACGCGGTGCTCGTCGCGCTCGCCGCGATGTACCTGTACCCCTTCCTGATCTCGGTGATGGGTTCGTTCAAGACCGACGCCGAGGCGACCGCCAACCCGCTGTCGCTGATCCCGTCCCCGTTCACCACGGCCGCGTACGAACGGCTGTTCTTCGACACCGACCTGCCGCTGTGGGCGATGAACTCGGTGTTCATCACCGTGGTGGTCACCGCGTGCCGGGTGTTCTTCAACTCGATGGCGGGCTACGCGCTCTCCCGGCTGAGGTTCCACGGCCGCGGCCTGGTCTTCGGCCTGTTCCTGGGCGTGATGGCGGTGCCGTCGGTGGTGCTGATGGTGCCCCGCTTCCTGGTGATCAAGCAGCTGGGCATGTTCGACACCTACTTCGGCATGATCCTGCCGTTGCTGGTGGACGCCGCGGGCATCTTCATCATGAAGCAGTTCTTCGACTCGATCCCCGCCTCCATCGAGGAAGCGGCCCGGATCGACGGGGCTGGGGTGTTCCGCCGGTTCTGGTCGGTGACGCTTCCCATGGCCACCCCGGCGCTGATCACGCTCACGATCCTCTCCTTCCAGGGGTCGTGGAACGAATTCGCGCACTTCGTCATCTCGCGTCAGTCGCCTGAGCTGCACACCCTCACCACCGGTGTCGGCGCCCTGGTCTCAGGTCAGCTGGGCTCGGGCAGCCAGTTCCCGCTGAAGCTGGCCGCTGCCGTCCTGATGACCATCCCCGTCGCGGTGCTGTTCTTCTTCTTCCAGAGCCGCATCATGGGCACCACCGAGGGTGCCGAGAAGGGCTGAGGCAGGCGCCGCAAGAAGCTTCGCTCGTCGTCGTCCGGCTGGTCACACGGGACAACCTCGGGCTGTCTCAGGAAAGCCTCAAGTGGCGCGTCAGCGGAGCCTGAGGCTGTCTTAGGGAAGCCTGAGGCTCCCTTCAGGCGACCTGCAACCACGACTGAGGAACCCCCCATAACGTTCCAGATGTCGGGCCACACAGGCCCACTCACAAACACTCGGGGGTACATCATGCAAGCTCGCAAGAAGAGCATCATCGCCATCCTGGCCGGCGTCGTCGTCGCAGGCGCCCTCAGCGCCTCAGCCGCCACCCTGGGCGGAGCCCACTGGGCCCAGCTCGGCGGCGACACCGCCGCCGTCGCCGCACCCGTCACCAACGGCGTCGACGTCACCTGGGACACCGCCTACAGCAAGACCGCCAAGCAGTACGTCGTCAGCAGCGTCAACGTCACCACCCACGACAAGAAGGAGTCCATCCCCGCCGACGCCCAGGTCAAGCTGACCGTCACCAACGCCGACGGCGCCCCGCTGGGCGAATACACCAGCACCGACGGCGGCAAGACCTGGTCCAAGCCCGAGGCCGCCATCACCGCCCACGACGTCGAAGGCATCGCCGTCGTCATCAACGGCACCAAGGTCGCTTCCTAAGACCTCGCACTTCGCAACGCGCCCGTCACAATGGAGGGATTGTGACGGGCGCGTTTCTTTGCGCTCGATGCCCACGCCGCTCTGATCACCCGACAACTTGGCGCGCTTGTGGTCACCTCCGACCCTGGTGACATTGCCGCGATCGATCCCGCCCTGCGAACCCAGGTGATCTGAGCCGCGCTCGCGATCTACTCCGCACCGCCGCGCTGCATCACAGTCGTTTTGAACGAGGGTCGGCGCACCTGGCTTCGCGCTGCGCTACGGGATGGTCGCAATGGGCCGGCCCTGTCCACCGGAGAATGACCAATGTGTAGCGCAACAGCTGGCTCGATCCCGACTTCGCTGGCAAAACGACTATCCGGTAGCGCAACGCGTGCCAGTGGGGCGCGGGCTTTGTAGAGTCGCGGACGTGACAGCGGCGGAGTGGCTGGCGACCTCGGGCGACGGCTCGTTCGCCATGGGGACGCCGGGCGGCGAGCGGACGCGGCGCTACCACGGCTTGCTCAGCGCCTCGGACGCGGGGCTGAGCGACCGGCGGGTCCGGCTGGCGGAGTTGCGGCTGGCGCTGGACGAGACGGTGCTGGACGGCTCGGTGCTGGCGGAGTTCTCGCTGACCGACGGCATCCCTCGCTGGCGCTGGCGGGTGGGCTCGGTGGTGGTCGAGCGGGAGCTCGCGCTGCCGCCTGGCCGCAGCGTGGTCGGCGTGGTGGATCGGGTGCTCTCCGCACCCGGCGCTGTCCAGCTGCGCTGGCAGGCGGTGGGCGGCGACCTGCGGTGGCGCTGGGAGTTCCCCGGCGAGCTCACTGCTCGCAGGCCCTCGCGGCGGCTGCGCTACCAGTACCGAGAGGAGGCCGCCCGCGGCTACCCCGCGGACGAGGATCTGCCGGTGCTGTCGGAGATCTCGGCCGAGTTCCTCCCGGGGGAGGCGCTGGGCTTCGTCGGCTGGTTGGGCGGCGAGCCTGCGGAGGATGCGGCGGCAGTGATCGAAGCCGCCCGGCGACGCTCCCGGGGCGTCACCGCGTCCGCCACCGATGCGCTCGACGCCCAGTTGCTGCACGCCGCAGACCAGTTCGTCGTCACCACGCCCGCGGTCGACGTGATCGCCGGCTTCCCCTGGTTCGGGGCGTGGTCGCGCGACACCCTCACCGCCTACGACGGCCTCTTCCTCGCCACCGGACGGCTGGACGAGGGCGCAACCCTGCTGGAACGGCTGGCCGCCACGCTCAGCGACGGCATGCTGGCCAACACCACCGACTTCGGCGGTCAGGACCACAACACCGTGGACGCCGCGATGTGGTTCCTGCACGCCGTCGAGCGCCACCTGGCGGTCACCGGCGACCTCGACCTGGGACGACGCCTGCTGCCAGGGCTGGGCTCGATCGTCGAGCATCACCTGGCCGGAACCCGCTACGGCATCCGGGTGGACGCCGACGGCCTGATCACCCAGGGCGCGCCCGGGGCCGCGCTGACCTGGATGGACGCCCGGGTGGACGACCGCGCCATCACCCAGCGGGCCGGCAAGCCCGTCGAGGTCAACGGACTGTGGGTGGCCGGCCTCGGCTTCCTGGCCGGCCTGCGGACCCAGCTGGGCGAACCCGCCCACCACCTCGAAGCCCTGTACGCCCGCGCGGCGGCGTCCTTCGTCCGGCGCTTCCCGCTGCCGGGCGGCGGCCTGGCCGACGTGGTCGACGGCCCCGCCGGCGACGACCGGACGCTGCGTCCCAACCAGCTGATCGCCGCCGGGACCGCCGCCGTCCCCGGCCTCGACGCGGCCGCCGTGGCCCGCGCCTGCGCTCCCCTGGTGACGCCTCTCGGCCTGCGCTCGCTGGGCCCGTCCGAGCCCGGCTACGCCGGACGCTACGTCGGCCCGATGCCCGAGCGGGACGCCGTCTACCACCAGGGCACCGTCTGGCCTTGGCTGATCGGCCCCTACGTCGACACCCTGCGCCGGGCCGGGCTCCCCACCGACGAAGTCCTTGCCGGCCTGGAGTCGCATATCCCCGAGGCCGGCTTCGGCTCCGTCAGCGAGGTGGCGGACGGAGACCCGCCGCACGCCCCGTCCGGCTGCCCCTTCCAGGCCTGGTCGGTCGCGGAACTGCTGCGCGTCCGACGGCTACTCGGCTGACAGCAGACCCGACAACCGGTCTTCCAAACCGTATTTACTTTATTTAGTTTGCCAGCTCAGCGCGCGCCTGTCGGGCGTGGTGGCGGGTAGCTGCTCCAGTCATCCTGTGTCGCCGCGCTCCTGCCGCTGGTCAGGGAACGGAGGTAGTCACCCAGGTAAGGCAAAGAGAACACGACGTGGCCGCGGCCGTCTGCCTGGACGTAGCCGCTCTCGATGAGTCGCTTCTTGTACACCTGCGCGTACTGGTCGGATACCCCCATGCGACGCGCGATCTCAGCCATTTTGCTGCGATGGTCGTCTTGAGCCATGGCGGCCACGAACTCCTGGTCCTTCTCGGACAGATCCTGATACACCCGGCTGATCACCCGTCTCTCCACCGCCGTCACAGCCTTGTCGTGCGCGGCCTCCGCGTCCGCAAGGCGGATCACGTTGTGGTCGCCACTGTTGCGCCAGGCGAAATCGCCGGCCAGCTGAACGAGGTAGGGGTAGCCCTGGGTGAACGTGACGAGCAGTTCGAGAGCGGATTCCGTCACGCCTTTCCCGCCGATGCGAATCGTCTCGGCGAGCACGTGGCGGGTCTCGTTCGGGGTGAGTCTGCGGAAGTCGAGCTCCCTGGAGCGCCGCAGGAAGGTCGTGTGGTCCTGCTCGAGGAGCGCATCAAGATCAACCCGGATGCCTGCGAAGACCACCATGATGTTCGCACCCTCGCTGATCGCGTGCGAGACCTCGAGGGCGAATCTCGACAACTCCCGAAGCCTCACCTTGCCGGAGGAGACCTCGTCGATCGTGATCAGGATCCCGGCATGGGGTCGGGTCTCATCGAGGGCGCTTGACAGCGCCACGAGATCCCGGCGCAACAGCGGCTTGACCTCTCGGTACCGATCCACGTACTCCCATTGGGCGTTGAGTTGCCAGATGCCCAGCGAGGTCAGGCGCTTGCGGGTATCGGGCGACAGAGTGCGCAGCAGACTCGGGATGGTGGACTCCATCACTCTTTCCATCAGGCCCGAACTCGCGTCATCGCTGATCACCAGCCAGCCATTGTCGCGCGCGGCGTCCTGCAGCTTCGCCAGCATGGAGGTCTTGCCCGCGCCGCGCAGACCCGAGATCAGGACAGACTGGTTCTCGCCGAAGTCCAGTGTCTTGAACACTCCAACCAGCTCAGCAAGCTCTGTCTCGTGCCCACCGAAGACGAGAGGTCGCCTGCCGTACCCTGGGCTGAACGGGCTAGGCCCTGCGGCATCGTGAAGCGTCACAGCCTTCATACTACGTCAGAACCGTATTTATTTTATTTAGTTTCTACCGCGTCGATCGGCCCACGCATCGGAACTACCATCCTTCTGGTATCGAAGCCGGAGGCGGCTCCCGGGGTCTAGCTACCGTGCTAGCGTCGCAGCTATCCACCACCGGCTCACTCCCCGCTCACCGGTTCGGGAGTGGTCTCCTCGTGTTTCTCAGCGTCTCCACCCGACCGTCTTGCGCTCCAGCACGCCAACGAACTCGCCGCCCGGTTCGAGGACTACGAGCCCAACCCGGCAGACGAACTCGACGCCGGCGCCGTCGCTCTGTTGCGCGCCGCCGTCCAAGAGCGCTCGGACGCTGAACGCCACATCGTGGAGGCGATCCAGGCAGCTCGCGATGCCGGCATGCCGTGGTCGGCGATCGGCACCTTCGTCGGCACCTCGGGCGAAGCCGCGAGGCAGCGCTACGCCAACAAGGTGGCCTAGCGTCCAGCAGCACCATCATCCATACAGCGATCGGTCCGGTTTCGGACTTCCGCTTCGGGGGCGACGGCAGGCCAGTAGCCTGCTGGACGGAG